>RFGU01000022.1 GCA_003696955.1 Deltaproteobacteria bacterium | reverse complement strand
GCCCCGGATGGGGCCGCGTAGACGAGCGCGGCGATGCTACGATGGTGGCATGTCCGGTTGCCGACGACACCACCGTGCGGCGCCCGCGGCGCTGTTCTGCGTATGCGTGTCCTTGGGCGCCTGCTACGAGCCCGTTCCCGAGGTGGACACCGCGGCGAGTACGACCGCGCCGTCGTCCTCGTCCGACGGCGGCACCTCCGGAGGGGAGGCCTGCGCACCGGTGGAGCAGAGCCCGGGGATCGCGTGCGGTCCGGGCCTGGTCTGCAGCCAGCACACGCAGTCGTGTTGCTACGCCTTCGCCGGCGGCGGCGAGGCCCTGCGATGCGATTGCCCCGACACGTGCAATCGGGAGGCGGCCACGGTCTCCGAGTTTCGCTGCGACGGCCCCGAAGACTGCGCGGAGGGCGAGGTGTGTTGTGCGGAGTTCGACGGCGTGCGCACGTACGCGTCGTGCAAGGCGGCCGACGCCTGCTTCCAGGAGGGCAAGCTCGCGACGGCGATGTGCAAGGACGAAACCGAGTGCGCGCCGATCCCCAATGCCGTGTGCGTGGACTCGGTGTTCCCGGAGATCCCCCCGAACATGAAGGTCTGCGTGCCCAACCTCTACGTGCAGTGTGACGGACAGGACATGTGCGCCTTTCTCGGCGAACCGAACGTCATGTGCTTCATGCAGCCGGGACACGAAATCTGCGCGCCGGGGTGCGAGAAGGCCGGCGATTCGATGGCATGCCCCCCCTCGGTCCTCGGCGCCGACGCCTTCGCCGAATGCACGGAAATCGGGTCGGGGGATCTGCGCTGTATCGTTCCGTGCGATCCGAACGCGCCCTCGACCTGCGGCGATGGCCTCGATTGCGTCCCCGTGATGACGGTCAATGGCACGGTCGGGATGTGCATGTGGCCGTCGTGACGACCACCCGCCCGCTGCGCCGGCGGTATGGACTGCGGCCCTACCGTCTTCGTGGGCCGTATCGACGACGAGCCGCGCATTCATCGGGTGCCGTAGTTCGACCGGGGCGCGATCTTGGCGAGTCCAACCGCGTGCCCCGCCTGCGATCGTCCATCGCCATGTCGGAACGCGGTGGTTCGGTGCCATGGCCGACCCGGGGCGCCGTCCGACCGCCATAACCGAGCGCGACGCCGATCGACGCGCCTCGGCGTGCATCGGCGGGGGGCGCCGGAGACCGGATGCCGCTTGCGGTGCTCCGGCCGCTGGGGTACAGCCCCCGCGGATCGCCCACTGCGCGCGATCCATCCGAGCCTACCGTGGACCTGACCAGCCCACCCGACACGCCCCCACGTCTTTGGACGTGGCGGCTCGAGCTGCCCTTGGTCCGGCGCGTGCTGCGGCTCGGGGTGTGGGTGATGCTTGCGGTGATCACGCAGTTCTTCGTCAACGCGGCCGACACCTTCATGGTGGGGCGGCTCGATGCGAGCACCGCGACGGCGTCCCAAGCCGCTCTCGGCCTGGGCATGCCGCTGTTCTGGGGCGTAGGTGGCTTCTTCGCGGCGGTGAGCTTCGGCACCCAGGCCCTGACCGCCCGGCGCTACGCCGCCGGTGACGACGAGGCGGCGGGCGCCGTGCTGTGGAACGCCCTGTGGATCTCCCTGGTCGCCGGCGTCGTCGGCGGGATCGTCGGCCACGAACTCGTCGAGCCCGCCATGGGCTACTTCGCCGAGGCCAGCGAGGCCCAACGAAGGCTCGGCGCCGAGTACACCCGGATCCGCATGATGGGGATCCCCGGTATGGTCGTCACGTTCGCCTACAAGGCGTTCTACGACGGCATCGGGCGCACGTACGTCCACCTGTGGGCGGCCCTGGCGATGAACCTGTTCAACATCGCCTTGAACTACGTGCTCATCTTCGGGGTCGAGCCCCTCGGCATCCCGGCCCTCGAGCTGCGCGGGGCGGGGATCGCATCGGTGACGAGCACGTACCTCGGGCTGGCCATCATCGCGGGCGTCAGCCTCGGCCGGGCGGACCGCCGCCGCTTCCGAGCGTACCGGCCGCGCAATTTCGACCCCGCGGCCGCGCTGCAGATCGTGCGCCTGATGCTGCCCTCGGGCTCCGCGACGGTGATCCTGATGGGCGGCTTCCTCCTGTTCATGCGTTTCGTGGGCATGCTCGACGCGGGGACCGGCGAGAACACCCACACGGCCGCGGCGAAGGCGATCATGGACACGGCGGCCCTTTGCTTCATGCCCCTATTGGCCTTCGGGACGGCGACGGCCACCTGCGTGGGGCAGAGCCTCGGCGCGGGCAAGCCCAACCTCGCGGCCCGTTACGGCTGGGAGGCCGTTCGCCTGGGGATCTACGCCATGGGCGTCGTGATGGTGGGGATGCTGCTCTTCCCCGAGCCCATCTTGGCGTTCTGGGCGCCCAACGACCCGGCCGTGGCGGCCGAAGGCGCCGCCGCCCTGCGGATCGTGGCCCTCTCCCTGCCGCTGATGGTGGTGGGACTGGTGCTCTCCCAGGCCCTCTACGGTGCGGGGGCCAACCTGTACGTGATGCTCGTGGAGCTGACCTTGCACCTCGGCGTCCTCGTGCCGGCCAGCTACCTGTTCGGGCCGGTGCTCGGCGGCGGCCTCGAAGGGGTCTTCGCCGCGGCGACCGTCTACATCGCCCTGCTCGGCATCGCCATGGGCTGGAAGTTCGCCGGGGGGTCGTGGCGCCAGATCCGGCTGTGATCGCGGTCCGGTTTTGACGCGCGGGGCGCCGCCGTGCCTATCATGGGCCATGCGTCGCTTCGCCTGCTCCCTCGTCGCCGCGTCCTTGGCCACCCCCGCCTCCGCGATGGCGTCGCCCTACGCCCTCGCCGCGACGATGGCCGCACAACCCGCCGAAGGGACGCCAACTTCCGAAGGGGAGGACGCGGTGCCCGCCGGGGTGGACTACACGCCGACCTCGAGCAAGGCCCCGCCTTCGGAGACACCGATTCCGGAGCCGAGCGAGCCGGCGCCGGCCGAACCCGAGGGGCCGGCCGACGACCGCATCGAGCCCGAACCGGAACCCGAAGCCGAACCGGCGCCGGCGCCCGCGCCCACCGAGGAGCGGGTCGACAAGTGGGGCGGCCCCTTCAACAAGCACGGCATCGGGGTGCGCGGCGGCATCACGGTGATCCCCACGTGGATCCTGAGCAAGTTCCTCGCCACCCACGGCAACGCCCTGTGCCGCGGCGGGAACATCGGTAACTTCGCCGAGGAGCGGGGCCTGCTCAAGCAGGACGGTTGCAACTTCTACATCGGCGGCGAGTACGTCTACCGGCACTCGCGCCTCTTCGACATCGTCGCCTCGGTGGGCTACCAGCACGCCCACGCCCCCGACTCCTACTGGCTCGACAAGGACGAGTGGGCGGACGACTGCGAGGTCCACGACGGCGGTCGCTGCAACCTCTCGGCGGCGGACTACACCGAGGTGAACCTGGGCCTGGTCTACCTCGAGGCCGACTTCATCGGCCGCTACCCGGTCGTCGTCACCAAGGACGTGGAGTTCGGGATCGGCGGCGGCGGCGGCATCGGGTTGGGGATCGTGACGGGGGGCGTCTACCAGACGAACATGGGGACGCCGCCCCTCGGCTACCAGAACGGCATGATGCAGAACACCTGCCAGCGCCTCGAGGACCTCGCCGACTTCACGCGGTGCACGCCCCACTACGACCCGGCCGAGGACCCGGACATGGACTTCGATCCCAACGACCTGTCGGAGCCGAACCCCTTGGGCTTCGCCAAGTGCTCCAAGGACAAGTGCGACAAGGGCGACCTCGAGGCCTTCGGCTACCGCAAGAAGCAGTCGGACATCCCGCCCGTGCTGCCCGTGGTGAACCTCATGCTCAGCATGCGGCTCATCGTCAAGGACGTCTTCGGCATCACGGTCAGCGGCGGCTTCAACACGGGCTTCTACTTCGGCGCCAGCATGGCCTACTTCTTCGGGAAGAACATCGGTAAGAAGAGTGTGGCCACCGCCGCGCCGGAGACCGCGTTTCGTCCGCGACCGTACCTCTCGCGGTTCTGAGCCCTCCCGGCGGCTTGGCGCCGGTTCGATGCGGCCCAATCCCGCAGGCCCCGGAGAGCGAACACCCCGCCTCCACGGGGAAGGCGGGGTGTTCGAGCGTCCCGGCTGGGGAGGCCGGGACCCGGACCGACGGGAACCGATGGAGTCATCGGAGGGTCGAGACCGGAGGGTGTGAGGTTGCGTCGTTTTCGTTCCGTTACGGGGCCCCCGAACGGGGAGTGACGGACCGCATCTGCAGTGGTCGTGCCAATGACGGCTCGAATCGGATCTCTAGGAAATTCAGGTTCCAATTCCGGACGGCTGGCCCGAACCGCCAAGATCCTGGCGGCCCAACTTGGTACTTGTCCGGACCGTCGCGTCAAAACGTTGACTACCTCCAATCTTCGGGCGTTTTCGCACCCTCCACCACGCTGAGATTTCTAAGTTCTGTAGAACTTGTGAGACTCCCAACATCTTCGGCGCGTCGGCGGCCGGGCCGGTCGCGGCCATCGGGCGTTGAGGGTTCGCGTGCGGCTTGCGGCTTCCAGCACGATCCCTCGGCCATTCGGGCCATTCGGACGCTTGCGCCCGTCGCGTCCGACGCGCCACGATGGGCACCCATCCGTGGCGTCCAGCTCTCGCCAGCCGACCCGACCGCCCGACGACCCGCCCGACGAAGTCCTGATGACCGCCTTCGCCGACGACGGCGACGAGGCCGCGTTCGCGGAGTTGGTGCGGCGCTATCACCGCCCCGTCTTCGCCTTCCTCCTGCGCTTCGTCGGCAACCGGGCGCGCACCGAGGAGCTGACACAGGAGGTGTTCGTTCGGCTGCTACGCATGAAGGGCCGCTACCGCGCCACGGGCAGGTTTCGCACCCTGGTGTTCTCCGTCGCGCGCAACCTCGCCATCGACGAGAGCCGGCGCGCCAAGTTCCGCCGCCACCTGTCCCTCGACGCTCCCGGACGGGGCCGCGACGGCGATCCCGGCCGCAGCCTCGGCGAGCGCATCGCGGGCGACGACGTACCCGTGGACGACGCTGCCCTCGCCCCCACGCTACGCACGCGCATCCTCGAAGCCGTCGACGAGCTACCCGACGCCCAACGGGAAGTGTTCCTGATGCGGGTCGCAGGCGGCATGTCCTTCGTGGAGATCGCCGAGACGCTCGAGATCAGCGACAACACCGTCAAGAGCCGCATGCGTTACGCCCTCGAGAAGCTGCGCGTCGCCCTCGCGGACCTCGATCCCCGTGAGGACGGAAAGGAGACCGGATGACCGATCCGTCCATGCTCTCCCCCGAGGACCTCGACCGCCTCGAAGACGCGCTCGACGATCCGCGCCGTGCGGCCGAGCTGCCCCCTGCACTGCGGGCGCTTCACGATCGGTACGTCCACATCGAAGCCCAGGCCCGGCAGGCCATCGAGGCCACCGAGGTGCCCCCGGACCTCGAGGCGCGGATCCTCGGCGCCGTCCGTCGCGAACTCGAACGTGTGCCCGTCCCGCCCGAGGGCCCGCGACCCGAGACGACGACGCCCGCCGACAACGAGGTGACGCGCCGGCGGCCGAGGTGGTGGATGCCCCTATTGGCCGTCGCCGGTGCTGCTGTCATCGTCTTGGTATGGACGAAAACGACCCCGGAGGCCGATCCGGCCCGCGCGATCGAGTCGCGCACCGTTCACGAAGCCGAGTTCGAGGCCGAACCGCTGCCCGCGGCTGCCCCCGACGACGCGCCCGCCACGACGCGCGAACACACGAAGGCCCGCCCACCCGTCGCCGAATCCCAGGGGGCCGCGGGCGGGCGCAAGGGCGAGCGCGTCGACCACGATGAATCCTACGGTGGCCTGCCCCTCCCGCAGGAAGCGGCGACCGTCGAGGAACCCGCCGCCGGCGGAGGGTCCCGCGCGGCTCCTGCCAAACGCAAGAAGCGCCGCGCCAGACGGTCGGCACCGGGCGGCGGCCTTGCCCCCGATACCCTCGACGACGTGCCGGGCGCGCCCGCCGCTGCCGGGGTGAAGAGGCCGGCCGCCAAAGGTGCTTCGTCCCGAGCGCCGGGCACGGAATCCCAACAGGGCCGAGGGGCGGCAGCGCCCGAGCAGGCGGCCGACGGCAGCCAAGAAGACGAGCTTGCGCTGTCGTGGAAGACGCTGGCCCGGGCCGACCGCGACCGCAGGCGCGGGCGCTGCGACCGGGCCGAACCCGTCTACGCGAAGCTCACCCGTGCGGGCGATCGGCGCCTGGCTGCACGGGCCCACGCGGGCCTCGGCCTGTGCGCCGAGGCGCGGGGCGGGGACGGGGCGTCGTCGTTCGCGCGGGCGCGGGCCCTCGATTCGCAGATCGACGCATTCATCGACGCCGAGCGCAATTGAGCGGGACGGCACGCCACCCGTTCGGTAAGGCTCCACGTCAGAACACCGCCGAGAACGCGAGGCCGAACGCCAGCCGAACGGGTAGGGGCGCCTCGTCCACGTAGTACGTGGCATCGAGACGGCCGAGCACCGCCATGTGGTGCAGCACCTTGCGCCGCGGGTCGGTCGAGAGCCAATACCGCAGCTCGAGCCCCGCCATGGGACCGGTGCGATGCTCGATGGCGTCGCTCGAGCCTACGAGGGTACGGCCGGGCTCGTCCGCGAAATCGGCGAAGTCCTGTTCGTGACCGTGGTCGACCCCCACGAGCACGGCCGGCTGCCAGGCGCCCTGGCCGAAGGCGTAGCGTAGGCCGAAACGGATCTCCCCCACGAGCTGGTTGGGATCGGCGTAGACGCCCTCGGCGAGATCGAGGTAGGCACCGAGCCCCCACACAATCCTCGCCGATACGCCGACGGCACCGGCGCCGCCACCGGCGACGCCCCCACCGAGTCGAAGCGCGCCCCGCGGCCCGAGCCACACCGAAAAGCGTGGATGCCCCCGCCATCGTGCCGAGATCTCCCGGCGCCTGCGCACTGCGGCACTCGGCTCGACTTCCGCGGAAGGCGGCGCATCCGATGCGGAGCCCGAGGCCGCGGCAGGGGCCGACGAAAGGAGCCATGGCAGTAGGACGTGCGCGAGCACCCGGTGAGCCGTTCGCACGATCCGTGCCCAGCCGAACCTCGTGGGATGCTGGCGGGTTGGACGTTCAGGGGCTCGGCATGGCGCCACGGGCCGTTGCGACACGCAACGTCGATTCGCGCCCGCGCCCGTCGCGGCAGCGCCCTGCAAAGGTGCACCACCGACCGCCTCGAGGGGTCACGGCCGCCGGATCCGCAACACCGGCGCCTCGCCGGGGTGCCGCGCGCGCCATGCCTCCCACGACTCCTCGGGCGCCTTGTCGAGGGCGTCGAGCAGGTCGGCCACGTCGGACGGGCGGTACCACACGTCTTTGCCGGACGCGTAGGGGGCGAAGCGCGCGGGCAGGCCCATGGCCCGCAACGAGCCCACGTCGCCGGAGATCGCGGGCAGGGCCGCGAGGACTTCGGGATCGAGCACGGGGATCTCCGCCGCCACCGATTCGACAGAGCGCGGCGCGAACGCCTCGTCCAAGGCGGCGACGAACGCCCGCGTGCGGGCCTCCACCGTCGCAAGGTCCGGCCCCGAGACGGCGGAGATCGTCGCCACCGCCCCGACTCCCGCCGCCGCAAGGCGCGGTGCATCCGCCGGCCGAAGACCACCGATGGCCACCACCGGAACCGGCGAGGCGCGGCACGCTTCGACCAGGCGGCTCCAGCCGACCACCGGATCCGGCCGCGCCTTGCTCGCCGTGGGCCGTACGGGACCGAAGGCGACGAGGTCGGGCGAGCGCGCCCACGCCCGGCGGAGCTGGGTCTCGTCGTGGGTCGAGATCCCCACGGCGAGCGGGCGGCCGCGCTCGGCCGCCGCGGCCCGAAGCTCGTCGAGTCGTCCAAGGTCGGGATCGTCCTGGCCGACGTGCAGCCCCGCGACGGCCGGCCCCGCCTCGAGGGCGGCCGCGCCGTCGTCGTTCATCCAGACCGGGACCGACCAGGCGCTGGCCGCGGCCGACGCTTGCCGCGCAGCCTCCACGCGCGCCGCCGTGCTTCCCTCCTTCATCCGGACTTGGATGGCGAAGAGCCGCCCCTCGGCCGCGCGGCAGATCGCGGCGGTCACGTCGAGGACGGAACGCCCCGACGGGTGGGGCAGGTCGACGATGGGGTAGAGCGGGGAAGGGGCGTCGGGCACGCAGGTGCTATCGTAGCCCACCATGCAGCGTTCGAACGCCGACGCGGGCACGCGCCCACGATCGACCACGGCACCCCGTCCTCGGCCACCCGACGTGCGTCCGTTCGAACTGGTCACGGACATGGTGCCTCGCGGCGGACAGCCTGCGGCCATCGACGCCCTCGTCGAGGGCCTCACCCGGGGTGAGCGGTACCAGACCCTGCTCGGGATCACCGGCAGCGGCAAGACGTTCACCCTGGCCAACGTCATCGCCCGGGTGCAGCGCCCCACGCTGGTGATCGCCCACAACAAGACCCTCGCGGCCCAGCTCTACGGCGAGTTCAAGACCCTGTTTCCCCACAACGCCGTCGAGTTCTTCGTGTCGTACTACGACTACTACCAGCCCGAGGCCTACGTGCCGGCCACGGACACGTACATCGAGAAGGATTCGTCGATCAACGAACAGATCGATCGCATGCGACACGCCGCCACGTACGCCCTGCTCAGCCGCAGGGACGTCATCATCGTGGCCAGCGTCTCGTGCATCTACGGCATCGGCGCCGCCGAGGCCTACCTCGAGATGATCGCCTCGGTGAAGGCAGGGGCCGAGCTCGACCGGGACGACCTGCTGCGGCGGCTCGTGGACATGCACTACGAGCGCAACGACATCGACTTCCACCGGGGCACGTTCCGGGTCCGCGGCGACATCGTGGAGGTCTTTCCCGCCTACGCGGACGACCTCGCCGTCCGGATCGAGTTCTTCGGGGACGAGGTCGAGGCCATCACGGAGATCGACCCGCTGCGCGGCACCACCGTCGGGCGGCTCGAACAGGTGACGATCTTCCCGGCGAGCCACTACGTCACGCCCGCCGACCAGCTTCGGCGCGCCATCGGCTCCATCCGCGAGGAACTGCAGGTGCGCCTGGCCGAACTGCGCGACGACATGAAGCTCCTCGAAGCGCAACGCCTCGAGCAGCGCACCCTCTTCGACCTCGAGATGCTCGAGGAGATGGGCCGGTGCAGCGGCATCGAGAACTACTCCCGCCACCTGTCGGGCCGGGCCCCGGGCGAGCCGCCGCCCACGCTCCTCGACTACTTCCCCGACGACTTCCTGTGCATCGTCGACGAGTCTCACCAGACGATCCCCCAGATCGCGGCCATGTATCGCGGGGACCGCAGCCGCAAGCAGACCCTGGTGGACCACGGTTTCAGGTTGCCCTCGGCCCTCGACAACCGCCCCTTGCGCTTCGAGGAGTGGGAGGCACGGGTGGGGCAGGTCATCTTCATGAGTGCGACACCCGGCCCCTACGAGCTCGAGAAGTGCCAGGGCGTCGTGGTCGAACAGGTGATCCGTCCCACGGGACTGCTCGACCCGCGCATCGAGGTTCGACCCACCGCCGGGCAGGTCGACGATCTCCTCGAGGAGATCCGCACCCGTACGGAACGGGGCGACCGCGTCCTGGTGACCACCCTCACCAAGCGCATGGCCGAGGACCTGGCGGAGTTCCTGGCCGATCGGGGCGTGCGGGTGCGCTACCTCCACTCCGACATCAAGACGCTCGAACGGGAGGAGCTGCTCCGGGACCTGCGCCGGGGGGAGTACGACGTGTTGGTCGGCATCAACCTGCTGCGGGAGGGACTCGACCTACCGGAGGTGTCCCTCGTGGCGATCCTCGATGCCGACAAGGAGGGCTTCTTGCGCTCGACGACGGCGCTCTTGCAGATCTGCGGCCGCGCCGCGCGCAACACCGACGGCATGGTGGTGATGTACGCCGATCGGATCACCGACAGCATGCGCGCCGTCCTCGACGAGACCGAGCGCCGGAGAAGGATGCAGGCCGCCTACAACGAGGCCCACGGCATCGTGCCGCGCTCCGCCAAGCGCGAGATCTCGGCGGTCACACCCGAGGCGGAGGCCGAGGCGCCTCGGCATGGCCCCGGCCCCGCCAAGCGGCGGGACGGCGGAGCTCCCATCGGTCTTGCGGAGCTCGGGGACGAGGCCCTGACCGCAGCCGAGCTTGCGGCCCGCATCGAGACGTTGCGTACCGAGATGCGGCGGCTCGCCGACGCGCTACGCTACGAGGAGGCCGCACGCGTGCGCGATCGAATCCGGATCCTCGAAGCCCGAGCCCTGGAGGCAGATTCATGAGTCAAGGACCCGTGGACGGTCCCGGAGCCGTACGGCGCCTGCAGCCCCCTCACCCTGGTACCGACGGCCAACACGACGAGCGTGCCTACATGGTCGACCTCGGCCATCGGTTGCGGCGGCTACGTGAGGAACGGGGGCTTACCCAAGAACACCTGGCGCGCAGGGCCCGGATCGCGACGGACATGATCTCGCGCCTCGAGAACGGGCGCTACACGAGCCCCGGCCTGCGGACGCTGCTTCGTGTCGCGCGGGGGCTCGGCGTCTCCCTCGTGCAGATCCTGCCCGACTACGCGGACCGGCCGGCACCCGGCGCTCGAGCGCGGGTGCGCCTTGCCACCCTGGTCGCCCAGGCGAGCGCGGAGGACGTCGAACTCATCGCCGAGCTGGCCACGGTCATCCTGTCCCGGCGCGCCCAGGACTGATCACGGCCCACCGCGCGCCGTTCAGAACCGCCCGACGACCGCCAGGCCCGCCGACGAACGGCCCCCGAAGGGGACGACCGCCGCCTTGCGGGATCCCTCGGGCGTCCAGTTCTCCCACTTCTTGTACCGCACGCGATAGCCGATCCCGACCGAAAGGAGGATCACGCCGAGCACCGCCGGCGCGGCGGTCAGGGGGATGAGAAAGCTGTCTTGGTTACGGTACTTGCACTTGAGCGGCCCATCGAAGCTGCAGTTGCGCGTGATGAGGCTCGTGGTGACGATGCCCACGACCCCAAGGCCGAGCAACGTACCGCCGGCGGCCATGAGCCCGACCCCCTTGGCCGGCTTGCCTCCGATGGTGGGCTCCTCGGGACGCTGCGGGCCCTGATCCTCGACCGCAGGGGCGGGCGGACCCTCGGGCGGCGCGGCGGCCTCCTCCTCGGCGGCGGTTGCTTCTTCGGCTTCGCCCGCCGCGGCTTCGCCCGCCGCGGTCTCGCCTTCGGTGGACTCGCCTTCGGCGCCCTCACCCGCCGCGGCCTCGCCTTCGGTGGGCTCGCCTTCGGCGCCCTCACCCGCCGCGGCCTCGCCTTCGGTGGGCTCGCCTTCGGCGCCCTCACCTTCCGCACTCGCATTCCCCTCCGGTGCGCCCTCGGCCGCGTCGCCGGTGGCTTCCTCGGACGTGGGCTCCGGGTTGGCCGCCTCGGCGTCACCTTCGGCGGCGGGCTCGACCGCGAGCGTGCCCAACGCGGCGGCGGAAGCGGAACTTCCGGGCGCCACGGCGAGCACGACGGCCGTGAGCGCGGAGACGATGCGGAACGAGGAGTGCTGGGCCATGGACGAATTCGCCTCCCGTGGGGGAACGCGCGCGAGTATCGTACCTTGCAGCGGCTCGAACAACCCCCATCGGGGGCGCCGGCGACGACCTGCGCCCCGATCCGCGGCCGGGGTGCGGGCATGCGGCGATGGGCCGCGCCCATCGGGGCTGCTACGCTCGATGCCGCCGTGTCCGTCGTACTCGCCACCGAAGGGAACGCCAAGATGCGTCGGCGCGACCTGCTCCTCGGCCTGGTGATCGCCGGGGCCGCGGCCGCGCTCGTCTTCGGCGTGGCCGTGCCGTGGTTCGTGGGCGTGGTCCTCGGCGGCGCATCCGACCTCGACGCGCGCCTGCGGGCGCAGGATCGGTTGATGCAGACCGTCTGCGTCGACCCGGTCCCCGGACGGGACGACGCCCTCTGCGGCTGCGCCCTGGCGGTGCCCTTTCCCTCCCTGGACTGCCAGGACCGCTTCCGACCGTGGTTGGCCGCGCGGGTGGCCGAGCAATGCGCAAAAGGCGCCATCTCTGCGACGTCGTTTTGCGCGTGCATGCAGACCGTCGATGGGGACCTGCGGGAAGGGGGTGCGCGCGAGGATGCGGTCCGGGCCGTGCCACGGTGCCTCGATCTTCCCGACACGCCCGCCATCGACGACCTCGCGCCGTTGATCGCACGCGGCGCGGGCGAGGGCGCGGCTCAGGGCGGATCGTCGCCCGGTGGGGACCATCCGTAGCGCACGCGCCAGACCCGCTGTCCGCGGGCCCGGGTGATCTCCTCGCGCCGCGACGCGACGCCGTAGGGGTTTTCGCGCACGAAGGTCCACGGCCCCCGAGGCGAAAGGGAACGAAATCCCAGGGCCTCACCCATGGGCCCCTCGAAGGCCTCCATCGCCTCCAACGCGACTTCGAACACGTCGCTTGCGACGTGGACTTCCCCGCCGGGCCGAAGCTGCGTCGCCATGGTCCGCAGCAGATAGGGCGAGACCACCCGCCGCTTGCCGTGGCGCGTCTTGAACCACGGATCCGGGAACAACAGGTGAAAGCGGTCGACGGAGGCCGGTTCGAACACCCGGTGTAGGTCCACTTGCAGGTTCACGTAGCCGAACACCAGGTTGGCGAGGCCGAGCCGCCGAGCTCGCATTCGATTGCGCTCGACGAGGGCCGAGCGGATCTCGAGCCCGACGACCAGTCGATCGGGATGCGCGGTTGCGAGAGCGAACGAGAACGCGCCTTCGGCACATCCGAGTTCGACGTCACAGGGCGCGTCGGGGGGCAGATGAGGCGGCCGCTCTACGGGCTGCGCCCGCGGCGCAAGGTAGGCCGCCGACAGGGGGTTGACGTGTTGGCGGGGTTTGCGGGCCACGTGACGGGCGAGTCTATGCGGTTCCGATGTGGTGCGCCGTGTCGGCGGCCCGTGACCGGCCTGCTAGCATCCCGGACCATGGCGACCGGATCCGACGAGACCCCGGACAGGGTACCGCCGAGTCCGGAGTCCGCCGTTGCGGCCCTTTTGCAAGAGGCCATCGCGATCTTCACCCACGACCTCTCGAATCCGCTGCAGTCGTTGACGGTCATGCTCGAACTGGCCGTCGAGGACGCCCGGGATGCCGACGAGCGGAGCCGTCTCGAGCGATGTCTCACGGCCGCCGAGGGTATGCGGACCATGCTGCAGGAGTTCGCGGCCCTGGCCCGATCCGGGCACCGGCCGCGGCGAGCGGCGACGGTCGGCGAGACGATCGCCCGCGCCGCCACGATCCTCTCCCGTCGCTTCGACCGCCTGAGCGTGCGCTTCGTGACCGACGTCACCCGCGTCGCGGAAGCTCCTTTGCCGGCCCGCGCCGAGTGGCTGATCCTCGGGATCCTCATGGCCGGCCTCGCGGCGATTCGGAACGGGAACTTCCTCGAGGGCGAGATGACCTTGCTCGGGCGGTGGTGCACCGGCGATCCGACCCCCGAGCGCCTGCAGATTTCGTTCACCCTAAGTGCCCTCGAGAACCCCCGCCAGACCCTGCACGTGGTGGCATTCGACCCGCACCGCCTCGATCGCCTGCGACCCCTGGCGGACGCCTGCGGCACCGAGCTTTCGCCTACGGGCGACGGGGGCGTCTCGATGACGTTTCCGGTGACGCCCCCGTCGACTTCCCCACGGCACCACGAATCCTCGTGATGGCGAGCCAGATCACCATCGATCAACGACCGGCCCGTATCCTGCTCGTCGAGGACGACGAACTGGTCTCGAGTGCCCTTCGCATGGCCCTCGTCCGATGCGGCTACGAGGTGCAGTCCGCCACCGACGTCGAGCAGGCCCTCGAACTCTTCGAGCGGCACCGCGCCGACGTGGTCGTGACCGACCTCATCATGCCGGGGCGCTCGGGCCTCGAGCTCTTGCAGGAGGTGGACGCCCGCGACCCCCTCGTCCCCGTCATCATCGTCACTGCGGACGACAGCGTGGAAGCCGCGGCAGAAGCGGTTCGGGAACGAGCCTTCGACTACCTCACCAAACCCGTCTCTCGCGGTGAGCTGCGGACGACCATCGCCCGCGCCCTCGAGGTGAGGCGCGCGCAGCTTCGGGAGCGCACGGTGCAAGCGCGCCTGCTCGAGGAGAACCGCCAGCTGTCCGTTCGCGCCCAGCACATGGCGCAGCTGCTGACCGTCCTCTTCGACAGGGCCCGGGAAGGCATCGTGGTGTTCGACGAGGACGGGCACCTCATCAACGCCAGCGACAGCTTCGTGGGGCTCGTCGGCTCACCCCTCGGCGAGCTGCTCGGATGTGATGCGGACATGCTCTTCGAGCCGCATCCCGTGGCCGGCCGATTCCACGAACGCATCCGGGGCCTCGTGGCGGGCGCCGACCCCACGGGCCATTGGCGCGGCCAGGCCACGCTGCGGTCGAGCAGCGGCGAACGCCTTCCGGTGCGGCTTTCACTCTCCCTGTGCGAAGTCGAGAGCCAAGACGATCCGACCGTGCCTTCGACCTACGTCGTCGGTCTCCTGCACTACGACGCGGCCCACGAGGAGACGCAGCAGCATCTTCAGCGGGCGGACCGGTTGGCCACGATGGCGGTCCTCGCCGGGAGCGCCGCCCACGAGATCAAGAACGACCTCGGGCCCATCCTGGGGTACCTTGCCATGATCGAGCGCTCCCATCCGGACGATGGCCTGGTGCGCATGGTTCGACACATGCGCGAGAGCGTGCGACGGGTCCAGGATCAGGTGGAGCAGATCCTCGCGCCCCTGCGGCCGCGCGTCGTCGCCCGCGGCCCGGTCGTGTTGGCCGAGTCGATCCAGACGATCCTGGAGATGTTGCGGCGTGCAGGCCGCATGCGCCGCGTCGAACTCGTCGAGGACATCGACGAGCGCGTCGTGGTCCACGCCGACAAGGACGAGGTCCACCAGATCGGCATGAACCTGCTCCTCAACGCCCTAGATGCCCTCGGGGACGCCCAGGGCGGCCACCGCGGGCGGATCTTCGTGGGCGTCTTCCGCGACCGCAGCCTCGGCCGCCTGGTGGTCCAGGACACGGGATGCGGGATCCCCGAGGAGGTTCGCCAACGCATCTTCGACCCCTTCTTCACGACGAAGGGGGATGCGGGCACCGGTCTCGGACTTCCCGTGATCCACGAGATCACGCGAAGTCTCGGCGGCCGGATCCTGGTGGACACGCAACTCGGAGCCGGCACGCGGTTCGAGGTCCATCTGCCCCTCTACCGCGGTTGACCGCCCGCGGCACGGCCACCGTGGCGTGGCGGACGACTCACGTATCCGCAGACAGGCCCGCGGCCGCCGCGTCCGCGGCGAACCGGGCGAGGCCGGCGTCCGTCATGGGGTGACGGCACAGGCCATCGAGGACCTTCGGCGGTACGGTGGCCGCATGGGCACCGAGCAGGGCGGCGCGGCGCACGTGATCGGTGTGGCGGACCGATGCTACGAGCACGCGGGTGGAAAACTCGTAACGTCGATAGATGTCGAGGATCTCCGCGACCACGGCCATGCCGTCGTGCCCGGCGTCGTCGAGCCGACCGACGAACGGGCTAACGTACGTCGCCCCCGCCTTCGCGGCCAGGAGCGCTTGCACCGGACTGAAACACAACGTGACGTTCGTCGCGATCCCTTCGGCCGCGAGGATCTCCACGGCGCGAAGGCCTGCGGCCGTCAGTGGAACCTTGACGACCACGTTGGGGGAGATGGCGGCGAGGGTTCGGCCTTCGTGGACCATGCCCTCGGTCTCGGCCGCAAGGACCTCGGCCGAGACGGGGCCGCGCACCAGTGCCGCGATCTCGGCCACGGCCGCCCGAAGCCCGCGGCCCGCGCGGGCCAGGAGCGTGGGGTTGGTCGTAACGCCGTCGACCCAGCCCAGGGCGACGACGCGGCGAACCTCGTCCGGATCTGCGGAATCGACGAAGATCTCCATCGTCCGGCAACGGTACGGCCTCCACGCGACCGAGATCAACGGGGCGTAGGGCCCTGGGCGGCGAAGGACCGCCGGCTCTGCTAGCGTGCGCCGCCGTGGACGCACCGCCCGCTGGCATCGTGTTCTCCCATCCGGAGCAACTTGCTCGCGCACGGGGCCTCGACGGCCTGTCGTGGGTCTTCGCGCGCAACTTCCTGCTGGATCTGCCGCGCGCGGCCGCGGCCCGCCGGTTGGCCGAGCGGGTCGCGAAGGTGGCGCCTTCGGCCACGTTCGTCCCCTACGTGTGGCACCTCGTAAGCCATGGCGCGGACGATCCCCTCTCGGGCCGCGGTAGCCGACGACCGGCCGGGGCGCCCGAGAACTTCGGTGGCCTGCGGGATACCCCCGAGGTCTCGACCGCCCTTTCGGCGCAGCTCGAGAGCACGCGTGCCGCAGGTGCCGATGCATGGTGCCTGACGACGCCGCCTTCCATCAGCCCTGGCGCCGCCGGACGGGCGCGCCTTGCGCGGTTCTTCGAGTACAGCCGGAACCTGGGGTTGACGGTGTTCTGGCAGCCGGAGGGGGTGTGGACGCCCGACGAAGCGGCCGCATGCCTGCCGCCCGGCGATCGGCTCCTTTGGCCCGTCGGCCCCCTCGAGGGCCACGCCGACCTTCCACCGGGAGCGCTCGCCCTCGTTCGGCCCCGCCGGCCGCGGCTTCGTCCGGCGGAGATCGACGCCATCGTCGAGCGGTCCGGCCCTGGGGTCGTGTTCGGAGGTCCCCATGCGGTCTCGGCCGCGGCCGCGTACCTTCGGGCGACACGGGACGCCTAGCCACCCGCTCGTCCGGCCCGCCCAACGATTCGCCGCCCGTTGGGCCTCGATGGCACCTACGACGGCGGGCCACCTCCTCCCGGTGAGGGGAGCAAGGTGGCCCGCGGTTGCGCGATGGGCGTAGAACCCCGTTGCGCTACTTGCGCTTCGTGGCCTTCTTCTTGGCCGTCTTGCGCTTGGCGGCCTTCTTCTTCGTGGCCTTCTTCTTGGCCGTCTTGCGCTTGGC
>RFGU01000117.1 GCA_003696955.1 Deltaproteobacteria bacterium | reverse complement strand
GAGTAGACGAGGTTCTTGGCCGGAATCCCGAGGGATTCGAAGTACGCCGAGAACCACGGGTTCTGGCTGTACTGGTTCAGCACCCGCGGAATGCCGATGCGCAAGCGCTCGCGCCGCTCGATGAGTTCGATGCGCCGACGGGCCCGCTCGGCCCGCTCTTCGAGCTTGCGTGCCACGGCGACCTTGTCGGCCGCTCGTTCGACGAAGCGAGCGAGGGTCTTGGAACGGTTCACCCGCCCGAGCAGCGCCGCCACCTTCTCCTCGTGGCGGGCTAGGCGTGGCGGCAGTTCGATGCGCTCGGGCAGCCCGAGCCCCACGTCCTGCGGCCGGTCCGCGACGATCTCGGGCTTTTGCGGCTTCCACACCTCCTTGGCGGCGATGGCCGCCATGTTCGGATATTGCTTCTTGATCGCGTCGAGGCCCGACTTGATCTTGCGCATGGCGTCGATGTCCTCGACCTCCCCCTTCTCGCACGTGGCGATGATGAGGCGCCGGGTGCCGACGGCGCGATCCTTCGCGTCCTCCCGCGGACGGATCTGGATGAGTTCGCCCATCTCGTGCCGCGCCTCGGCCTCCTTGCGGTCGAGTTCGAGGTCCACGTCGATGAAGGTGCGCAGGCACTTGTTCTTGCAGAAGTAGCACCGGGTGGATTCGTCGCGCTTCTGCCGGTAGTCGATGGTGTCCACCTTGTCGAGCCCGATCCACTCGGTCCGATGGCCCCGGGCGTGGAGCCTGCGCGCCTCGAGGGCGGCCCCGATGGCACCCGACTCGCCGCAGTGCTTGTGGACGATGACCTCGGCCTCGGCACCCTTTTGGCGAAAGCGCTCCTGGATGAAGTCCACCTGGGCCTTGACCGCCGCCAGGTTGCGCTGCGTGCCCCCTTGCAGCACGAAGCGCCGACCGAGCTTGGCGAGGTTCGGGATCTGGCTGACGTAGAGCCAGACGTTCTTCGGGAGCACGGCGGCAAGGCCGGCCATGATCTCGTCCGGAGCCCAGCCCTGGCGCTGGAAGTCCACGATGTCCGACTGCATGAACACCGCGCAGCCGTAGCCGAAGGTGGGCATGGCCTTGGCCTGGAAGGCGATGTCCGCGTATTGGCGCACGTCGAAACCGAAGCTCGCCGCCGTCCCCTGCAGGAAGTAGCCGTTGCCCGCCGAACACTGGGTGTTCAGCTTGAAGTCCTTCACCTTCCCGTTCTTCAGGATGATGATCTTGATGTCCTGCCCTCCGATGTCGCAGACCACGTCCACGTCGTCGTAGAAGTGCAGGGCGCTCTCGCAGTGCGCGACCGTCTCCACGATGGCGGCGTCGGCCCGTAGCACGTCCTTCAAGATGTCCTTGGCGTACCCGGTGGTGCCCACCCCCAGGATCTCCAACGTCGCGCCGGCGCCCTCGACCTGCTCGCGAAGGTCCCGGATGAGTTCCTTCGTGTCCTCGATGGGGTTGCCCTTGCTGAGTTGGTAGACCTTGGCGAGCACCTCACCGCCCTCGTCGAGGAGCACCGCCTTCGAAGACGTCGAGCCGCCGTCGATTCCGAGGAAGGCGCGCACCGTCTGGCCCGGCTCGAACGTCGCGGGCTCGAAGGGCTCGGGCTCGTAGGCGCGCAGGAAGGCCTCGAGTTCCTCCCGGGTGCGATAGAGCCCCCGGCCGCCCGCCTTCTTCTTCTCCTCCGCACGCCCGACGTCGATGTACCACTTCAGGTTGTCCGTGCCCGCGTAGAGCCCGACGTGGTCGTCCTCGTCCTTGCCGAACTCGGCGGCGCCGATGGCCGCATAGTACTGGGCGTTCTCCGGCACGATGATGAGGTCGGCCGGATCGTCGCAGGGTGGCAGTTCGACCCCGCGCTCCTTCCAGATGGGCGGGATGTTCGCCTTCCAGCACTCCACCATGCCCCGGATGTACGTGTTCGGTCCGCCGAGGAGCAGCACGTAGGGCATGAGCGTGTGCCCCCGCGTCAGCACCGCCAGGTTCTGCTGGACGATGGACTCGAAGAGCGAGGCCATGAGTTCGTCGGCGGGCACCCCCATCTTCTGCAGGGAGTTGATGTCCGTCTCGGCGAACACGCCGCACTTGCCGGCCACCGGGTGCAGCTTGTGCCCGAGGTACGTCTGTTCGCAGAGCTTCTCGGGCGGGATCTTGAGCTTGGCGTTGATCTTGTCGATGACGGCGCCCGTCCCTCCGGCGCACTTGTCGTTCATCGAGGGGATCTTCTTCTTGCGCCCCGTTTCGGGGTCCTCCTTGAAGACGATGATCTTGGCGTCCTGGCCCCCGAGTTCGACGACCGAGTTGACCTCGGGATGAAGCTTCTCGACGGCGAGGGAGACGGCGTTCACCTCCTGAACGAACTTGGCTCCTGTGAACCGACCGATGTTCGCGCCGCCCGATCCGGTGATGAACATGCGGCCGTTGCCCGGCCGAAGGCCCACGTCCCGCTCGATCTCCTGCAGCATCTCGAGGGCCTTCTCGGGCTGCTTGGTGTCGTGGCGGCGATAGGCCTTCCACAGCAGCCGGTCCGTCCCCTCCTCGAAGACGACCGCCTTGACCGTGGTGGAGCCGATGTCGAACCCTACGCGGAACTTGATCTCGCTCACGGTGGTGCCTTTCGGTGGGATGGCCGGACCGGCGCTAGGCCGCGGCCGACGAGCGAATCCCCTCGGAGCGCATGCGTTCGGCAACGTGGTGCACGAAACGCGCGGCCGTGCCGACCACGCCCTCGACGTGGGGCACGTGGTAGAGGGGGCGGCGCAGCTCCGGGTGCTCGGCCACGTAGGCCCGGATCTCGTCGAGGGTGTAGCCGCAGCCGGCGAGCACCTCGTTGAACTCGCTCTTGGCCTTGGCCTTCGCCTCGCCGAGGGCCATCTGCACCCGGCTGTGGGCGTTGATCTCGCCCTCGCCCGACGTCTCGATGGGCAGGAAGATCATGTCCTTGAATCGGTTGACCACCGCCGACTGGGCGCCGTCGGACTGGGTGGACGGCATGCACCCGAAGGGCTTGAGGGAGAGCACCATGTGCGCGATGCCCTTGACCGTGTAGTAGATGTTCTTGGCCACCTCGAGGTGGCCTTCGCCACCTTCGGATCGCGAGTGGTAGAACTCGTGGGCGAGCCGCTCCATCTCCCACATGTCCACGATGGGGTGACACGTGCCGCCGAGGGCCATGCGCACGCGGTCGTACTCCCGGCGGTAGATGCGGTCGGCCAGCTCGATGAGCACGCGCTTCTTCCAGTAGCGCCCCTGCAGGCGCAGCTTCGCGCCGACCTCCCACCACTTGGGATCGGGGGCCGCCTCGTCGAGCCCCCGGCGATCCGCTGGCCGGATCTTCTCCTGCCACAGCATGTAGGAAAGCCACGTGGCGATGGGCTCGGTGATGATCTCGGCCCCTTCGGCCTGCAGGAACTTGAACATGTTGAAGTTCCCGTCGCCGTCGGTGGTCTGGGCCCAAAACTCCCCGGTGATCTTGACGACGGGCTTGGGGATCGTGCGGTCCACCTCGATGGCGTCGAAGCGCTTGGCCACCTCCCGCAGCGGCGCCACGAGATCCTCGGTGGTCAGCAGATCGAGGAACTTGACCAGAAGGTCCCCCTTGTCCCGGTGGCCCACCCGCTCGAGCAGGTCGGCGGCCTTGCCCGTAAGGCGGGGCAAGCGCCGGTCACGGAAGACCCGGTAGAGGTATTCGAGCGACTCCCGCAGCACCCGCTCCGTCTCCCCGGGACGGACCTCGTAGGGACGGATCTGCGCCGCGAGTTCGTTGAGCAGATCGCCCACGTTGATCGCACTGACAAGCCCGATGAAGAAATCCGGGCTCAGCTCGAGACCGGCCTTGACGTCGCTTTGCTGCAAGCCGCCCTTCTGCTGGAACAGGATGACCCGAAAGCGCTCGAACCCCGCGTTGCGCAACGCCAGCCGGTACTCCGCCTCGTACATCCCGAAGCGGCACGGCCCGCAGGCGCCCGCGGTGAAGAAGACGTAGTGGTCCTCGATCTCCTCGGTGAAAAGCCCCTTTTCGTCCCGCAGGTATTGCAGGTACTGCACCAGGTTCCCCACGGTGAAGTAGGTGGGATTGCACTGGCCGTTGTTGCCGTACTCCTTGCCCGTCTGGAACGCATCGACGTTGGGCGTGGGCAGGGTCTCGGCCTTGTAGCCGAGGGAGTGGAACACCCCCTCGATGAGCCGCTCGTGCCGGTAGGTGAACCCGCCGAACAGGATCGTGGTGTGGGGGCGCTGGTCGGCCGTGAAGGGACGCTCGAACGGGCGCTTGAAATGCTTGTCGACGTTGATCGCAAGGAACGAAGGATCGAGTCCCTCCTCCTGTGCAATCCTGCGCGCGGCCTCCTCGACGAGGTCGCGGGGCATACCCTTCGGTGTCGCGGGAACGTCCATCGGCGGCATCTTCGGTCCTCTCCTGTCGTGGTCTCGCGCCGTGGCAGCGCCCCGGAAGAATAACTGACACCCTTGTCAGTTCCAAGCGGCCGCCCGGAACGATCACGCCGAATTCCGGCCGATAGGCCGCTTCCAACGCGCCTCCATTTGCCAACGAAAAATGACGGAACCGTCATTCTTTTTGCCGACGGGGACCATGATGCAAGGGAACGCGACGCCGGCCCACGGCGCGTCCGCCGGTGCCGAAGCAGCCATGCGCCTTTCGGCGGTGCTGCCCGCCTCGTGGGGCGGCGAGGACGAGGGCGGCGGCACCATCGGCGGTACGACGATGGCGGCGACGGGGGCCAGTGGCACCTTCGAGCCGGTCCGTGACAACGGCGTCGTCGAATTCGGGGAGGACTGCAACGACGGGGGCCAACGCGGACGCCGACGACGGACGCACGCCCGTGTGCACGACGCCGGCGTGCACGCCTCAGTGGCACGCTTCGGTCCGTAGCAGCGAGCGAGGGCGCGACGCGACCTGCGCCGTCAGCCGCCGAAGTCGACGGTCGCGGTGGTCTTCGTCACCACCACGAACTCCGTGTGCTCGTCGGGACCGTCCAGGGAGGAGCGAGAAAGCCGCGCCACGGAGACCGACCACGAACCCTCCCGGTCGAGATCCGCGAGCACTTCGGCATCGATCCGCGCATCCCCGTCGTCCGCGAAGGTGCACAGGTAGCGACCCTCCTCGACGGACGATGCGTCCTCGATCTCGACGAACACTCGGCCTCCCTCGCGGGTGGGGCGGGCCCAGGCGAGCCACAGGGCGCCGTCGTCGCCGGGAAGCACCACGAGATCGCGGACCGGTTCCACCGCCACGGCGAATCGGAAGGGCTCGACCCCTTCGTCGGCCGCACCCCCGGCGACCTCCACGCGCATCGCGCCGCCGTCGACGGGCACGGCATGCGCCCCGAGGACGTACTCGACGCCCGAGACGAAGGGCAGGAGATCGGGAACCAGGTGAACCGGCACCTCGAAGCGTGCGTCCCCCACCTGGATCTCCAGGTCGCCGGCATCGAGGAACACGGCCTCGCCCCCGAAGACCTCCGCATCCAGATCCTCGAACGTGGGGACCCCGTCGACCACGCGACGACAGCCGTCGGCGACCCCGGCCGTCCACGGGTCGTCGCCGAGGCCCAGCCAAGCGGAGAGGTGGCCGGCGTCGTCGTCGACGATCTCGACGAACCGCGCCGATGCGGTCACCGTCGCTTCGGGGGCATCGGCCTCGGGGCCGTCGACGCTACGGGCTGCCACCACGTCCACCTCGACCCGGCCGAGCCGGACCCGGGAGGTCTCCTCGGCCTCGGCGGACACGTCGTCGGCCGTGGTGCAGGCGCCTGCGGCGAGCAGGCCGGCCAGGAAGATGTGCGGGTGTGGGCGCCCGATCACGGTGGCACAGCATACCGCCTCCGGGGCCATCTGTCACGAAATCGCGCCTCGGGCGTTTCCCGCGCCCACCCGCTTCCGTCGAACGTCGTGACCCTTGCGGACTTTCTGTCGGCGCAGTGGCTCGTTAGGCTTCGCCGGGATGACCGACGCCCCCCCGGACGTGGCCGAACTCGCTGCGCTCGCCCGCCTTCGTGTGCCGGCCGACGACGCCGAGCGGCTACAGCGCGAGATCGCCACGGTGATCGCGTACGTCGCGGCGGTGCGCACGGCCGAAGGCGCAGGGGAGCGCGACACGCAGCCCGTACGCCTCGACCCCGACGAACCGGAGCCCGTGCTCGAGCGGGATGCGGCCCTTGCGGCTGCGCCGGATCCGGCCCCCCCCTTCTTCGGCGTACCGACCTTCGTCGACGACGCATGAGCACGACCGCACCGCAGGCCGATGCACCCGTCGAGGGCGCAACCTGGTGGGCCGCGCGAGTCCGCGAAGGCGACATGTCCGCCGTCGAGGTGATCGAGCGCCACCTCGAGCGGATCCGCGAGCGCGATGCCGCGGCACGGGCGTTCCTCTTCGTGGACGAAAAGGGAGCGCTCGAACGGGCCGCAGCCGTCGACCGTGCCCGCGCCGACGGGGCCGCCCTCGGCCCCCTCGCCGGCGTGCCCGTCGCTCTCAAGGACTTGTTCGTCACCAAGTCCATGCCCACGACGGCCGGCTCGCGGATCCTCGAGGGCTACGTCCCGCCCTACGACGGTCACGCCGCCCTCGCCCTGGCCGGAGCCGGCGGGGTGATCGTGGGCAAGGTCACCCTCGACGAGTTCGGCATGGGATCGGCGGGCGAGCACAGTTCCTTTGCGGTCGCCGAAAATCCCTGGTCCGCGGATCACCGCGTCGGGGGATCGTCGAGCGGGTCGGCGGCGGCCGTCGCCCATGGCCTCGTGCCGGCGGCGCTCGGCACGGACACCGGAGGCTCGGTGCGCTGGCCGGCAAGCTGCACGAACCTCGTGGGCCTCAAGCCCACCTACGGCCGGATCTCACGCCACGGCATGATCGCCTTCGCTTCGAGTCTCGACCAGGCGGGCCCCATGGCGCGGACGGTCGAAGACGTCGCGACCATGCTCTCGATCCTCGCCGGCCCCGACCGCCACGACGCCACGAGCCTCGACACCCCGGTCGAAGACTACGTGGCGTCGTGCCGCGAGCCCGTACGCGGCCGGACCGTGGGCGTGGTGCGGCGCGCCATCGACGATGATCGCGTCCACCCGGACGTGCGCGCCTCGGTGCAACGGGCCCTCGCCGCCCTCGCGGACGCTGGCGTTGCCCTGGTGGACGTCGAGCTGCCGTCCATGGACCTGTGGGTCCCCACGTACTACGTGATCTGCTGCGCCGAGGCGGCCAGCAACCTCGCGCGCTACGACGGCATGCGCTACGGACGGCGTGTTGCGGGCGCGGATCTGGCGGAGACCATCGAACGCACCCGCACCGAGGGGTTCGGGCCCGAGGTGCAGCGTCGGATCCTGGTCGGCACCTTCGTGCTGCGCAAGGACAGCTACGATGCCTACTACGGTGCGGCCGTACGCGCGCGGGCACGGATCTCCGCGGAACTCGACCGTGCCCTCGCGACCTGCGACGCCCTTGCGCTTCCGGTATCGCCGGAGCCCGCCATCCCGAAAGCCCGCGAGGCCGACGACCCGGTGACCGCATACCTGCGGGACGTCTTTACGGTGGCCGCGAACCTCGCGGGGCTGCCCGCCCTGTCGGTTCCGGCGGGCTTCGCCACGAGCGACGGCGCCACGCTGCCCGTGGGCCTGCAACTCGTGGGCCGGCGACTCGGTGAAGGTCCGCTGCTTTCCCTGGCCGGCGCCGTGGAACGGATCCTCGGAGCGGGCAGGCGCCGCCCCGGAGACAAGGCCCCATGACCCGACGCGTGCCCACCATCGGCCTCGAGATCCACTGCCGGCTGTCGACGCGCACCAAACTCTTCTCGCGCTGCCCCTTCTCCTTCGGGGCCGACCCCAACACCCTCGTGGACCCGTACACCCTCGGCCTTCCGGGCACGCTGCCGGTCCCCAACGAAGCAGCCGTGCGCAAGGCGGTCGTGCTGGCGACGGCGCTCGGCTGCACGGTCCACCGACGCAGCCGGTTCGCACGCAAGCATTACTTCTACCCGGACCTTCCCAAGGGATACCAGATCACACAGGGGGACGAGCCCTACGCCACGGGCGGGGCGATCCCCTACGAGCGCCCCGACGCCCCGGGAAAGCTCGCCCACGTCCCGCTCGTGCGGATCCACCTCGAGGAGGACGCGGGCAAGTCGATCCACGACCAGGATCGTCACCGTTCCCTCGTGGACTACAATCGGGCCGGAACGGCCCTGGTGGAAATCGTCACCGCACCGGCGATCCACAGCGCCAAGGACGCAGCTGCATGTTTTCGGTCGATGCGGACCATCGTGCGCAGCCTGGGCATCTCGGATGCGAACATGGAACAGGGTAGCCTGCGTTGCGACGCCAACGTCTCCCTCGCCCCCGAAGGTGCGGATCGGCTGGGTACGCGCTGCGAGATCAAGAACGTCAACTCCTTTCGGTTCCTCGAGCTGGCCATCGCGGCGGAGATCCGCCGACAGAAGGACCTCCTCGATCGCGGTGAGCCCGTGGTGCAGGCAACCGTGGGCTACGACGAAGGACGCGGCCGGGTCTTCGTCATGCGCACGAAGGAGACGGCGGCCGACTACCGATACCTGCCGGACCCGGATCTTCCGCCCCTCGAGATCCCCGACGCCTGGGTCGAAGACGCCAAGGCGAAGGTGACCGAATTGCCCCCCGTGCGACTCGAACGCCTGGTCGGCATCGGGCTTCCTCGCGAGCTGGCCGTGGTCCTGGCCGAAACCCCCGACCTCGCCTCCCTCTGCGATGCCGTGACGGCCGCCGGGATCGACGATGTGCTGGCCGCCAAGTGGATCGCCGGCGAGATCGGCCCCTTGGTCGCCCGTGCGAACACGTCGCTCGCCGACACCCACCTGACGCCGTCCCGGGTCGCCGAGATCCTGGCATGGGTCGCACACAAGCGTCGCCCCGCGGCGGTCGCCCGCAAGGTGCTCGCGCTGCTGGTCGAGCGGGACGAGGACCCCGAGGCCATCGTCGCCGCCGAGGGCCTGGAAGGCCCCTCCGAGGACGAGGTTGCGGCCCGCATCGCTGCCCTCGTCGCGGAGCATCCGGACAAGGTGGCCGAGGTGCGTGGCGGGAACGCGAAACTCGTGGGCTGGTTCATGGGCCAAGCCATGCGTACGCTCCGGGGCGCCGATCCCGCCCTGGTGCGGGCCACGTTGGTGGCCGCGCTCGAAACCGACGAGGAGCCGTCGTGAGCACACCGATTCGTCCGTTCCGTACCGACACCGACGGCCGCCTGTGGCTGCTCGACCAGCGGCGCCTGCCCGCAGACGAACACTGGTTCGAGCTTTCCACGGTCGAGGAGACCGCGCGCGCCATCGAGACCATGGCGGTCCGCGGTGCCCCGGCCCTCGCGTGCGTGGCCGCGCTCGGGCTTGCGCGGGCAGCCCGAACGTTCCCCGACGATCCCGAGGCGTACGCGGCCTCGTTCGCGGCTGGGCTCGATCGTCTACGGCGCACGCGGCCGACGGCGGTCAACCTCTTCGTGGCCCTCGACGAGGTCGCGGCGGCGGACCGCTCGGTCCCGCCCGACGACGTCGCGGCGCGCCGATCCGCCGCATGGGGGGCGGCCCGTGACCACGCTCGACGGGACCTCGAATCCTGCCAGGCCATCGGCGCCCACGGTGCAGCCCTGATGCCCGACGAAGGCGGCGTCGTGACCCACTGCAACGCCGGCGCCCTGGCCACCGCGGGGCACGGTACCGCCCTCGGCGTCATCCGCTCCGCCGTGTTCGCCGGCAAGCGGCTTCGGGTCTACGCCGACGAGACGCGCCCCGTACTGCAGGGCGCGCGGCTGACGGCATGGGAACTCGCCCGCGACGGCATCGACGTCACCGTGATCTGCGAGGGCATGGCCGCCGACCTCATGCGACGCGGCCGGATCCACGCGGCCATCGTGGGCGCCGACCGCATCGTGCGAAACGGCGACGTGGCCAACAAGATCGGCACCTATGCCCTGGCCATCGCCTGTCGCCACCATCGGATCCCCTTCTACGTGGCGGCGCCGTGGACCACCATCGACCTTGCCATCCCCGATGGCAGCGAGATCCCCATCGAGCGCCGCGCCGACGAGGAGGTCACCCACGTCGGCCCGACACGGATCGTGCCCGAAGCCGTCGGCGTGGAGAACCCCGCCTTCGACGTGACGCCCGCGGAGTTGGTGACGGCGATCGTCACGGACCGCGGTGTCTTTCGCCCAGACGAGCTGGACGCGCACGCGTCGGAGGGATCCCCGTCCCCGGGTCGAACCTCCTAGGGGGCGAGGGCGGCCCTGCGCTCGATCTCGATGGCGCGCAGGATCCGTCGGGCCTGATCCCGCACGAAGGCCGGTTTGCCTGGGTCCTCTGCCAACGCGTGAGCCGCCGCCTCGGCCTCGGCGAATCGCCGCAATCGGTAGAGCAGCCGCGCCCGTTCGAGCAGGATGAGCGGGTGCCCCGGTCGCCGCTCGAGGGCACGTTCCACGGCGACCAGGGCGTCCTTCTCGAGACCGAGCTGGACGCGCACCACCGCGAGGTTGAAGTAGTGCACGGCCGAAGGCCGGCGATCGCGAAGCCGCGGCACGAACGCTTGGAGCAGGACCACGGCGGCGAGCCCGTAGACGCGCCACGGCTTGGCCCCCGTGTCCGGCAGACGGCGCCGCGCGAGATCGGCGACGACGCGCCCGGCCACCGCGCACAATGGCAGGACCAGGGGGACGCGATGCTGCGACGAGGTGAAGAAGACGATGTTGGCGACGATGACGGCCACGGCTTGGCCGAGCAGGACCCAGCCCCACGCCGCCACGGCCGGGTGCGCGACGGCCCTGCGACGCAGCGCGGCCGCTCCGACGACGCCGAGGGCCAAGACGACGCCGAAGGGAAGCCCGAACCGCAGGATGGGCCCGATCATCTCCTGCTCGCCGTACCAGTCGTAGTCCTGGGTCAAGGGGTCGTTGCCGACGAGCAGGTACAGCTTGCGAAGCTGTAGTTTCGCGAATCCCACCGGATCGTCCACGGCGAACTCGAACGCACGCCGGTAGAGTTCGCGACCGATCCGCTCGGCACGATCGTCCGGGGGCCCATCGATGCCGAGGGTCTCGGCCAGGGCGTCCCGCTCACGGGTGACGTCCGGCGTGAGCAGCCCACCGGCCGTGTTCCACACGCCGCGACTGTGGGGGTTGTTGCCGATGTAGAACGAAGTGCCGCCGCCATGGGCGGGCAGGAAACCGGGGCGTCCGGTGACGTGGGCGTTGCGAACCATCATGGGGACGAGGGCGAGGACCACTCCCAGCACCATGCACCCCACGTGGAGGCGCCGCGCCGCGCTTTGCCGGCGCACGATGCTCCAGACGAAGAACGGCACGGCCAGCAGCAGGTTGCCCCGTGCCAGGACGGCAAGCCCCGCCGCGGCCCCCAGGCCCAGGGCACGCCCGGCGGTCGGCTGCACGACGTATCGGGCCGCCGTCCACATGGTCAGGGCGTTGGTGAAGATCCCGAGTTCGGCGCTCAGGAACTTGTTCTCGTAGAAGGCGAGTTCGGGCACGGCGAGCAGCGCCGCGGTCGCCCACCCGGCCACGCGCCGCCCCTCGACGAGGGCCACCGCCCGAAAGAAGAGGGCGATGCCGATCCCCGCCACGCACAACTGCAGGAACATCACGGTCGCCGGCGTCGGGAAGATCCCCAGGGCGAGGGCGACGAAGTAGGCATAGAGTCCCTGCAGGTAGAACGGCTTGGTGCCCCAGGGCGGGTGGGCCAAGATGTCCCGCGCGGCGTCGAAGTAGACCCGTCCGTCCGAGAAGGTCGCCGCCGCGAACTCGCTCTCGCCCAGGTAGGTCAGGTGATAGATCCCCCGCACGAGGACGAGCGCGCCCAGGACCAGCGCGAGCCCGTTCGGTATCGGGTCGTCGGGTACGACGTATTGCGCCTCTCCCCCCACACCGCGCCCCGCATCGTCCGCCCCATCCCGTGGCTGGTCGGTGGCTCCCGTGGGGGCGGGCGAAGGCGAGACGGGCACCGCCATCGATCGTACACTCTTCGCCGTGGCCCCGCCTGCGTGGCAGCACCCGTGGCACGGCCCGGTGCCGGAGGACGCGCCCCGCCTTTCCGAAGTGCACGCCGTCCACGATCGGTACGTGGTCGACGTGGTCGAGGCACGATCCCTGTGCCCCTTCGCGCGCAAATGCCGGGAGATGGGCCGCCTCCACCGAATCCCGTTCGTGGCGGGCGACGGCGTCCCGTCCCCTGCGGCGGTGGCCACGGCTCTCGCCGAAACGGTGCAGGCCCATCCGGACGCCGAGATCGTGCTGCTCGTCGTCGTTCCCCCGGCGACACACCCGTTCTGGGCGTCCGACCGGTTCGACGGGTTCACGCGCGAGGTGCGAATGGCCTACGACGTCGCGCGCCGGGGCGATCCGACGCTTCCGCGTTTCTATGCCGTTTCGTTCCACCCATTGCCCCCGGCCCCGTCGGCGCCTCCCACGCCGGAGAACCTGGTCCCCACCCTGCGCCGCAGCCCCGATCCGCTCATCCAGTGCGTGCGCGCCGACATGCTCGACGCGCTGCGTGCGGAGAGCCAACGCGCGGCACGGGAACGGCTCGAGCGCGAACTCGCGGCCATCGATCCGTCCCTGCGCGCGCAATTCGGCAAGGCGATCCTCACGGACCCGGAGCTTTCGTCCGACATCGCCCGGCACAACTTCGAAAGCTCCGGCACGGGAGCTGCGCGGGCCGACCTCGAGGCGACCCTCGACCGCATCTTCGCCGAACGGTGTCGTCGCTATCCCGAAGCCTACGTTCCGGCAGCCTTCGACGAGGACCGCACGCCGCGCCGCACCGCTGGGCTATGATGGGGCGCCATGAGCGATGCCCCCCGCCTGTCTCGGCGCGGCCTGTTTCGAACGGTCGGCGGGACCGCCGTCCTGTCCGGTTGTACCCGTGAGGGCGGCGGGTTGCGGCGACCGGCGCATCCAGAGGTCGCCGGCCCGGATCCCACCGAGGTCCAGCTGGTGCTCGACGGGCGTCGCGTCCGGGCTCGCGTACCGATCGTCCGCACCCTCGCGACCTGTCTGACGGAGGATCTCGGCGCCACTGCGCCCAAGGTGGCGTGTGATCGGGGCGCATGCGGAGCATGCATGGTGCGTGTGGACGGCCGGGCGCTGCCGAGCTGCTCTCTGCTCGCCGTGGACGTGGACGGCCGCTGCGTCGACACGGCAGCCCACCCCGAACCCCCACCGCTCCTTGCAGCGCTGCGCAAGGCCTTCGTCGAACACGACGCCGCCCAGTGTGGCTACTGCACGTCGGGCATGATCGTGGCGGCGTGGGACCTGCTCGAGCACGCAAATGCGCGGGCGGATCTCACCGAAGACGAGGTGCGTCGCAAGATGGCGGGCAACCTGTGCCGATGCGGCACGCACCGTGCCGTGGTTCGGGCCGTTTTGGCCGTGGCCCGGGGGGAGGTGACCGCCTCGTGAAGAAGCCACCTGCGACCATCGACGGACTCCCTGCGTGGGGGCCGTCCTTTCGGCCCACGGTCGTGGGACGGCCCACGGATCGGATCGACGGCCCGGCGAAGGTCGCCGGTCGTGCCGTGTACACGACTCACGTGCGCCCCCCGGGGCTCCTGTACGGCGCCATCGTGCGGGCGAAGGTGGCCGCCGGCATCGTCGAAGGGATCGACCTTTCGCCCGCGACGAAGATGGCCGGAGTGCGGGCCGCGATCCCCCTGGCCGAGCCCGGCAGTCGGATCCGGTTCGCCGGGCAGGACCTCGCCGCCGTCGCCGCAACCACCCCCGAGATCGCCCGGGCGGCCGCCGCGGCCGTCGAGGTGCGCATCGCTCCCGCTCCCTTCGTCGTGGACCTCGACGCGGCCCTGGCCGACGGCGCCCCCCGGGTCCACGAGGCGAACGTCGCCGAACGGCGTACCGAAGGAGACGACCCCACCGAGGCCGCGGCGAAAGGCACGGTCGTGGGCAACGTGCGGCCGTTGCCCGCCTTCGTCACCGGCGACGTGGAGCGCGCCCTCGACCGGGCCGACGTGGTGTTCGACGCCACCTACGAGACGCCCGTGGTCACCCACTGCGCCCTCGAGCCCCACGCCCTGACGGTCGCCTGGGACGGTGACGATGCCATGACCGTCTGGGCCTCGACCCAATCCATCTTCTCGGTGCGGGACGAGATGGCGGAGGTCTTCGGCCTCGCACCGGCCAAGGTCACGGTGATCTGCGAACACCTCGGCGGCGGGTTCGGGGCCAAGTTCGGTGCGTCGGCCCCCGGCTCGCGCATGGGATACGCGGCAGGCGCCCTCGCCCGCGAGGCCAAGGCCCCCGTCCGACTCGTCCTCGACCGCCGCGAGGAGCAGGAGGTCACAGGCCATCGTCCGAGCAGCCGCCAGCGGGTTCGCCTGGGGGCGACCCGTGACGGCTCGCTGGTCGCCATCGACGTGCTCGCCCACGGTTCGGCGGGGATCGGGACGGGCGCCGGTGTCGGCCGCAATGCCGCCCACATCTACACCCGGTGCCCCAACCGGCGCGTGCGCGCCCACGACGTCTTCACCCATGCGGGCCCTGGTACCGCCATGCGCGCCCCCGGACACCCGCAGGGCGCCTTCGCGCTGGAGCTGGCCCTCGACGAACTCGCGGCGCATCTGGGCAAAGACCCCCTCGACTTGCGCATCGCCCACGACCCGCACCCGGTGCGCCGCAAGGAGTACGAGATCGGGCGGGAGCGCTTCTCGTGGGACGCTCGGCGTGCGGCGGCCAAGGCCGCCCGGGAAGAGGGGGCTCGGATCCGTACCGGGGCCGGCGTCGCCGCGTCCATCTGGGGCGACTTCGGTCGTGCCCGGGTCGCGCGCGTGACCGTCACGGTCGCGCGGGACGGATCCGTGGCCGTGCGCAACGGCGTGCAGGACATCGGCGGCGGCATCGCCACGGTGCTTGCCCAGGTCGTGGCCGAAGTGCTGCACCGCGACGTCGCGGACGTCACCGTCGCATACGGCCGAAGCACCCTCGGCAGGTCGGTCGGCAGCGGCGGCTCGCAGACCACGAGCAGCGTCGCACCGGCCGCACGCGTCGCCGCGGAGAAGGCCAAGCAGGCTCTGTTCGAGGCCGTGGCCGAGGCCGTGGGGGTTCCGGCCGCGGCCGTGGCCTTCGACGGCCCTTCGATACGCGCCGGCAACCGCGTGCTGTCCTTCGCCGAGGCCTGCGCCTTCTTGGACGACGACGGCATCGAGGTCACCGGCAGCCGGGGCCCGACGGCCAGCGATCTTCCCTTCCCGTTTCCGGGGGGTGGACGCGCCCAGATCGGCGGCGTGCAGTTCGCCGCCGTCGAGGTCGACACCTGGACGGGTGAGGTGCGGTGCACCCGGATCACCGCGGTCCACGACTGCGGGCGGGTGATGAATCCGAAGACGACCGAAAGCCAGGTGGCCGGCGGCATCATGATGGGGTTGGGCTATGCCCTCACGGAGATCCGGCACATGGATCCCACGACGGGCCGCGTGCTGAACGCGGATCTCGAACGGTACAAGCTGCCAGGGTTCGGTGAGCTGCCCGAGATCGACGTGCACTTCGTACCCGTGGACACGCCCGCAAATGCCACGGGGTCGGTCGGTATCGGCGAGCCCGCAACGATCCCCACGGCCGCGGCCGTGGCCTGTGCCGTGTTCGACGCCCTCGGGGTGGCCGTCCGCCGCCTGCCGATCACCCCGGACGCGGTGCTCGCGGCCCTTTCGCGCGAGGAGGAAGCGCCATGATGCCCCTTCGACTCGTGCGCCCTCCGGACCTCGAGGCGGCCGGTCGGGTCCTTGCAGAGCACGGCCGGCGCGCGGTCGTACGTGCAGGTGGCATCGACCTCCTCGATCGCTGGAAGGAGGGGATCGACCGCCCCGACGTCGTCGTCGACCTGCGCGCCCTCCTCGCCGGCCCCGACGGCCCAGGCCTCGCGAGCCTCACCGCGGACGAGGGGCACCTCGCGGCCGGCAGCCTCGTCACCCTCGAGGCCCTCGCCGAGGCCGAGCTTCCGCCGGCCTTCGCGGCGGTCCGTCAGGCCGCATCGAGCGCGGCGAACCCGGCCATTCGACGCATGGCCACTCTGGGCGGGAACCTGCTGCAACGCCCACGCTGCTGGTACTTCCGCCACGGCGATCTGGTGTGCCTGAAGAAGGGCGGTGCGCGGTGCCTCGCCGCGGAGGGACGCAATCGCTACAACGCCGTGCTCGGTGGAGGTCCGAGCTACATCGTCCATCCCTCCACGCTCGCGACGGCGCTGGCCCTCTACGACGGAGACGTGATGCATGCCGGGGCCGAAGATCCGGCCGGCCGCATCCCCCTCGCGGACCTCTTCGTCACCCCCGACCGCCGCCTCGACGCCGAGCACGCCCTGCGCCCTGCGCAGATCCTGACCGCGGTGCGCCTATCCGCGCCGCCGGGACTTCGCTCGGGCTACGATGCCGTACGCGAACGGCGGCTCTACGACTGGCCCTACGTCGAGGCCGCCGCCGCCCTGCGCGTGGAAGGCGGCGTGCTGCGAGACGTTCGCATCGTGCTCGGCCAGGTGGCGCCCGTTCCTTGGCGTGCGCGTGCCGCCGAACGCCGCCTCGAGGGGGCGAAGGCGACCGAGGCCGCGTTCGCCGAAGCGAGTCGGCTGGCCTTCGAAGGCGCTCGGCCCCTTTCGGACAATGCCGGCAAGATCGCGGTGGGACGCGGCCTCGTGCGGCGTCTGCTCCACCGACTCGCCGAGATCCCCCTGCCTGCATGACACGGTACCGCCGATGACCCCGGACGACCCGATCCCCTGCCGTTTCCTCTCGACCAAGGGCCGCGTGATCCACGGGCGGACGGCCCCTTGCCTGCGGCGGACGAGCCCGAGCAGCCACTACACGTGCCTGCGCACCCAGACCGTGCTCGGTCCCGACGACGGCCTGTGCGTTCCCGAGGCGTGCACGCCCGCGCGGCCCTGCTACCGCCCGGACACCCCGTGCGGAGCATCGGTGAGCTGAGCCGCGCCCGAACCGATTGCGGTCCGTCGCCGCGAAGATCAGTTGAACATGACCCGGGGGAACCGACCGCTCTCACCGAGCACGCCGGTGATCACGCCCGTTTGCTCGATGAGGAGGCGAAAACGCGCGTCCGTGTCGTCGGCCTCGAGGCATTGCTGCTGGATCCACACATGCCCCGGCCCGGCGTCGTCGCCTTGCGGGACGGCGAGGCCGAGGGCCGGCAGGATGGCCGTGACCGCATAGGCCAACATGCGCGGATCGGGGATCGCCGCCACGGCCCGCACGATCTCCTGCTCGCACGATTCGAGCGTGGTGGCAATGCGCTCGAGTTGCGTGACGAGGATCTCGGCCAGGGCGGCCTCACGCAGCGGAGGCTCGGGCAACAACTCCGTGGCGAAGATGCGATAGGGCGTGCTTCGCGGGTGCTCTCGACGCACCACGACCCGCCGCAGCCCATGCACCCGCAGGAACCGCCGGCCGTCGGGCAGCCTGCGGTGCGCGGTCATGCGGCCGACCCCGAAGATCCGTGCCGTAGGCGGCGCATCGTCCATGGCGAGCGTCGGATCGCGCACGAGCGGAACGCCCACGTAGCCCGGTCCCCGCTCGAGGGCATCGGCCAAGGCGACGTACCGCGGCTCGAATACGTTGAGCGGCAACACCATCCCCGGCAGGAGGACGACGTTGGTCAGCGGAAACGCCGGAAGGGCCTCGAGGGCACTCGGCGGGATCTCCCAGACGTCGTCCATGGGCCCAGCTAGCCTAGCCCGACGACGGCGGCGAGGCGAGCCGGAACCCGTCGAGCCACCCGGGCTTGCGCGCATCCGCACGCAAGCCCATCTACGGCGCCGGGAGCAGTCGGTCCCGCAGGTCGGGACGATCCCGCAGCTTGCCGCGAAACGAGGCCGTCACCACCTCGGCATCCTGCTTGTCGCCGGGCACGGCAAGGCACGCATGGCGGCCGACCATGACGCAGGCGGCCCCTTGGGCCCCAAGATGCTGCATCAGCGCGTCCGCCACGTCGTTCGCCGCCCGTTCCTGCAGCGTGAGCCTGCGGGTGAAGCACGTCACCAGGTCACCGAGTCGGCCGAAACCCACGAGCCTGTCGGCTGGGAGGTAGGCCACGGTAGCCCGGCCGAGATAGGGCAACAGATGGTGGGGGCACATGCCGTGGAAGGGAAGGTTGCGCACGATGACCAGTTCGGTCTCGCCTTCGCCGAGTACCGGATCTCCGAGGATCTCGGCGGGATCCATGGCGTAGCCCGCGAGGAAGTGCTCCCGCCACAGGGCCGCCACGCGCTCGGGCGTGCGCACGAGATCGGCATGGGACGGATCGCGCCCACAGGCCTCGAGGAATGCCTTCACGGCAGCGGCGATCGGGTCAGACGACACCTTCGTTCTCCCCCTCGGCGGCACCGAGCGCGTGGTCGAGTCGGCGCATGGCCTCGAGCAGCGCCGTGGCGCGTTCGGCCACGTCGATCGCGGCGTCGACGATCTCCAGCGACGCCCGCCCCCGTGCCGCCACTTCCACCGCGTCGGCGCGCAAACGGGTCACGAGCGCGTATGCCGTCCCCTTCCCTCCCGTGGGACGTGGACGCCATCGTCCGGGCACACGTCTCCATGGGCGCCTGCGCAGGACGAAAGCGACGGTTCGACGCGGCATGGGACGAACGAGCATCCCCGGCCTTCGCCCGCCCTGTCAACCGAGCACGACGAGCCGCCTTCAACCGAACAACCCGAGCACGAAGCCGCACCCGAGAAGAAGCAGGGCGACCATGATGGGGAGGAACCCGGTCGAGACGCTCGGATCCGGATCCATCCCGCACCCGCACGGCTCGTGGGGGACGGGTGCATCCGCGAGTTCGCTGTGTCGCCCGTGCATCCTGCTTACCATGCCCCCCGGCACGACGCCGCGCAAGCTCTACTTTGGTGCTTCAGGGAGAGGAAACGGACGGAGCGCGAAAGAACCCCGCGGATGGCGTCCATGCCGCGGGGTCCTGTAGGCGCTCTGCGGTGCCTGCGCGGATCAGCCGCCCTGGGGCGCCGGCTTCGGTTCGTCGTCCTCGCCCGGCTTGCTGATCCATTGCCCGACCTTCTTGTAATGGACCCCGTAGGGGATCCCGAAGGCGAGGCCGAATCCGACGATCCACAGCATCAGCTTGGCGTTGCCGAGGATCTCCGTGAACCGAATGCTCACGTCGGCGGGCGTGAGCGGCCCGCCGTTCCAGCGTGCGGCGACGATGATGACGCCCAGCACGATCATGATGGTCGCGTAGAGCTGGGTGTGCGTGAGGATCCCGAAGAAGCGACCGCGATCGTCCTGACGGAAGCGTTCGAGGGTCAGCCGCACGACGGAGTGGCCGATGAGGTACAGGGCCGCGAACATCCCGTCGAAGCGGCGGTAGGGCAAGAGCGCATAGAACGCCACGAACATCGCGGCGTACGCCACGGTCGCGTAGAGCTGGGCAGGGTGGATCTTGACGCCCTGCAGATGGGGCGCGCAACGGACCACCTTGGCATGGGGGCTCGTGTAGCGCACGCCGAAGCGGCTCTCCGTCGGGCGCCCCCAGCAGCAGCCGTAGACGTAGCAACCGAGACGGGCGATGGCCTCGCCGATGAGCAGCGCGAATGCGCCAGCGTCGAGCAAGAGCAGCAGGTCGCGGCCGCTTGCGTTCCAAAGCAGCGCCAGGGCGACGCTGCCACCGAGGATCCCGCCGTGGAGCATGTATCCCGGCTTGACGATGGTGGCGAGGGGATGGCGCAGAAGCTCGCGCCACTCGAGCATGATGCTGAAGCTCCGCACGCCGATGAGGGACAGCGGCGTGAGGACGAACAGGTAGTATCGCGCCTTGAACATCACGTCCTGGCCGGTCATGGCGTCGAACCAAAGTCCGGCGGCCACGCCGGTGGCGAACGAAATCGCGGTCAACAGCGCGTAGGTCGTGACGATCCAGTTACCAACCCGAAAGAGGATCGTGCGGTTGTGGAAGTCGAGCAGGAAGCCGAGCAGGCCGGTACGAGACGGCGTTTCGACGGCACCGGCGGATGCAGCGGTGGGTTCGGACATGGACGAAGACTCCTTGGCGATGAGCGCGCCGGTCCCTCGGTCCACGGGCGAGGGGGCGCCTTGCGTGGCGCAACGCTACCGGGGGCGCGGATCGGGCTCAAGCGACGTGCAGGACGTGCGTGGTCCTCACCACTCGGGCGCAGTCCTTTCGCGGCCGCGAACGAGGCGATCCCGAACCGTCGACGCCGCAGCAGCAAGCGCTGGATCGGCCGCATCGCGCACTGCGTCGAGCGCGCGCTCGAGTTGATGTCGAGGCGGCGACGCCGCGGCAAGCGCGAGCAGCGCATTTCGTCGCAGCGCGTGGCGGGGGATCCGCCGCAGGGCCGTTCCGCGCACCAGACGCCGGTAGGCGCCGCTGCGCAGGCCGACCCACGCCTCGAGGACATCCGGGTGCTCGGCCCGCCGAAAACCGTCCGATGGTGGAGGCAGATAGGCGTGCTCGGGTGCCCGTGGGGCCGTGGCCGGGCCGGTGTTGTGCGGGCACACCTCCTGGCATACGTCGCAACCGGCTACACGCACGCCCATGCGTACGGCCAGGTCTGGATCGATGGGCCCGCGGTGTTCGATGGTCAGGTACGCAATGCAGCGGCGGGCGTCGAGACGGCCCGGACCGTCGAAGGCCTTCGTGGGGCAGGCGTCGAGGCAGGCCGTACACCGGCCGCACACGTCGAACGCCTCTCGGGCATACGGGCGCTCGCGCTCGGACACCTCTGCCGTCGTGAGGATGACGCCGATGACCACGTACGTGCCGAGCCCCGGAACGATGAGCATGCCGCTCTTGCCGAGTCGACCGATCCCGGCGAGCGCCGCGAGGGCTCGTTCCATGACCGGTTTCGTATCCACGCAGATGCGCGTCGCCACGTCCGGCAGGCGATGGAGGAGCCGTGCCTCCACTCGTTCGAGACGCCGATGTACCACCGTATGGTAATCGGCGTGCTGTGCGTAGCGGGCGACGGGATCGGCCACGCCCCCGTAGGGGACGACCCCCACCAGCGCCGATCGTGCGCCGGGGAGCACCAGGTTCGGATCGTGCCGAGCGGCCCGAGAGCGCACGAGAAACTCCATGGTGCCATGGCGGCCTTCGTCGATGTACGCGTCGAACGCCGCAGCAGCGACCGCAAGGCCGGGATGATCGAGCGATACCGCGGAAAGCCGTAGAACCCCCGCGGACTCGGCAATCCGCCGTAGGTCCTCCAGGAGATCGGGCTCGAGGATCCTCGTCATGGACGTCGCACCAGGCTAGGCGGGGCCCGCTCCCGACGCAACCGCCGCCCCCACCCAGCCGCGCTCGAACGAGACGCACTGCCCCAAGATGGCCACCGCCCCCCAACTGCCCGACCCCCAACTGCCCGAAGGT
>RFGU01000116.1 GCA_003696955.1 Deltaproteobacteria bacterium | reverse complement strand
TGATTCTCGTCGTTGTTCGGATCGACGCACGCCATGCCGCACTGGATCTCACCCGGGGCGCATCCGCCGCCCCCCGTCGCCGTCGCCGTGGCCGTCGTCGGGCCCGTCGTGGTGCCGGTGGCGCTCGCAGAGCCCATCGAGGTGCCACCGGTCGCGCTCGCCGAACCGGCCGTCGCGCTCGCGGTGCCGGCCGTGCCGGCCGTGCCCGCGGTACCCGTGCCGGTGGCCGTGGCGCTCGCACCCGAGCCCCCGCCACCGTCGTCCCCACAGCCGGAAACGGCGGCGAAACCGGTACACAACAAGGATATGAACAAGGTCTTCGTGAGTTTCGGGGTCATGGCCATGCTCCTCGAGGCGCGCTCGAAGCCCGCCTACGCCCCCTACGTGCCCGCAGCGAGCCGAGCGTTACGACCCCGATGCAACGTGGCGCCGCGCGTGCGAGCGCAAGGCCTCGAAGGCGGCGCCGGTCGGCCCCTCAGTTGCCGGCCATCTCGCGCAGGCGGTCGAAGAATCCCTTCTTGCGGGGCGCCACCGTCTCGCCGCGCTCCTCGGCGATCCTGCGCAGCATGTCGGCGTGCTCGGGTTCGAGCCGCTCGGGCACCGTGACCTCGACGTGGACGTGGTGGTCGCCGCGCCCGCGGCCCCCGAGCACGGGGATCCCCTTGCCCGGCCGGACGATCACCTTCCCCGGCTGGGTGCCCGGCTCGAGGGTCAGGGTCTCCTCGCCTTCGAGGGTGCGCACCGTGACCTCGCACCCGAGGGCCGCCTGGAACATGGAGATCTGCACCTTGCTGTGCACGTCGTAGCCGTCGCGCACGAAGTCCGGATCGGGTGCGACGTGGACGACCACGTACAGGTTTCCGGCCGGCCCCCCGCCGCTGCCGGGCTCCCCCTTGCCCTGGATCCGCAGGGTCTGGCCGTCGTCGATCCCGGCGGGCACGTGCACGGCGAAGGTGGTCTTCTTCTCGACCACGCCCTCGCCGTGGCATTCGCTGCACGGGTGGGTGATCCGTCGGCCTTCCCCGCGGCATGTGGGGCAGGTGGTCTGGAGGGTGAAGAAGCCCTGGCGGTGGATGACCTGTCCGTGGCCGGCGCAGGTCGAACAGGTCTCGGGCTCGTGGCCCGGCGCCGAGCCGGTCCCGCTGCAGGCCTCGCAGACGACCCGCCGTGGCACCGTGACCTCGAACTCACCGCCGTCGAGCACGTCCTCGAAGGAGATCTCGAGATCGACCTTGATGTCGGCGCCGCGGCGCGCCCGCGACCTTCGGCCGAAGCCGAAACCCCCGAAGAGATCGCCGAAGATGTCCTGGAAGTGGGAGAAGACCTCGTCGGCCCCGGAAAAGCCCGAGAAGCCCGCTTGCCGCGGGCCCTCGTGGCCGAAGCGGTCGTAGAGCTGGCGCTTCTCGGGGTCGCTCAGGACCTCGAAGGCCTCGGCGGCCTCCTTGAAACGCTCCTCCGCCTCGGGGTCGTCGGGGTTGCGGTCGGGGTGGTACTTGACCGCCAGCTTGCGATAGGCACGCTTGATCTCCACCTCCGTCGCGGAGCGGGAGACGCCGAGGACCTCGTAGTAGTCCCGTTTCGCGGCCATCGCGCAAGGGAAGCTAAGCACCGGCCGGCCGGCTGTCAACGCAGATCGCCGGGTTTTCGGCCGTTTCGGGCGCGACGAGGCCCGAAACGACGCGCTCGAGCCGCAAGCCCCGGCTGGCCTTGACGAGCACGGCCAGCGGCTCGGCTCCGCCCATCATCGCCCGTACGGCCTCGGCGGCCCGCGCGATCCCGCGCTCGTCCGGCTCGACCGCGGCCAGCACCTCCCCACCACCTGCCGCGAAGGCCTCGGCGACATGACGGGACGACGCGCCGACCGTGACCACGCCGGCAAGCCCCAGTTCGGCCGCGTACGAGCCGACGTCGGCGTGAAGGTTCGGAGCTTCGGGCCCAAGTTCCAGCATGTCGCCGAGCACGGCCACGGCCGTGCGACCTTCGGCCCGAGCGAGGGCGGCGAGGCTTTCGAGGGCCGCACGGACGGATCCGGGGTTTGCGTTGTAGCAGTCGGCGATCACGACGTGACGCCCCACCTCGATGCGCCGGCCTCGGTCGCCGACCGGCTCGACCGCGGCGAGGGCCTCGGCCATGGCATCCGGTCGAGCGCCCAGCGCGTGCCCGACCGCGAGGGCGGCTGCCGCATTGCGGGCGTTGTGGAGGCCGAGCACGCCCAGGGAGAGCCGGACGTCCGTGCCGTCCGGGAGGCGACAGGTGGCCGTGGTGCGGCGCCCCACCGACGCCTCGACGATGCGGACGTCGGCGTCCGCACACGGCCCCACGCGAAGGACCCTGCGGCCCGTCGGGAGGTGGGGGACGAGCAGGGATTCGTCGCTCGGCACGATGGCGACCCCGTCGCTCTCGAGCAGAGCGAAGGGCTCGGCCTCGGCCGCCGCGATGGCCTCGATGCTGCCGAGGAACTCCACGTGTTCGAGGGCGATGCTCGTGACGACCGCGACGTTCGGTCGCACGATCTCGGCAAGGGTGGCGTTCTCGCCGGGGGCACTCATGCCCAATTCGAGCACCGCGGCCGCGGGCGCATGGGGCGGCCCGCACAGACAGAGCGGCACACCCAGGTGGTTGTTGAGGTTGCCGCGGGTGGCCAGCACGGGTTCGTGGATCGTGCGCAGCACGGCCTCGACGAAGGCCCGCGTGGTGGTCTTGCCGTTCGACCCCGTGATCGCGACCACGGGCCCGGCGATGCGGCTGCGTGCGGACGCCGCGAGCCGGTGGAAGGCAGCGAGGGTTTCGTCCACCTCGACGACCGTGACGGGGCCTTCGGGCGCGGGCCGGCCCCGGGCCACGAGCACGGCCGACGCCCCCGCCGCGACCGCCGCGGGCAGGAACGCATGCCCGTCCCGAGCGGCGACGATGGGGACGAACACCCCCCCGGCCACCGGCTGCCGGGTGTCGATGAACGCCGCCTCGACGGTCCGGCCACCGTCGCGGACGAGGCGGCCCTGGGCATCGCGGGCGAGTTGGGCGGGCGACCAGCGCACGACCGGAGCATGACCCCGGGGGGCTCCCGCCCGCAAACTTCCGTCCCGCGGGCCGCCGACCGCCGTGCGGGCGCCCCCAACCCACGCCTCGGCTCCCTACGCAACCGACGCGCACCGGCCGCGGCCCCGCCCCGACGCCGCACCCGATCCCTCCGCGACGCCACGGTCCTCGCCACCACCGGCGCTGCCACCGGTTCGCCTCCCACGTGTTCGTATCCGGCGCGGATACGAGCCCCCCAGCGCTCATCGGCCATCGGCCGTCCCACCCCAACGTTGCACGTGCACGACCTTCGGGAGGGTTCCCTTTCGGGAGGGTTCCCTTCCCCTTTCGGGAGGGTTCCCTTCGCCAGACAGCTTCCAAACGCCCCCGCGTGCCAAGGTGGAGCGAGCCATGGGGCTTGCGCGCAAGCTCTTGCCACCGGCCGGCAGCTACGTCGCGATCACGTTGGGGGATACATTGGTGTGGGGCGAGTGGCGACCGAACGATGGGGCCCTGCTTTTCGCGGTTGGCCTGGCCCTCATGCGTTCGTTCCTGCCGGACAGGCCATAGGGGTATCGGCGACCGTCCCCCGACACTGTTGCAGGTGCGCCGCCATCGGGAGGGGCCGCCCTTCCCGGATGGACGTCACTACTTGTCTTTCGTAGCCATCCCACGTACCGTCGTTTCATGGTCGTCTCGAGGTCGTACGTCGAAACGCGTGGGAACGGTCCGGATGTCGTCATGCTCCATGGCGTTCCCGAAGATCCGGGCGACCTCGCTCGGCTGGCGGCGAGCATGGCCGGGTTTCGCACCCACGTCGTTCATGCGCCGGGCTACGGACGATCGGCGGACGTTCCGGCGGACGGCCTCGCGATCCGTCCCATCGCCGAGGCACTTCGCGGCCGAGGTGTTGCGACGGCCCACTGGGTCGGCATGAGCGGCGGATTCTATCGGGCGCTTGCGTTGGTCAAGGATGCCGGCTTCGGAGCATCGTCGTTCGTGGGGATCGGCCCCGCCATCGACTTCTCCCCCGAGAAGCGGGCCGCCATGGAGGGTTTCGCCGCAGCGCTCGAGCAAGGTGCCGACGTGGGCGATGCCGCCTTGCAGACGCTGTACTCGCCGTCGTTCCTCCGAGATCGGCCGGACGTGGGGGCACGCTTCCTCGATCTCTTGGCCGGTGTCTCGACGACCGTCTTGCCCGGGGAGTTGCGCGCTTTCGCAGCGGCACCGAATCTCGGCGATTGGCTGTGTGCATCCGGCGTCCCGACGGTGCTGCGCGTTGGAGCAGGTGACCAGGCGGGGCTACACGATGGCTTCGAGCGACTCGCCGCGACGCCCCACGTCTCGCTGGAGTGGGTCCCACGGGCCGGCCACATGTTGCTCGACGAAGACTTCGACGATACCGCCGAGAGCGTACGAAGGGCGCTTGCGTGATCGACGACGCAACACTTCGTATGCACGCTCGGCAGAGGCTCGAGAACCTCCCCGACGATCCGATGGCCGCGCGGCGCCACCTGTGCGAGACCGTTCGCGAGTTGTCCGAATCCGACGGCGTCTCCTGGCACTGTCTACAGGAGACCCCGAGCCGGGAGTGGGCTTGTTGCGACAGCCTCGCCGTGGGAAGCATCGCCTCCCTACCGCCCCCGTGGTCCAACATGGATGGTTTCTTGGGGGCCGCGACGTGGGACCCCGAACTGCCCGATCCGAGAGCGCCGAACCGCTGGATGACCTTGAGGCAGGCCCTACGAACGGCCCGGGGACCGGCTTCGGACCTCGTGGGCCGTCACTACGCCCCCCATGGCATCGTCGACGTCCTGCGGGTCGTCATCTACGACGACCAACGGTTCGTCGGATACCTAGGTGCCGTTCGATTCGCCGATGCTGGACGCTTTGGACGGTCCGTCGTCGCTCGACTGAAGGCATCGCTCCGCGCCATCCTGTCCGCCGCGATCGCCATCGACGGCTTGGCGTCGCGCGACCGCGGAGCCGATGTGAGCGTGGGACGGCAGCTCCTCTTTCGGGCCGACGGCACCCTGGACATGGCGTCTCCCGGTGCTGCCGATCGGCTGTCGGCCGATCAGCGGGCCGCCCTGGCGCGCCGCGTCCGTGCATTCGATCGCGGTAACGTCGACACCCAACCGATCCTTGGAGAGTCACTCGTGCGTCTCGTCGGCAACGAGGCATCACGCTACCTCGTATCCCTGCCACGGCGCGTGTCACCTTGTCTGCGACCGGAGTGGCGGCTTCAGCGGCGGCAGCGTGAGATCGCCGAGTACATCGCCGCCGGCGCGACGGCTCGGGAGGTCGCCGAGCATCTCGGTCTTTCGCATCACACCGTACGCGACCACATCAAGGCCATCTATAGGGTGCTGGGCGTTGCGAGCCGCCTCGAACTCGCCGAGACACTCGGCGAGTTGCCCCGCATCGACCGGCCGCTGCGCGCCACCGGTTGGTCGTAACCGGGAGGCTCCGGGCGCTGACGCCGCAAGCCCCTCGAACGGGGGGTTTTTCGCGTCTCGGTCCATTCGTAGCCTCGTCGGCGAGGTGGACCGAATGCATGACGACCCCCTAGGCAATTCGTGGACTCGCCCGATCCGCCGAAACGGCCCCGTCGCTGGACTACGGCGTCAACGCAGTGTTGTCGCTACGTGCGCGCTTTTGTGCACCGCCGGCTGGCTCGCGACCTCGTCGGTGTCGAGCACTGCGAGCGCGGGGGAGACGGCGGAGACGGCGGTCACGCCGTCTTCCCCCGCATCACGACGATCGGTCGAGGAACTCGTCACATGGTCCGACCCTCTCGGCTCCCACTGTTCGGACCCGAGCTATACCGTGGACTGCCCGGGCGGTCAGACCTGCTGCAAGACCGGCCAGACCTGCGCCGCGACGGGTTGCTGCCCCGAAGGCTACCCGTACGATTGCGGTGACGGTCGCTGCGGAAAGACGGCGAGCGACTGCAACGGCGGTGACGACGGCTCATGCGCGGGCGACGGCGACGGCCCACAATTTCGCGCCGCGAAACTCGCCACGGCCTGGGAACCGGAACCGACCCATTGCGGACAGGATGGAATCGTGGACTGCGGCGGGGGCACCCATTGTTGCGAGGGGTATCTGTGCGTCTCGGACGGTTGTTGCCGGGTGGAGTTTCCCTACTACTGCGGGGACGGCACGTGCGCGAAGACGCCGAGCGGTTGCGACTGCGGCGGCGGTGGCGGGGGCGGGGGCGGCGGCGGCGGCGAGGGCGACGAAGACGAGTACGACCCCTCCCTTTGCGCGGTGGAACGAGGGCACGCGAAGGGTCCGTGGGGTCTCCTCCTCCTGGCCGTCGCCGTCGGTGCCCGGCGGCACGTTCGCCGAACATCCTGACCCCTTCAGGGGCCGGATGCCCCACGGGGGCAATGGGCAAGAAGCGACCGCGCCGTGTGCGTCGCCGGACCCCAGGGCGCGCTCACCTACTGCGGCACATGCCGATTCCGGCTTTAGAATCGGCCGCTTACACCGATGCTGCGAACACCCAACCACGGACGCAGGCTCGCTTTGGCCTGCAGGCGGTCGTCGAGGGCGCGCGCCCTTCTCTTGTACTTGCCACCGTTGGCAAGCGACGTCGCTCCTGCCGCGGTCAAACCGATGCCGAGGATCCACGTACTGATGGTCAGCGGCAGGAACACGCGCTTGTCCCGCTCGATGGCATCGCACGAACTGCTGTCGCTCGTCGAACAACCGAAGCTGGTATAGGCGCTGTTCGCCCTGGAAAGACGCAGCGTCGACCAGATGGCCAAGGGCATCATGACACCGGCCCCCACCGAGATGAAAACGGCGCCCGTGCCGAACGAACTCTTCGAGCGCCGCCGATAGCGATCTCGGTCCCGCACGAGTTTGTTCCGCTCTGCAACGCTCATCGTCGGCGGTGGCGGCGAGGTGGTCGGGCCTTGGGCCGTCCCTCCTACGGGCGGTTGCGAGCCCGTTGGCTCCGTTGCAGGTGCCGGGGCATCCCATCCGGGTTTCGGTTGCCGGTCCGACGCCGGCGCCTCGCTTCCCTCGCCCGACTTGCGTTGAAGGGACTCGATCTCCGCGATCTTCGCTTCGATGCCGGGTCTACGAAGGTCCGACTCGGACATGGACCCGAGCAGCATCGTCAAGGAGGTTCGCGCCCGTGCCAACTGGCTTGCGTCCCCGTCGAGGCCGAACAGGGCGATACGCGCGTCGGCAAGTTCGACGGCCACCTCCGCCCGCGTGGCGAGGTCTTCCGCGGGCAACCGGAGATAGAGCGTCTGTAGCGCTTCGACGGCCTTTTCCGGCTCGCCGACTTCCAACTGCTGGCGAGCGGATTTCCGTTCCTGCTCGACGTCGAGGGGAGCGACGACCAGGGCGAGACATACGGCGAGTTCGGCGAGCATTCGAAGTCCATCGAACGCCAGGTCGACCATGCCGAACAATCCCCCAGTCGAGGGGTTGCGCGCCCCGCCGAGACGCGGTGCGGCCCGAACCAATCCACCGTGCACGCGACGATCGGCAGGTTCTCGTCGGTACGCCCGACGCCCGCCCAGCTCGCCTCCCGCCGCGGGGACGAGCATACCGTTCAATCCTCGGGCCTTGGATAGAACCAACCGCCGTCCAGACACCCACCGCCGCCGATCCCGCTCGCGCCTCCTGCATCGAAACTGCCCCCCGAGAAACGTACGGCCCGACCTTCTCTCGTGACGAAGACCGCTCCACCAGCGCACACCCAGGCGTCGTCCAAGGTGCCCCATGGAAAGGGTTCCTTCTGACGAGCATTCCTCGCGGGATCGACGAATTCCGCCATCCTTGGATCGTATAGCCCCACGTGAAGATGGCAGGCGTCTTCGCAGTACTCCGTCGTGACCGCGAGCAGATGGGTCCCCGGAATTCGCTCCACCTTGCCGCAATCGTCGCAATCGGCCAGACCGGGCCCGGCTTGGACGGTTTCGTGCCCACCGGGCCGTTCGAGTCGGCGTTCGCGTCCGCGCTCGGCCAGGCTCGCCACGACCGCCGCACCTTGCTACGTGAGTTTCGGGCACTCGTTGGCGCCCGAACCGCATCGCCGGCCGTGCGATTCGAAGTGAGGATCGGCGGCAACGACCAACGAGTAGCTCACCGCCTCTCGCGGGCCAAGCGTCTCCGCCGGATCCTCGAACCGTATGGACAGGCCCTCGAACAACTCGTCCTTGGCCGTTGCGACGACCATGGGCTCGGCGGAGGTCGCGGGAGCCATGAGGTCGACGGCACGCAATTGCCTCCCCGTCTGGTACCACACGACGCCGCTACGGTTGTCCACCAGGACCGCGTAGGGGCGGCCGGGAGCCAAGGTCGCGGATCGCCTTCCGTCCGCCGACATGGCCACCACACCGTCCTTGCCGGGAAGGACCACCACGGCGCCCGCCGAACCCAGGGTCCGGCGCAACCGGTCGGCAACGGAATCTCCCTCGGCCCTCTCGCTCTTCGGGGTTCGTTCGTCGGACCGCCGACCGGGGCCGACCGAACCGTCGCGGCGCTCCTCCGCCGTACCGCGCGCTCTAGGAACGGCTTCGTCGGAAGGCCGTGCTTCGGTACCGACTGGCGCTCCAGCTTTCTGCTCGACCGACGCGACTTTGCCGGCCGCTTCCCTCGTCCTTCGCGAATCCACGTTGGCGTCGCTGCCACAACCGTACAACACGAAGCATGCCGATACCAACGACACCCGCGCGACATTATGTACAATATAGATGAAAATACGTTGGATCGAACGACGACGGATCATGGGTCGGTCCTTCCGGGGAAGATTGGCAGGGCCCCGCCGAAATCCACTACACGTGCGTGGCCTGGCGCCTGCACGTTACACCATCGGCCGGGCGACGCGCCGGCCTGAAGGTCACGCATCCCGCACGAGGAGGAAACGATGTCTCTGTGAACGTACCCGCCCGACATGTGCCCGCCCGAGGTCGCGCCCCCCACGCGAGCTCTCTCAACCATCGCGGGGCACCCATGCCCCGCGTTCCGGTCCCGGACGCAACCGATGCCCACCCGCCCCGGTGGCGCCCCGGCGCCGCCCGCGGCCATCCCGCCCAGCACCCCACCTCGATGCCACCGCTTTCCCCATCACCGGCTCGCCCCGACGCGGTCGTGTCCAGCGCGGACAAGATCCCCCAGGAACTCATCGGCCGTCCCCAGCCAACATTGCACGTGCACGACCTTCGGGAGGGGGCCCGCACGACCTTCGGGAGGGGGCCCGTCGGGAGGGGGCCCGTCGCCGTCGGCAGGGTTTCCGCTTCGGGAGGGTTCCCGTCGCACGTGCACGACCGTCCGGACGGTTCCCGCCCTCGGGACGGTTCCCTTTCGGGAGGGTACCTTTCGCCGTGGCGTGTAACGAAACGCCGCCATCGGGCACGGCGGGAAGTGGGTGTCCCCATGGACGCCCGTCCTACGACCTCGGCCAAGGAGCGACCCATGCGATTTCCTTCCCTTTCCATGATCTGCGTCCTCGCCTGTTCGACGGTCCTGCTCGCATCGGGATGCGGCGACGATGCCGGGGCGACCTCTGGCGCCACCGGGACCGCCAGCGACAGCGCCAGCGGCACGGCGAGCGGCACCGCCAGCGCCACGGCGGGTTCGGCCAGCGCCACCGCTGCAAGCGGCACGTCCATGGGTTCCGCCAGCGCCACGGGCATGAGCACCGGGACGACGGCCGGGAGCGCGTCGGCGACCACGACGGGCGCGTCCACCGGCATGACGACCGCCACGAGTACGGGTACCGCGGGGTCGACCTCCGGCGGAACGGCCACCACGGGAACGACCACGGGCGCGACCACAGGAGGTGGCTGCGGGGCGGGGCAGATCCTCTGCGGCATGGCGTGCGTCGATCCGAACAACGACGAAAACCACTGTGGTGCGTGTGGCAACGCCTGTGCCCCGGGCGACGCCTGCCTCGCCGGCGTATGCACGTCGCAGTGCCCGGTGGGGGCCATCGAGTGCGGCGCCACCTGCGTAAGCCCCGATTCCGACCCGAACAACTGCGGCAGCTGCGGGAACGCCTGTGCGCCCGGCGAGGTCTGCAGCGGCGGCCAGTGCATGGCCGGAGCGTGCCCCATGGGCACCACCCAGTGCGGCGCAGGGTGCGTCGACACCACCAGCGATCCGCTCAACTGCGGAGGCTGCGACCAACCCTGCGGCTTCGCGGCCGAGTGCATCAACGGATCGTGCGTCTGTCAGCCGCCGTTTACCGGGTGCAACGGCAAGTGCACCGACACCCAGACGGATCCGGAGAACTGCGGAAGCTGCGGGATCGAGTGTGGCCCGGCCGGCGTCTGTGTCATGGGCCAGTGTACCTGCGAGGCCGGATTCGAGATGTGCGGCAACCAATGCGTCGATACGCAAAACGATCCGAACCACTGCGGTGCCTGCGGAAATGCCTGCGATCCGAACAGCCAGACCTGCAATGCAGGAGCCTGCGAATGCGCTCCGGGCTACACCCAATGCGGCAACGCCTGTGTGAGCATCAACAACGATCCCAACCACTGCGGTGCCTGCGGCAACGCCTGCGGCGCCAACCAGGTCTGCCTGGCGGGAACGTGCGTCGCCGACTGCGGACCTCTCGACCAATGCGGCCAGTCGTGCACCGACTTCAAGGTCGATCCACTCAACTGCGGTGGCTGCGGCAACCAGTGCAAGGCCGACGAGGTCTGCGTCGACGGCAACTGCGAGCAGTACGCGATCCCATCGTGCAACAGCTGCCCCTGCAACGAATGCCAAGGCAATCTCGACAAGTGTTGCTTCAACGTCTTCGTCGGCCACGTCGTCTGCGCCGCCGAGTGTCCCTGACCCGGCCGGCGACCTTCAGCGGGATGCACCAGCCCGACGGATGCGCCACCCGTCGTGGAAGTCGTCGACGACCTCGAGGCGCTGGTCATCGACGATACGGGCTTCCCGAAGAAGGGGCGCTTTTCTCCCGGGGTGCAACGACAGTACTCGGGTACGCTCGGTCGTCGGGACAACTGCCAGATCGCAGTGAGTCTTCATCTTGCCGCGCCCACGGCGGGAGCATGCATCGGGATGCGACTGTTCCTGCCGGAATCGTGGAACGAGGACGAAGAGCGCCGGAGGCGGGCGAAGATCCCCGATGACGTAGGTCATCGCGAGAAGTGGCGGCTCGCCCTCGACATGCTGGACGAGCGCGCCGTGTGGGGGATTCCCGTGGACTGCGTTCTGGCGGATGCCGCCTACGGTGACGTACGGGCGTTCCGTGCGGGGCTCGAGGAGCGTGGGTTCACCTATGTCGTCGGAGTCAGCTCGAATACATCGGTCTGGGCCCACGGTCGTTTGCCGCAAAGTCCCTCGCAGCGCCGCGCCGCACGCCGGAGCAGGCGCGGTAGACCGATCAAGGGCTGGGGGTGTGACGTGCGGCCCGAGAAGATGCGCGAAGTTGCGGCCGCACTGAGCGAAGACGCCTGGGACGAGTACGAGTGGAGGAACGGAGA
>RFGU01000021.1 GCA_003696955.1 Deltaproteobacteria bacterium | reverse complement strand
CCTGCGGGCGGAGCATCGGGCAACATGGCGAGCCCCAGGACGACGACCCCGGTCCACATGGACGCCAGGGCTCCGAACGCCGAGAAGCGCCGCCAGGCGAGGGCCAGGTAGAGCGTGGGCACGAGCATCACGTACCCCGAGAAGGCGAAGGCGGCGATGTCGAAGATCGAGGCCGGTCGCGCGAGCACGAGCACGTAGACCAGACCGGAAAGGCCCAGCACGAACAGGCGCCCGAGTCGCACCTCGGTGCGCGGGTCCAACTCCGGGCGCACGACCCTCAGGACGTCTCGCCCCAACATGGACGAAAGCGTGAGGAGCTGTGCATCGAGGGTGGACATCACGGCCGCACAGATCCCCGCAAGCCCCACGCCCTGCAGGATCGCCGGCAGTTCACGACGCATGAGCAGGGGCAGGACGCGATCGGAGGCCTTGCCCTCGAGCCCCGGCACCAGCACGGCCCCGAACACGCCGAGGGCCACCACGGGCAGCCACAGCAGGGCGAGCGCGGCCGGATAGAGCATGGACGACCGCTTGAGGGTTCGGCTGTCGCGGGCGGCGAAGATCCGCACGAGCATGTGGGGAAAGGCGATGACCGTCAGCGAGATCGCGAGGGCCCAACTGTTCCAACGACCGGGGGCGTAGAGGGGCCGTGCCCCCTTGACGAGTAGGTCCGGCACCGAGGCAGCGGTCCGCTCGACGAGCGCGGCGACACCACCGTGCCGCACCGTCACGATGCCGAACGCCACCAGGACGAAGGCCATGAACGTCGCCCCCTGGAACACGTTGGTCCACATGGTCGCCCGCATCCCGCCCGCCGTCGTGTAGGCCAAGGTCACCAGGACGATGCCGGCCGCGGCGACGGCGAAGGGCACCTGCCCGTCCGTGAGCACGTCCACGGCCAGCCCCACCCCGAGCACGGCGGTCACCATGTACGGGATCGTGAAGACGAAGAAGAGCACGAACATCGAGACGCCGACCGAACGCGCACCGAGCAGGCCGGCGTAGAGTTCCGCGGGCGTGATGGCCCCGAGGCGACGGGCCGCCACCCGTGCCGGATCGCCGATGAGCCAGAAGGTCAGCGGGATCCCCAGGGCCACGATCGCCGCGTTCATGCCGTAGACCCCGACACCGTGGTGGTAGGCGAGCCCCGGGATCCCCATGAGCACGAAGGGCGTGACGTTCGTGCCGAAGAGCGCCATGAAGAGCACGAGCGTCCGTGCGGCACGACCGCCGAGGAAATAATCTTCGGGATCGCCCGCGGTGCGCCGGGCCGCCATCCCGCCGATGACGGCGACCACGGCCAGATACGCCAGCAGCACGATGCCGATCCACCCGAGGCGGCTCACGGTGCATCCTCCCAAACGCAGGTGCACAGGTGGACGACGACACCGGCCGCCGCGCCCGTCCACGCCAGGTGGTAGCCGAGATCGAACGGAAGCCACGGGATCCCCGCGAACGATCCGGCCGAGGACGGGGCCGCGGCATGGGCCGCCACGAGGGCGCCGACGGCCGACCAGAAGATCCGACGGTGGACCCTGCGATCCACGATGCCGACACTCTACCAGCCTCGTGCGGGCAGCGGTTGCGGCGGGCGGATCCCCCAGGTGCCTCGGCGCCGGCCGCCCTCGGCCCGGCTAGCCGGGATCGGACAGGGCGGCGATCCCGGCTAGCCGGGATCGGACAGGGCGGCAATCCGGCGCCGGGCCTCGTCGGCGTGGATCCCCCCCGGATGGGCCTCGAGCACGGCCCGCCAGGCGGCCACGGCCTCGGGCGTGCGACCGAGGGCCTCGAGGGCGCGGGCACGACCGAGCAGGGCTTCGATCCGCGTGGCCCCGTCGCCGCGGGCGAGATAGCGATCGAAGGCTGCGAGCGCCGCCCGGGGCCGCCCGGCCCGCAGCTCGAGGCGACCGAGGGTCGGAAGGGCGGCCAGCGCCTCCGGCGAGCCCGGATGGGTACGCACGAGGCGGCGGTAGGCGGCGCGCGCCGATGCCAGGTCCCCGTCGGCCGCGGCCTCCTGGGCCCGCCGCAGCAGGTCGGCCGCCGTCGGGGGCGTCGCCCGGTCGCTCGCGGCGGGTGGGGGCGCCGGCGCGTCGGCGTCGATCCGAAGCGATCGGCCGGGTTCGAGACGCACCGCCTCGGCGCCAGCCTCCGAGACGTCCACGGTCCCCGCGAGCACGAGCACGACGATCTCACGTTTCGGACCGAGGTCCACCTGGGCCGCCGCCTGCGCCCGCCCGGCAGGTTCGTCGACGGTGACGACGACCGCGCGGTCGAACGCCCCGATCTCCACGCTGCCCTTGGCGACGAGCACGCGCCCCACCGACGGGGCGGCCCCGGCCTCCACCCGAAACCGTGCTCCCGGCCTGCCGCACACGGCACCCACACCGGCCACGTCCACGCACGTGCGCTCCGCCTCGACCCGCACCCATCCACCGTCGTGGGATGCGACCTCGTCGGCCGGCACCTCGGGCGCGACGGCAACCGACGGGGCCCGGAACGAAGGCGGGCCGATCCGCACCGGGCTTTCGGGATCGTCGGAGGCGCCGAAGCGGGTGCCCAGCCCGAAGGCCACGGCTGCGGCCGCGGCCGCCACCGACGCCCACGCCGCCGTCCGGCCCGCACGGCCCGCCCGCCTGCGTCGCGGGGCCCCGTCCAGCACCCGAGCCAGCACGGGATCGCTGGCGGGAGCATCGGGTTCGTGCGGGTCGACCGTCGCCGCACGCCCGACCTCCTCGAGCGCCGCGTAGAACTGGTCGAGGGCGCGCCCCTGCGGCGACGCGGCGGTCCACGCCTCGACGGCGGCGCGCTGCTCGTCGGTCAACGCCGCCCCGAGGGCCCGAGCGTCGTACAGGTCGGCGGGGTCGGTGCTCGTTTCGAGTCGGTCGGGATCGTTCATGACGTCGGCATCCTCGATCCGCCGCCCGCGCCGAACCGCAGGTCGCGGCGCACGAGGCGACGCACGTTGCGGCGGGCATGGAGGAGGCGGGACTTGACGGTGTTGGGCGAGATGCCGAGGGTATCGGCGATCTCGGGAATCGTGTAGCCGAGGGCGTGGTGCAGCACCAGGACCTCACGGTGACGGACGGAGAGCGCCGCCAGGTAGTCGGCGACCGGCCGCGGCAGGGCATCGCCCACTGGTTCGTGCAGCGTGGCACGCAAAGTGTCGGGGTCCACCGCGTCGACGGTGACGCGCGAGATCCGTGCTTCCTTGCGCAGAGATCGAAACGCCACGCGCAGGACGATCGTCCGCGCCCACCCCCGTACACTCGTGCGCCCCTCGAACGAGGGCAAGGCCTCGAGGACCTCCATGAGGGCCTGTTGCACCACGTCGTCGATGCGGTCGCTCCGGCGCACGACCGCGGCGACGAGACGGCGCGCGAGGGGCAGGACGTGGGCGAGCACACGGCCTGCCGCCTCGCGGTCCCCCCGGCACGCCGCCGCGATCACGGCGGGTCCCGGCTCGGTCGCCGGCGCGCCGACCACCCGAAGGTGTCGGCGCGCAGGGGAGGTGTCGTCGGCGGCAGCCATGTCTCGCCCATCATCGTGCCGTCTTGCGACCGTTTCGGGTCACCAAACGATCCCCACGGGCTCGGATACGCGCCAAGAACCCCACCAGGATGGCACCGCGGACGGGCGCCGTCTGCGCAACCACGCTCGTCCCGCCGGTGTCGCCCGCCCCTTCGAGGTATCGGATGCGCACGGTGGGTACCTCGAGCCGCACCCCGGCCGTCCCCCACAACCAGCCGACGAACCGGACCCGCAGGTCGACCCCTGCCGCGACCACCGGAACGAACCGCACCGTAGGTGGTGCAGCCACGCCGGCGTCCACCTGGCTTCGTCGCCGCAGGATCTCGCCCGCCATCACCGCGGCCACGCCGAGTTCCGCGTGCGGATGGAGCCAGGGCGAGAACGCCACGGCCACGTCCGGGACGTAGCGGTCGAAGCGAACGGTGGTCGCGGCCCCGCGAACCCGCCCCGGTAGGAACTGCCGGTAGCCCACCGTGATCGCCCAACGGCGGGCGAACGCCACGTCGAGCCGCAGGCCGAGCCCGTGTTGCCACGCAAGCCGGTCGAGCAGGTTCGAACCCACGTAGCCCGCGCGCACGTCGACGTGGACGCCGCGGCGATGGGCGGCCCGGCGTCCACCTGCTTCACTGGACGGTTTCGGCGGCAGCGGTTCGGCGGCGGCGACACGACGCGAAGCCGGCTTCGATTCGGACGTGGCAGCTGCCTTGGACGATTCCGGCGCCCCGGCCTGGGCCTCCGCCGGCGCCGCCGACGCCACCCGCTCCATCCCGATGACGCTGCCGGCGGCGAGGGCCTCGGCCGACGAGCGTACGACCACGGCCACCGATTCCGCCGCAGCGACGTCGTCCGGGCCCTGCCAGTCGATCCTGCGCACGAGGACACGCCGGCCCGGCGGATCCGTCAGATAGACGAACACGGCGCCTTCGGTCGTCTCGAACCAAAACGTCCCGAGGGCCGAAGTCTCCCGGGCCCGGCGTGACGCCTCGGCGGCCACGTCCGACAGGCGACCGGAAGGAAGGCTCGCCTCGGATACCACCGCGTCGACCGCCCCCCCTGCGAACTGGGCCCGTACCGCCCGCACCAGGGTCTCGAGCGCCCGGGCCTGGTCGTCGAAGAGCAGGACGACGACCTGCGCCTGCCGGGCGGGTTCGACGCGGGCCTCGTGTGGGGTCCCCGCGTCCACCTCGCTAGGGGGCGCGAGGCTCGCGAGCCAAAGCCACGGCAGGACGGGGCCCATGTTCCTACGATGGCAGGCCGACCTTGGGGCCCACAAGCCGCCCGTCCCGAACCAGCGCACGGGACGGAGGCCGTTCGTTCCTGGGCACGGCGGAAGACCGGCGCGGCACCTGCCTTTCGCCTCCGTCGGCGCGGCGACCGACGCCGGAACGGCCGCGGCCGACCGGATGGACCCCACCTACCGGCGGCGGCACCGCGCGAGGAGCCGTCGGACTTCGTCGGGTTCGAGGAACGCCGCGTAGCTTGCGATGCAAAGCGGCGTGAAGAAGGCGACGTAGAGCATGAACTGGATGGATAGGTGCATCAGCACGCCGAAGCCGAGGAAGACCGGGCGCAGGTCGACCGCCAGCCAGCGCCCGACGCTACCGCGCAGGCGACGACGCCACGCCTCGCGCACCCAGTTCTGGACCACGAAGGCGCCGAACACGATCTCCCACATGAGCACGAGGTAGGTCGCCGGCCGCAGGATCCAGGGCTGGATTCGGGCAAGCCACGGTGCCAGATCGAAGTGCCGGTTGTAGGGATTGACGAGGGCGTAGTAGATGGCCGTCCCGTCCCCGTGCCAAGGCTTGCCCGTCTTGAGCAGCCCCGTGGCCGTATAGAGGACCCCCATCTGGAGCTGGACGATCCAGCGGCACCAGACGGGCACCGGACGACGCTTGCCGCGAAGGCGCGCGTCCAAACTCAGCCCCCGCCCCGACGGCATGGCCGCGAGCAACAGGGCCAGGGCCGTGTGCAGTTGATCCGGCAGGGAGTAGAGCAGCGGGTTGCGTCCGACCATGGAGATCCACACGAGTACGGCAGCCGCCGCTGCGACCTCGGTGAACAACCCCACGAGCCACGCCAGGTGCGCGAGCACACCTGCGGCATAGACGATCCGCACCGCCCAAGGGTCGCGAACGTAGAAGAAGAGGGAGAAGCGCGACGGAAAGGCCCGGCGCGCGTAGTCGCCGTAGAGGGGCGATGCGTCCGAGAAGTACTCTGCGACCGCGCCCACGTGGGTCAGCATGCTGGCGGTGAAGACCGCGACCAGCAGGATCCGCAACAGGCCCAGCGCTTCCGGGTCCTCGCGCCGGAGGATCCCCTTGCGCACGGGACCGCTAGCTGCGCCGGAGGTTGGGGTGGGCGAAGGGGTCGGCATGGATCATCGTCCGCACCGAGGGTTGGGTGCAGGACTGGCGCGCCACCACGGAGGTTCGCGGCCGTCCGAGGGCGAGCTTGCCCGACCGCACGGCCTCGGGCGGCGCAAATCTTCGCACGATCCGCCGCATCACGATGGTCTCCGGGATCCGGCCCGTCCGGCGGGCCTCGCGGACGCATACCATGCGCAGGTACCAGGCCCGATTGCGGTTGGCCTTGCGCGGCTGCAGGAGGGCGTAGTAGCGCCAAATGTCGCGCCGGCTCTTACGACCGAACCAGGTGGTCCCCCAACCGGTCTTCGCGGCCTCCGACTCCTCGAGTTCGCTCGTCGTGCCGTCGGGCCAGGTCGCCGACAGCACCATGTAGGACTGGCTGAGCTGCGGATAAGGGGCGTACATCCCCCACCGCTGCTGAAAGCTGACCCATCGCTCGGCCCGCACCACGGCGTCCCGCAACGGCCGCAGCGGCTCGCCGGGTAGGAAGGGCAGCAGGATCGCCGCCGCGAGGGTGATCACCCATCCGACCTCGAGCACGGCGAGCAGCCGCGCGGCCGCCCCCTTCGTCACCGCCCCCCCTTCCGCCGGCGGCGGTGGCGGCACGCGACGACCGGCAGGATCCATGCCCAGGGGGCGTCGCCGTCACCACTGCGGCAGGCGCAGCTCGAGGACGGATCCGAGGCGTCCCACGCATCCTCGCCCGCCGCGCCCGACGTGCCACCGGGGTCCCCGGGCCCTCCGTCGGGCGTGGCACCTTCGTCGAGTTCGTCGGCCGGCAGGCTCACGATCCGGACGGAGCTGGCGATGGCGTCGGCGGTCGTCTCGTCGTTGACCAACGAGACGTGCACCACCTGCCCCGGCAAGAGGCCCCGCACCACGACCTGGCGCTGGGTCTCGTCGAGGACGCTCGGCTCGTAGGTGGCGTCCCAATCGCCCCCCACCAACACGATCTCCTTGGCATCGCCGTCCGGCACGACCGAGACCAGATCGTAGGTGAACTCGATGGACGCATCGGCGAACTTGACGAGGACCTTCGACGAGACCGGATCCTCGATGGGATTGCCCGTGGAGGTCCCGCGGGGCGTCAACTTGAACGACAGGACGAAGTTGTCGCTACCTTCCGGGATCTCGTGGCGCAACTGGATCGGCCCCGGAAGGAAGGGCTCGACCCCGGAGGTCTTGCGGCGCAGCCACATGGTGTGGCCGCCCGCCACCTCCACCGGATCGGTGAGCACCCGCGGGCAATCGATGAGGCCGCGAGCGTCGAGGGCGCGATAGAGTACCGCCCGATCCGCGGCGTCGAAGACCCCCTCGTCGATCATCTCGTCCATGACCTCGAGCAGGGCCGCGGCGGCGCTCTCGAGGTCCGCGTCGCCAGGCAGGCGCGGCAGCATGCGCAACACCACCTGGTCGAAGGCCGGCCCCACCTGCTCCCGGGTCGTCCACATGGCCCCCATCAGCGGCTCACCATCGTTGTGCTCCTGTCCGATGGTGTCGTCCGGGCAGCGTTTTTGATTGCGCGCCGACCGGATGTACGGGCGCGTGTAACTCGGCCAGTAGCGCCCCACGTAGTCGGCGAGGTACGGATCGCCCGCCACCATGGCCGACAGGTAGTCGGCCACGGCCTCGTTGATCCCCCGGGCGTCCCGAAGGAGGCCGTCGCGGCGATACCGGCTGTCCCACAGGCCGTCCGGCGAGAGATCGCTCGTCACGCCGTGCCCGAGCTCGTGGTAGACGACGTCCCCGTCGAAGGCGAAGTCGATGGACGATCCCTGCCCGAACAACATCGTGACGCCCTTGTCCGGATCGCACTGGTTCGTATAGTAGGCGTTGTTCAACGGCCCGAACGCAAGTTCCGGATAGGAGACCGCCGGCTCCGTGTACCGAAAGTTGGCGAGCATGGTGGAGAACTCGCACGGGAACGTCTCGACCCCTCGGTCGACCAAGGCGTCGAAGAAACGTTCCGCATGGACGTAGATCGAAAGCTCGGCGTAGAGATCGTCGCCGTCCACGTTGTCCGCCTCGAGTCGCACGTCGGGCAAGGGCACGAAGAAGTTCCCGTTTTCGTCCGAAAAGACCCGATGGACCGCGTAGCACTCGCCCTCGTCCCACCAGGGCTCGATGAGATCCGGATCGTCGGGCGGTTCGAGGCTGCAGTTCATCGCCCGCAACCTCGGCGAGATCAGGGGCACACCCGGGCCGTCGGCCGCGATGTCGGAAAGCTCCACCGTCACGGGCTCGGGTGAGGCGGCCGGATTGGTGGGATACACCGTCGCCTTCGACGCGAACACCTCCTCCCGCTCCGCCACGAGGACGCCGCCGGCCGCCCCGATCCACAACGTCTTGCGCGACGGCTCGGGCCGGGTGCGCAGGGCGGTGGCGACCTCCCAGGCGAGCACCGGATGGCCGAGGACGTCGATGTAGACGAGTTGCGGCGCCCGCTCGACCGTCGGCGGGGCGGCCAGCCCGAGTTCGGCGCGCGCGGCCTCGACGGCGGCGTCCGCGGAGATCCGGGCCTCGCTCGGCAGGAGGTCCGGGGCGTGGGACGGTCGCACGACGGACACGACGCGCACCCCGGTCGGCGTCCGCACCACCGTCTCGTGGGCCCTGCGAACCGGCAGGCCGTGGAGGGTGATCTGCCGATGTTCCACCACGCTGCCGGCCTTTCCGGGCACCGGCCGTACCCGTACCGCGGGGGCGGCCGCGCGGGCCGGACCGGCCGCGGCGAAGGCGAGGATGCTGACGGCGAGGAACCGAGGCCCCATACGTCGTCCAAGGATACACTCGCCCTCCCATGCCCTCGGTCGGCCCCTTCTCCCTCTGGCACGGCGAATCCCCCCTCCCCCCCTGGCCCCGGGCCGATCGGCGCCGCCTGCGGCGGATCGAGGTCCTCGTGATCGGTGCGGGGCTGTGTGGCCTCGCCCTCGCCCGGGAACTCGCCGCGCGGGGCGCGGAGGTCTGCGTGGTGGACGCCATGGGTCCCGGAGCCGGGGCGAGCACGCGCAATGCCGGCTTCGTGCTGGTCTGCCACCCGTGGGACTACCCCGCCCTGCGCGGCCGCCTCGGACCCGAGGGTGCCCGGGCCTACCTTTCGCTCGCACGGCGCTCCCATGCCATCGTCCGCGAGCGCTACGCCGAAGCGTGCGATCACGTCCCCTGCGGCAGCCTGGCCCTGGCCGACGAAACCGACGCCGAGGAACGGGTACGCCTTTCGCAAGCGGCCGAGATGCTCCAGGCCGACGGCGTCCCGTGCACCTTGTCCGAGGACGTGCCCGAGGGCCTCGAGGGCTTCGGGTGCGCCCTTTCGATCCCCGAAGATGGCGGACTCCATCCCGGCAAGCTCGTCGCCTGCCTGGCCGATGGGCTCTTCGGCGTTCGGGGGCGGGTGTGCGCCCTCGACCCCGACCGGCGCACGGCCACCCTCGAAGGGGACGTGGAGGTCGCCTTCGACCGCGCCTACGTCTGCACCAACGGATACGCGTCGCGACTGTTGGGCCGCACCGGACCGACCATCGCCCCCCACCGCGCCCAGATCCTCGCCCTCGCCCCGACCGGATCGCCGGGGCCCGCGGGGCCCGTCTGCTACGCCACGTGGGGCTACGACTATTTTCGAAGACGGGCCGACGGTACGTGGCTCGTGGGCGGCCGCCGCCACCTGCACCGCGAAGCGGAGGCCACGGACGCCCCCGGCCCCACCGCCAAGGTCCAGCTCGACCTCGAACGATTCGCGGCACGGCACCTGCCGGCGACCCGCGGGGCGACGGTGCGCGCCCGATGGTCGGGGACCATGGGGTTTACCCCCGACGAGATCCCGCACGTCGCCCCGTGGCCCGACGACGCGGGGCCGGTGACCGTGGTCGGAGGCTTCGGCGGCCACGGACTCGGCCTGGCCCTGGCCTACGCCGAAGCCGCGGCCGAAGGCCGCGGCGACCCCCTCGCCCCCTACCGGAACGGCGAGGGTCACACTCGGCGGCCTGCGCCGTAGGATCCCGTGGTGTTCGGCCCCGTCCTCGATCCCGACGCCCGGCGCCTCGCCCGCGCCCGGCGCGGAGACCGTGTCGCCCTCCGCGCCCTCTGCGAAGGCCTCTACCCCTGGATCGAGGGCTACGTGGCCCGGCGCGTGGACACGTCGGCCGACCGGGACGACGTGGTGGCCGCCTGCTTCGAGCGGCTGCTCGGCAACCTGGACCGTATCGATCCGGCCAAGGGCAGCGTGCGCGGCTACGCCCTTGCCATCGCGCGCAACCTGATCGTCGACCACCACCGCGCCCGACGCCGCACCGCCCATGTGGCGCCCGAGACGTTCGACGCCCGGGCCGACGACGGTCGCGGACCGGAGGACCTGCTGCTCGCGCGGTCCGCAGACCGGGCGCTCGCCGAGGCCGTGTCCCACCTTTCCGCGACGGACCGCGAAGTCCTCGCGCTCACCTACGGCGAGGGCCTTTCGGCCCCGGAGGTGGCGCAGGTCCTGGACCTCGACCCGGCCGCGGTGCGCAAGCGCCTGTCCCGGGCCCGCAAGCGGCTACGGACGAAGCTGGCCGCCGAGAAAGGAGCCCTCTCCCATGTGGATCCGACCCCTTGACCGACGCCTCGCCCGCCTCTTCGGTGCCCGCAAGGTGCCGCCGGACGCCGCGGCCCGGGACCGGATCCTGGATCGGATCGCGCCCGCCGGCGAGGCCCCGCGGCGCCTCTTGCCAGCCATGGGTACCGCGGCGGGCGCCCTCGTCGTCGCGACCGCCGTGGCGTGCGTCGTCCCGGCGGAGGTGGACGTGCCCCTCGGCGTCCGGATCGCCTTCGCCCTCGACGGCCAGCCCCGTCCAGACGATCTGGCCGCCTTCGAGTCGTGGGCGACCGGCACGTCGGAGCGGGAGACGGGCGACCGCGCCGAGGTGCGCATCGCCGTCCGTGCCCGCGACGACGGATCGGGCACGGCGCGAACCGAGGTGGACGCACAGCTCGTCGGCCTCGGCCTCGTCCCGGAGGACGTCGAGGATCTCGTGCAGCGGACGTGGCCCGGGGCACGCATCGTGGCGTCCGAAGCCCTGGTGGCCCCCATCGAGACGAGCTTGGCCGAAAAGCTCGCCATCGAGGTCTTCCGCAAGAAGCTCGATGCGGGCGACGTGGAGGCGGCCAAGGCGGCCCTGCTCGCCTCCCTCGAGGAGGAACTCGCCCGCGAGGGCCTCGAGGGCGAGGCCGAGGTCACGATCGATCGCGCCGACGGACGCACCCGCGTCGAGGTGCGGGTCGAGGCCCACGGCGATCTCGACGCGGACGGTCACAGCACGCCCGACGAACCGTAGGAAAGGGCATGAAGACGATGCAGTTTCACTCCGTGTCCCTCACCATCGCCGCGCTCCTCGCAGCTGCCGGCGGCTGCCAGACCGACGGCACGTCCTCCCCGGCGCACACCGCCTTTCGCAGCGGCCAACCCGAGGACGACGCCTCCGTCGAGACGGTGACGCTGCGGGTGTCGCTGCCCGCCGGCACCGATCCCGCCGCCATCGAGGCCATCGCCAAGGCTGCCGAAGCCGCAGGCGGCGACGGCGTCACGGGAGCCCGGGTCGCCGCCCGTGCCGAGGACGGCACCCCCCTCGCACTCGAGATCGTCCTCGTCGGACCGAAGATCCCCGACGACCAGGCCCTCGAGGCCGCCATCTCCCCGCACCTGCCCGCGCAGGCCCCTGTCTCCATCGAGCGCCGGGCGGGTGCCGCCCCCGATCTGCCCGCGGTGGATCCGGGGCTGGCCGCCGATCCGGATGCCACGCCCGAGGAGATCCGGGACGACCTCGAGGCACGGATCCGCGACGCACACCCCGACGCCGAGGTCGAGGTCGCCGTCGACGAGGATGGCGACGAGCGCCGCGTCGAGGTGCGGGTCCACGCCGAGTCCGAGACGCCCTGACCCGGCCACGTCAGCCGCCGCGGCCGGACGGCATCGGACCGTCTCCCCTGCGCTTCGCCTCGGCGGTGCGCAGGGGGGCGACGGGCAGCGGCAGATCCACCGCGCCGCCCACCGGGGGCGGGGCCAGTCGGCGCAAGGCGGTTCGCGTGGTCACCAGGAAGACGGGCGGCCGGGCCGGATCGAAATCGAACCGGATCGTGGCCGCCTCCCCTTCGGTGCTCCTCGTGGGCCGGACCGGCGTCACACGACCGGCGGCCACCTCGACGCCGCGGTCGATCGGCGGCGGACCGGGTCGAAACAGCCGCTCGAGGGGGGATGCCCCGAGGGGGCCCGCCACGTCGAGTTCGATGCGCCCAGCGGTGGGCCGTCGCAGGCGCAACGATGCCGGCACCGCCGACAAGACCAGCCAACTTCGCGGCGGCCCGTTGCGACCCACCAGGTAGCGCCCGTAGAGCAGCGTGGTGGGGTCGACCGCCGCGTAGACCACGACGTCACGGCCCGCGACGTCGCCCACGTCGCTGTGACGCAGGGCGGCGACCGCAGCCGTGTTGGCGCGGCCGTAACCCTCGGCGACGAAGACCGACCGGCCGAGCGCCACCGGTCCATGCAGCAGCGTCAGGACCACCGCGAAGGCCGCCGCCCACCCTCGCCCCGCGGCCCCTCGGCGGACCCGCTCGACCAGAGCCACGACCAACGCGGCCAGGCCCAGGGCGAGGGCCGGCCCGGGCACGACCCATAGGCGCGTGGACACGAACGCACCCGCGTGGAGCAGGAGCACGGCCACCAGACAACCGGCCCCCACGACCCACGCCCGGCGACGGCTCGGATCGGCGAAGAGGAACCACCCCACGGCGAACAGGAATACGGCGGCGAGTCCTCCCACCGCGGCGACCGCCGGGGCGCGTGCGGGATCGACGGCCACCGCATCGGCGCCTACGCCCGCGATCCCGTCCGCGAGCAGCACGGGCACCCGCACGACGGCCGCGGATACGAAGGCCCCCGGATCCGCCAGCGGATCGACGTAGATCCCCGAACCGCGGGCGCCGTAGCCGAGTGCCCGATGCACCGCGAGGTAGGCCAACGCCGGCACGAAGACGGCGGCGCACCGCGGCCACCTTCGCGATCCGGCATTCCGGCCGACCGTCGCCTCGAGCCCCAGGGCGAATACCGGCACGGCCAGGGCGTACTCGCCGCAAGCCAGGGCGAGGAAGGTCCACGTGGCGAGTCGCACGGGCCTCGCCCCATCGGCGCGGACGTACTCGGCCAGGGCCATGGAGCCGAAGGTGGCCGCCATGAGGGCCGGACGGTTGGCGATCCAGGAAAGCGCCACGCCATGGCCCTCCTCGCAGGCATGGAGTGCCACCGCCGTGAGCGCCACGGTCGCCGGGACGAGGCGACGGGCGAGCGCGGCGAAGGCCACGACCGCCCCCGCCCACCACGCCAACCCGTGGAGGTGGGCCAGGAACGTTGCGTCGGCCCCGAACCATCGGATCTCGGCCGCGCGCAGGAGGCTGCCCAACGGACGCAGCGCCGCAAAGCGCAGGCCGTCGTCCGACCACCACGCAAGGGCCCCGACCTCCCGCAGCCGCGCCACCTCGCCCAAGGCCCCGGACGAGAAGCGGTAGAGGTCCCACGGGGCCCGCCGCACCGGATACGTCCCGTCCACCATGGCCACCTGGGCGAAGTCGTCGACCGCGAGGCCATGGCCGAGCACGCCGGCCCGGGCGAGGGCGCCGATCGCCACGATGGCCGCCACGGCAACGTAGTAGCGGCGTCCCGACTCACCCATCTCGGTCTTCGGTCCCCCGCCTGCCCTGGCCCTCGTCCGGTACGTACACGTACTTGACCCGCATGCGCATGAAGGGCGCCTCGACGGAGAAGTAGGCCAGGGTGGAGACGAAGAGGGTGGCCGGCATCAGGACGAGGAGCGTGTTGAGCAATGCCGTCTCGAAGGCCGACCACCCGTGGGCGCGCAGGTCCCACAGGAAGTCGTGGTCGAACATGACCTGCAGCAGCATGAAGTGCACCAGGTAGGTGGAGAACGAAAGCTCCCCGAGGGCACGCAGGGGCCTTGCCACCACCTTGGGGAAGACCCGGCTGGCCGCGATGTACGTGATCACGAAGAAGGTGCACACGAATGCCTCGACCGTGGGCCAAAGGGCCTTCCACCATGCCTGGACCGGATATCCCCCCAGGCGGTTGAGGGTGAACGTCGTGCCGAAGAGGAGGGCCGCTCCGGCGATCCCCCAGGCGGGGTGGATCTCCAGGAGCCGGCGCCGCCGCACCGAGCGCGCCACCAGCATCCCGAGCAGGAACGCGTCGAGCCGGCCCGGCAGGTGCCAGTAGTTCATGTCGCGGATCGAGCGGGTCATGAAGAAGCCGACGAGCCTGAGCACGACGACGAAGGCCAGCAGGATCCACAGGGGCCGGGGTCCGTCGCGGTTGAGGATCCGATTGAGGAACGGGAAGATGAGATAGAACTGCAGCTCGATGGCAACCGTCCAGAACGCGACGGAGATCGGCCACAGGTTCAGGGCGGCCAGGGAGTTGCCCAGAATCGTCATGGACGAGAGCAACCCGACGAAGTTGACCCGCTCCGGGAAGACCGCCATCCCGTAGAAGATGAGCCCCCAATAGAGGGGTAGGACGCGCAGCGCACGGTTCTTCAGGAAGCGCCCGTAGTGGATCTCGCGCCCTTCCCCCGCCAGGATGAAGACGAACCCGGACAGCACGAAGAACATCGTCACCACGATGTGGGTCTCGATGACGATGCTGAACAAGGGGTTGTCGGTGCGAAACCAGTTGTCCTCGACGAGTCCCGGCGGATCCCACTTGCGGTGGAAGGTCCACAGCCCGTGGTGGAAGACGACCATCAGGGAGGCGAACGCCCGGATGTGGTCGATGCCCTCGATGTATGGGATGTTCTTGCTGCGCACGGTCGTCGCCGAGGGGGCCGGCCCGCCCCATGGTCGGGCATGGACGGCGCGATGTCACCTGCCGCCCTCGACTCCTTGCTACCCTCGACGACGTGACCGGCACGGACTTCGACGTCGAGGTACGCCTCGACCGCTGGCTGTGGGCGGCGCGGTTCTTCCGGACCCGCGCCCTCGCCCAACGGGCCTGCGCCGCCGGTCACGTCAAGGTGGACGGCGCGACGGCCAAGCCCGGACGGCGCGTGCGCCCCGGCCAGCGCCTTTCGATCCTGACGCCGGGCGGCCTGCGCATCGTGGAGATCGCCGCGGTCGCCGAACGCCGTGGCCCCGCCAGCGTGGCGCGGACCCTCTACGTGGACCACACGCCGCCGCCGCCGGAGCCGCCACCCGGCGCCCCGCCGGTCGTCCACCCCCGGGGGGCCGGTCGGCCCACCAAGCGCGATCGGCGTCGCCTCGCACGACTCAAGGGCAAGCTCTGATCGCCCGCCGTCCGCGTTCCCGCCCCTGGCAGCCGGGATCACGGGTGGGGGCCGTGCGCGCGGCAGCGCGGGATCCCACGAAGCGGCCGCGAACCTACCCTGATAGATTCGCGCCATGCGCTGCACGATCACCGGCGCCACGGGCCTGCTCGGAAGGGCCCTTTGCCGACGGCTGCTCGACGCCGGCCACGAGGTCACCGCCCTCGTGCGGGACGAAGGGCGCGCCCGCAGCCGCGTCCCCGACGGCGTACGTTTCGTGGTCGGGGACGTGCGGGATCGCGCCGCCGTCGAATCCGCCGTGGACGGGGCCGAGGCCGTGTTCCATGCCGCCGCCTGGTACAAGGTGGGCCTCGGCCGCGCCGCCCGCCCCGAGGCCGAGGCGACGAACGTGGACGGAACCCGCAACGTGCTCGAAGCGGCCTGCGCCGCGGGCGCCCGCCGCATCGTCTACACGAGCACCGTCGCGATCTACGGGGACACGAAGGGCCGCTTCGTGACCGAGGACGACGAGCCCGTCTCGCCACCGGCCACGATCTACGAGGAGACCAAGCGACGCGCCCACTACGAGGTCTTCGTCCCCCTCGCCCGCGCGGGCGCGCCGGTGGTCGCCCTGCTGCCGGGTGTCATCTACGGCCCGGGCGACGAAGGGCCGGTGGCCGATGCGCTACGCATGTGGCTCGCCGGCAAGCTCCCGACGCTTCCGGGGGGGACGATGTTCTGCTGGTCCCACGTCGACGACGTCGCGGCTGCCCACGTCGCGGCCGTAGACCGCGCCGAGGACGGTGCCGCATACATCGTCACGGGCCCCGCCCACACGCTCGTGGACGCGTTCCGCCTGGCCGCCGACACCTTGGGCCGCCCCATGCCCAAGGTCGTCCTGCCGCCGGCGATCCTTCGCGTCACCGCGGCCCTCCTTTCGCCCCTTTCCGGGCGGCTGCCACCGGCCTTCGACCCCGAGTCCCTGCGGTCGACGGCCGGCACCACCTACCTCGGGCGCAACGATCGGGCGCGCCGGAGCCTCGGCTTCGATCCACGCCCCCTCGAGGAGGGTTTTCCGCCGTACGTCCGCGACCTGGCGGCCGAAACGTCCGGCTGACGGCCCGAGGGCGCCGCATGCCGGCGGCCCCTGCGGCGCCCGGGCCCTCGCCGCGGGGATCTAGCTACTGCGGGATGATCGACAGGTCGAGCCCGCCCGGATACCAGTAGCTGCCGTAGTTCTGCACGCCGTAGACCGTGATCCCGACGCCCTGGTCGGCGGTGACGGTGTGGTTTCCGGTGCCGGCGTTCGAAAGCTCCACGTGGGCGTAGGACCAGCCCGTTGCGCCGATGGACTTCCATGCACCGGCCGGAACGGGCGTGCCGTCCACCTGCACCATCGCTCCGTCCGGCGCGATGACGTCCACGTAGTTCTTGATCCAGTTGGTGGCGGCGTGGAACAGGTAGTCCTGGCGGAACTGCTCGGCGGGGATCCCTTGGACCATGGCGGGATCGGACGTCCCGTACCCGGCGGCCTGTCCGACCATGTACTGGAGGACGAGGATCTTCTTGTCCGCCGACACCTTGTAGGCGGCCGTGGACATGCCGATCTCGAGGTAGTCCCCCGGGTTGGCCAGGTTCTTCGCCACGGGTTGGTCGGGTTCGAAGGTCAGGGTCGTGTTCGCCTCGGTGGCGACCACCCGCACGATCTGGGCCTTCTCGGCCCCCGGATTGTCCGGATGGATCGGGGGCACGACGAAGTACTCCTTGGCGAGCGCGTCCAACGGAATGATGGACTCCTCGAGATGATCGCACGCCACGATGTTGAGCGGCACGTCGGTGCACTCGTGGCCACCGATGACCTGCACGGGCTTGTCCGCCTCGACCCGGGTCCCGGTGACGTCCCCGGAACTTACCATCACCTGCAACACGTCGCCGCGATTCAGCGTAACCTGTCCCGTTCCGTTCGCCGCGACGCCGCCCCCGGCCAGGATGCTCCCGCCCGTGGCCGACGGGTACAGATCGACGACCGTGCCGTCTTCGCCGGCGACCACGGCATAGAATCCCGGGTAGCTGCTCCATTTCGGCCATGCCCCCACCACGTAGGTCTTGCCCCACGCGTTGACCGGCAAAAGCAGCGATGCATCGTTGGTGGTCGTGGCCTTGATGGGGTTGTACTGGTAGACCGTGACGGGTTGGGTGGAACGCAGCCGATAGGCGCCGTCGGGGACGAGCGTCGACGGCCCGCTCCCCTTCGTCAACTCGTTGACCCAGGGCAGGGTGCGCACGACCACGTCCCCCGGCATCACGGAGAAGCTGTCCACCGTGTTCGCGCCGCGCGTGATGGTCACGTCGGCGACGTTGCCCGACGTGTTCGCCACGGCGACGGCGAAATCGTCCTTCGGCGACGTGTTGTAGCCATCGTGCTGCTGCGTCACCGTCGGGTAGTAGTCGCACCCGATGTACGAGAGCCCGAGCGCGCCCTTGCTGCACGCGCCCGTGCACTGGCCGAGCTGGGCGTCGCAGGTCTGGCCCTGG
>RFGU01000115.1 GCA_003696955.1 Deltaproteobacteria bacterium | reverse complement strand
GGTCGCGCCGTGACGGCGCGCGGTCAGACCACCGGCTGGAACCAGGTGTCCACGAGTTCGGCGAGGGCGCGGTCGTCGAGTTTGGAGACGTCCTTGGCTTCCTCGCGCACGATCTTGTCCTTGACGGTCTTGTCGAAGTGTTCGCGCAGGTCGCCGAGGGTTCGGGGGGCGGCGACGACGTAGAGTTCGTCGACCCCCTCGTCCAGGACGATCTTGCGTGCCGTCTCGGCGGCGCGGCGGGCCAGGTCGATCTCGTCCATCCGGTGGGGCGGCGTGGTCGGGCCCACGCCGTGGCGGTGCTGGCCCCGGCGCTCGTGGACCGTGGCGGGCTCGTCGGACAGTACGTGAGCCTCGGGACGGTCGGGGACCACCAGGTCCTCCGGCCAGGCCGGTTCGAGCCGGGTGTCCGGCCGATGGACGAAGAAGAAGCGGGCGCGTCGGCCGTCGGCCACGAGGAGCAGGCGGGTCTTGGGCGGCAGCGGGAAGCCGGACATGCCGCGAACGTAACCGCCCTGCCCCCGATGGCAAGGGGGGGAGGACGCGCGTTGGCGCACGGGCCCGCGACCGCGCCCGTCGCGTATGCTCCGGACCCGTGACGCGACCGAAGGCCCCCGAGGGACGCGAGGCGCGTGGCGAGCCGCCGGTGCTGGTGCGCCACCTCGAACGGCTCGCCGAAGCCGGGCTCACCGCCAAGGTCACGGGGGCCGTGGTCCTCGGCTTCGCATGTGGCGCGGCCCTCGGAGACGACGTGGGGTGGGTCGAACCGCAGGTGCGTTCCGTCCTCTTGCGCCTCTTTGCCTTGCCCGGGGAGGTTTTCCTCGCCCTGCTGCAGATGATGGTGGTCCCCCTGGTGTTCGCCTCCATCGCCCGAGGGATCGCCCAGTTCGAGGGGTTCGCCGTGCTGCGTGCGGTCGGCATGCGCTTTTTCGCCTACACGCTCTTCACCACGGTCTGCGCGGTCGGCATCGGCTTCACCATCGCGACCTTCGTCGAGCCCGGCACCATGGTCGATCTTTCGGCGGTTGCGATCGCGGGGCCGATGCCCGCCGTCCCGCCCGAAGGCGCCGAGCCCCTGCAGGACGGCTCCCTCCTCGACACGCTGATCCCCCGAAATCCCTTGCGCGCCATGGTCGAAGGCCAGATGCTCGAGGTCGTCTCGTTCGCCGGGATCGTGGGCATCGCCATGGTGTCCGTCGAGCGGGAGACGGTGGCGCCGCTCCTCGATCTGTTGCGTGCGACCCTCGACGTGTGCATGGCCATCGTGCGGGGCTCCATGCGCCTGGCCCCGATCGCCGTGTTCGGGTTGTCCCTCCAGGCCGCCGCCACGGCCGGCCTCGCCGCCCTCGGCGGCCTGGCCCTCTACGTCCTCTCGGTGCTCGCCGGTCTCGGCACCCTGCTTGGCGTGTACGCGCTGCTCCTACGGACCCTCGGCCGGTTTCCCGTCGGCCGGTTCGCGCGAGCCGCGGCCAAGGTGGGCACCCTGGCATTCTCCACGTCGAGTTCGGCGGCGGTCATGCCGCTTTCCATCCGCACCGCCCAGGACGACCTGGACGTTCGGCCCGAGGTGGCGCGGCTCGTCGTTCCCCTTGGCGCCACGATGAACATGGACGGCACCGCCCTCTACCAAACCGTGGCGACCGTGTTCCTCGCCCAGGTCGCGGGGGTGGACCTTGGGCCTGGGGCGCTGCTGATGCTGATCGTCACGATCCTGACCGCCTCCATCGGCACACCGTCGGCCCCCGGCCTCGGGATCGTCGTGCTCTCGTCGATCCTCCATACGGTGGGCGTGCCCACCGCGGCCCTCGGTCTGGTCTTCGGGGTCGACCGTCTCCTCGACATGGCACGGACGGCCGTGAACGTGACCAGCGACCTGGCGGCGTGCATCCTCGTCGACCGAACCTTGCCTGCCAGCGAATCTCAGGTGCCCCCATCTTCGCCGTGATCGTGGCACGATCACCGCCGTGCCTCGCCGTGACCGTCCGCGCCTCGCCGCACGCCGCCCGGCCGACGACCTCGTCTGGAACGCGCTCGCCCGGCGCCTGTCTCCGGCGCGTGCACGGCTCGGGCGGGTCGTCGCGGTCTGGCACGACCTCGCCCCCCCCTCCCTCGCGCGCGCCGTCTCCCCCGGCCGGATCCGGGGGCAGACCCTCACCTTGTACGCGCGCCATGCCCAGTGGATCCACGAGGTACGCTACCTCGAGGCCGAGCTGCTCGAGGGGCTGCGCCGGGTACGCCCGCCCCTCGGGATCGAGCGGATCGACGTGCGCCTCGCCCCGGCGGACGCCGTCGTCTTCGAGCCGCCGCCGGTCTCGTACGCCGCCGCTGGCCGCCGCGCGCCCACACCTGCCCGAGCCGCGGATGCCGAAATGCCCCCCGAGGTGCGCCGCGCCCTCGACGAGGCTCCCGACGACGAGACCCGTGCCGCCCTCCTCGGCGCCTTCCGAGCCCTTTCCCGCGATCGATGAACGGCGGCCACGGACGCGCGGGCGCGCCGTTCGAGGCGAGTTTCGCTCCCCTTCGGTCCGCCACCGGGGAGCAGAGCCGGCCGACCTGCGCGACGCGCCGCAGCGCCCCCCTTCTACCGGCCGGCGTGCCCCGCATTTCGGCACGGGGGCACGCCTTCATCCGCCCGTGGGCACGAATTCGAAGGCCGCCAGGGGCCGGCCCGCGGCGTGGGCGCGCATCGCCAGCTCGCAGAGCGCGGCGCGGCCTTCGGGGCCTAGGCGCTCCGAGTAGGCGTTCACGTAGAGCTCGATGTGGCGGCGGCACACGTCGGGATCCATGGACTGGGCGTGGGCCGCCACGAAGGGCGCAGCGGCCTCCGGGTCGGCGAAGGCCCGGCGGATCGAGGCGGCGAGGCCGGACGAAAGCTCCGTCGCCAGGGCCTCGGGCACCTTGCGGCGCACCGCGATGACGCCGAGGGGCAGCGGGTGGCCCGTCTCGCGCTCCCACAGATCCCCGAGGTCCGCGACGCAGGCAAGCCCCATCGCCTCGTAGGTGAACCGCAGCTCGTGGATCAGCAGCCCCGCCTCCACAGTGCCTTCGGCCACGGCCTTCACCACCCGGTCGAACCGCATCGGCACGAGTTGCGCGGGCGGCCCGAAGATCTCGAAGAGGAGCGTGGCCGTCGTGCGCATCCCGGGCACCGCCACCCTCCGACCGGCGAGGTCGGTGAGCGTCGATGGCCCCCCCGCGCGCGTGACCACGAGCGGTCCGCAACCCCGCCCGAGAGCCGCCCCGGCATCGAGGATCCGCACGTCGCCGGCAAGGTCCAGCACCGCCGCGGCACTGAGCTTCGTCACGGGGAGCCGGTGCTCCACGGGGCCCGCGGCCCGGGCGTTGAGGGCCTCGACGTCCTCGAGCACCGGCTCGACCGGGCGGGAGAACGGTACCCGGCCGTGCACCAGGGCATCGAACATGAACGTGTCGTTGGGACAGGGGGAGAAACCGATCCTCAGGGGTTCCACGGTGGGGCCTCCTCCCAGCGCGCGAAGATCCGCTCGACGAGGGCGCGTCCCGCGGCGGCCGCGCCGTCCAAGTCGAAACGCGCCCGATCGCGGTCCCCCGTCTCGTTCGAGACGACCCGCACCTCGGCCCACGGCACGCCCAGTCGGGCACAGGCCGCCGCGATGGCGTAGCTCTCCATGGTCTCCACCACCGCCCCCGACCGCTCCCGTCGCGCACGAGCCAGATCCGACGCGCCGGCACACGTGGAGACCGTCGCCGCGCGTACGGCCGGCAGGGGGCCCGCGGTGTGGTCGAGCCAACGGTCGAGGCCCCCGTCGGCGTCGAGGGGCTCGGCCGTCCCGAGCCCGAGGTCGCCCAGTCCCAAGAAGCCGTGGGGCGTGCACACCCCTTCGTCGGACAGCACCGCCTGCCTGACGCGGCACGCCGCACCCACCCCCAATGCACGCCCGTCATACGTTCCGCATAGGCCGAAGGACAGCACGGCCGCGGGCCGAGCGTCGTGCACGGCCTCGAACGTGCCGAGGGCCGCGGCGACCTTCCCGACCCCCACCTCGACGAGGCGGACCGACGGGGGCGGCCGCACCTCGGCGCCCTCCCGCGGATGGGCGTAGACGGCGAGCAGGAGCGGCCGTGCGCTCATGCCAGCATGGCCGCCGGGTGTTCGAGCAGGTTGCGCAGGGTGGCCAGGAACTTGGCGCCGTCGGCCCCGTCCATGGCCCGATGATCGCACGCCAACGTCACGGTCATCTCCTTCGCCGCCGTGAATCCTCCGGCGCCATCCGGCACGGCCACGTCCCGGATCGCCCCCACCGCGAGAATCGCCCCCTCGCCCGGATTGATCACGGCGGAGAAGTGGTCGATCCCGAACATGCCCAGGTTGCTGACGGTGATCGTCGACCCCGTCATCTCCTCGGGAGCGAGCTTCCTCGTCCGCGCGCGCTCGCCGAGGTCCCGCACCTCGGCCGCGATCTCGGTCAGGCGCTTTTGGTTGGCGTAGCGCACCACGGGCACGACGAGCCCGTCGTCGAGGGCCACCGCCACGCCCACGTGGATGTTGCCGTGCTCGACGATGGCGTCTCCCGCGAACGACCGGTTCACGCGCGGGTGCTCCTCGAGGGCCCGGGCCACGGCGAGCAGCACGAGATCGTTGAACGAGACCACCTTGGCGCCGTGGGCCGCGTTGATCTCCGCCCGCAGGGCGGCCGCTCGATCCATCCGGATCGTTGCCGAGAGGTAGAAGTGCGGAATGTCCCGGAACGACTCGGCCATCCGCCGCGCGATGGCCTTGCGCATCTGCGACAGCGGGATCCGCGTGTCCGGCCGATCGACGAAGCGCCCGGCCGTCGCAGCCGGAGCGGCCGCCTGCGCCACCGGGCCCTTGGCGCGCGCGGCCTCGACGTCGGCCACGATCACACGTCCCTTCGGCCCCGACCCCGGGATCGCCCGCAGGTCGAGGCCGTACTCCCGGGCCCGCTTGCGTGCGAGGGGCGAGGCCGGGATCCGGCGGTCGGTCGGTGTCTCGCCCGCTTCGCCACCCGGCGCTTGGGTGGGCGGGCCCCCAGCCTCGGCCTGCGTCGCGGCCTCGGGGGAAGGCCCATGGGCGTCGGGCGCAGGGGCGGACGGGGATGCCGCGTCCGACGCCGCACCGCCTGCGCTCTCGAACGCCGCCAGGGCCTCCTGCGGGTCCTCGCCGGCCTTGCCGAACACGGCGATGGGTGCCCCGACGTGCAGCGTCTCCCCCTCGGGGGCCACGAGGGCCAGCACGATGCCCCCTTCGAAGGACTCGAACTCCATCGTGGCCTTGTCCGTCTCGATCTCGGCGATGACCTGACCGCGCTTGACCTTGTCCCCCTCGGAGACGAGCCAGCGCGCCACGACCCCCTCTTGCATGGTGTCGGAAAGACGCGGAAGCGTGATGACCTTGGCCATGGGGGAGCCTTCCTAGATGCGGTGGTAGGCGACGCGCAAGATGGCCTCGCGCGCTCGCTCGGCGCTGGGGATGACGAGCTTTTCGAGGTTCTCGGCGTAGGGCATGTTCACGTCCTCGTACGTCTCGCGCAGCACCGGTGCATCGAGTTCGTCGAGGATCTCTTCTTGGATCCTGGTGGCGATGTGGCCCGAGAAACCGCAGGTGGGCCATTCGTGGGCCACCACCACGGCGCGATGGGTCTTGCGCACGCTGTCGAAGATCGTCTTCTCGTCCAACGGGCGCAGCGTCCGTACGTCGACGACCTCGCAGTCGATCCCGTCCTCCGCGCACAGCTCCGCCGCCCGCAGCGCCACCGGCAGCCCTTGTCCCCACGTGATCACGGTGACGTCGCTGCCGGGACGCTTGACGTCGGCCTGGCCGATGGGGATGAGGTACTCCTCGTCCGGGACCTCCCCCTTGACGCCGTACATGACCTCGCTCTCGAAGAAGACGACGGGATTGGGGTCCCGGATGGCGCTCTTGAGCAGGCCCTTGGCATCGTAGGGCGTCGCGATGGAGACCACCTTGAACCCCGGCGGATGGGACAGAAGGGCGTCGAAGGCCTGGGAGTGGGTCGAACTGAGCATGTGGGCGGCGCCGTTGGGGCCGCGAAAGACGATGGGCAGGGTGAACTGGCCGTTGGAGAGGTGGTGCAGCTTGGCGGCGTTGTTGATGAGCTGGTCGAAGGCCACCAGGGAGAAGTTGAAGGTCATGAACTCGACGACCGGGCGAAGGCCCGCCATGGCGGCCCCGATCCCCACGCCGGCGAACCCGGCCTCGCAGATCGGCGTGTCCACCACCCGCATCTCGCCGTACTTGGCGAGCAATCCCTGGGAGACCTTGTAGGCCCCGTCGTAGTGGCCGACCTCCTCGCCCATGAGGAAGACGCGGGGGTCGCGGGCCATCTCCTCGTCGAGGGCCGCGCGCAGGGCTTCACGGATCTGAAGGATCGCCATGTCGGTTCATCCTTTCGGGTCGAAGCTTCGCACCGTCAGCGCCGGAATGTCGGTGCGGTCGAAGGGGCCGAGTTCCGGATGGGCCGACGGGTCCTCGACGTACATGTGTTGGAACCGCTCCTCCGGATCGGGCAGGGGCGAGGCGTCGGCGAAGTCCACGGCCGCCTGCATCTCCGCCACCACCTCGTCGTCGAGGGCCTCGAGTGCCTCCTCGGTCACGCCGAAGTCCTCCATCAGCTCGCGCTCGTGGCGATGGACCGGATCCTGCGCCTTCCATCGTTCCACCTCCTCCTTGGTGCGATACTTGGCCGGATCGCTCATGGAGTGGCCCCGGAAACGATAGGTGACGAGTTCCAGCAGGCACGGCTGGGACTGCTCGCGTGCCCTACGGGCCGCCCGGGCCAGGTGCTCGCGGACCTCGAACACGTCCCGCACGACCAACCGGTCGGTCACGAAGCGGTACACCGGACCACGCACCGTGAGGTCGTCGACGGGGCTCGTGCGGGCAAGGGGCGTGCCCATGGCGTACTGGTTGTTCTCGATGACGAAGACCACGGGCAGCTTCCATAGGCCCGCCAGCAGGAACCCCTCGTGGGTCGCACCGATGGGCAGGGCCCCCTCCCCCATGAAGCAGAAGGTCACGGCCCCGTCGCCGAGGTACTTCGAGGCGAAGGCGTGCCCCGCTGCCACGGGAACGTGTCCGCCCACGATGGCGTACCCGCCCCAAAGGCCCACCTTGCGATCGAAGAAGTGCATGGAGCCGCCCTTGCCGCCCACCAGGCCCGTCTTCTTGCCGAAGAGTTCCGCCATGCAGGCCTTGGGGTCGCTGCCGAGGGCCAGGGCGAAGCCGTGGTCGCGATAGGTCGTCACCACGCGGTCGCCGGGCTCCATCACCTCCTTGGTGGCCACCGCGATGGCCTCCTGCCCGATGTACAGGTGCAGGAAGCCGCTGATCTTGCCCTGGGTGTAGGCCCGGGCCGCGAGCTCCTCGAATCTGCGGATTCGCAGCATCTGGCGGTACAGGCGCAGAAGTTCGTCCTTCGTACGCGGGATCTTCGGCGGGTGGCCGTGGGACGTGCTTGCGTCGGATGCGGTCACGGCGTTCCTTTCTGCCCAGGTGGGCCGGCGGAGCGTAACACCGGGTGCCCGGATCGATCAGCCGTGCTGCATGCCGGGATGGACGATGCCGCCCCCGGGGGACCGCACGCCTCCGGCGCCACCCATGTTCCGGACCGAAGGCCGTAGGAACGGCGTTCGAGGGCGTCCACGCCCGCGGTGCGCGGCATGGTCGGCGCCTTACCGGAACCCGAAGGCGATGGTATACGTCTTCCATGCCATTTCGCGCCCCCTCGGAGTGTGCCGACCGGATCCTCGCCGGTGACGACCGCGCGACCTCGTCCGAGGACCTCCTTGCGTACCTGTCGGGCGACGTGGACGTCTGGGAGCTCATGGCGGCGGCCGACCGCGTCCGGCGCCATCGCTTCGGCAACCGGGTCCACCTGTGCTCCATCGTCAACGCCAAGGAAGGCGGCTGCCCCGAGGACTGCGGCTTCTGCTCCCAGTCGAAGTACCACTCGACCCACGCCAAGGCCGGCAAGTTCATCCCCACCGAAGCCGCGGTGGAGGCCAGCGCCAAGGCCGCCGAGCGCTACGCCACGGCCCTCGGCCTGGTCACCGCGACCCGTGGGCTCTCCGACGGAGGTCCCGACCTCGAGCGCATGATCGCGGCCGTCCGCGCCGTGCGCGAGGCCGGGCACACCGAGGCCCACGGCTCCTTCGGCTTTCTGTCGGACGAGGCCCTCGACCGCCTGGTGGAGGCCGGCCTGACCGAGCTGAACCACAACCTCGAGACGGGACGGACGTTCTTCTCGAAGATCGTCTCGACCCACACCTACGACGAGCGGATCGACACGATCCGGCGCGCCAAGGCCAAGGGCCTTCGCACTTGCGTGGGCGGGATCTTCGGCATGGGCGAAGGCCCCGCGGACCGGGTGGAACTCGCCGAGGCCCTGCGCGAACTCGACGTGGACGAGGTCCCCCTGAACTTCCTGGTGAGCATCGAGGGCACGCGCCTGGCCGATGCCGAGCCGCTGCCGCCCATGGAGATGCTGCGGATCATCGCGGGCTTTCGCCTGTTCCTTCCGCGGCAGAACATCTTCATCGCCGCGGGACGCACCCATCTCGGGCAGGCCCTGCCCCTCATGTTCGCGGCGGGAGCCTCGGGCATGATGGTCGGGGACTTCCTCACCACCCCGAACCGCACGGTCGAAGACGACCTGCGCATGCTCGACGAACTCGGGCTCGTGCCCCTGCGCTGCGGGGAGGATCGGCCGGAGCTTTCCACCCCGGCCGGATCCGCGCGCCGTCTTCCCGTCGTCGCCTGACCGCCCGGTGGAGGGGGGCGAGGCCCGTCAGCCCTCCGGCTTGGGCTTGCACACGCCGCCGTCCTCGATCTGCGCCTGGGTGCGGAAGGTGTTGAGCAGGGTCCAGTGCTTGGGCTCGAACTGCGGGATCGTCCCGTCCTCGCGCACGTTGGTCACGTGGTAGGTGTGCTGGTTCCAGATCCGGCGGGCCTGTACCCACCGGTCCTGCACGTCCCGGATCGCCCGAACCGTGAAGGGCACCGGGGTGCCCTGCCACCACATGGCGTTCGAGACGACGAGCAGTTCGGCCGAACCGTCGTTGTCGATGTCGGCCACCGTCGGGTACTCGATCACGGTGCCGGAAAGGTGCGGCACGCTCATGAGCACGTTGCCCATGTCGTCGAAGACCCACACCGTCTGCTCGTCTGCATAGATGGCCTGGGCCGACCCCTTGCCGATGAAGTCGAAGGCCGTACCGCCCGCCTGGCCGCTCGTGTCGATGATGTCCTTCTGCCACACGATGCTGCCGTCGCCGTCGTAGATGGCGTAGTGGGACGGATCGGCGGCCCCGAACTCGGCCGAGGGATCGTCGTCCATGTTGTGGACGTTGATCGGCCGGTTCCAGTCGAAGGTCGCCCCGGTGGGCGCTAGGGGACCGTAGACGAGGGTGCCGTCGTGCTCGAAGAGCATGAACCCCGAGTTCGTCGAGAGCAGCACCTCCGGCAGACCGTCGTCGTCGAGGTCCGCGACCTGGGGATGGGCCCAACCGCTCACGCCGGGGTACGTGAAGTACGTCGAGCCGTCGGCCCGGAACACACCCGCCGCGGTGAGAATCTCGAGTTGGCCGTCGTCGTCGAGATCGGCCGCCGTGGAGGCGCTGTAGGTCGTATCCCCCGGATTCGACCAGACGAGGTTGCCCTCGTGGTCCAGCAGGTTCGTCCCGGCGATGATCTCGACGTCTCCGTCGGCATCTACGTCGGCGAGCGCCACGGCGCTCGATTGGGCCGAGGTCCAGGTGAACGTCGAGTTCCACTTGACGGTCCCGTCGTGCTCGAAGGCGACGAGTTGAAATGCACCTGCGGGGCCGACGGTCACGATCTCGGGCAGCAGATCGCCGTCGATGTCGCCGATGGCCGGCGTGGCCGCGAACTGCACGAGCTGCGGAGCGAAGAAGTGCGGCGTGCCCGTGGCGCCGTCGAGGACGTAGAGCCGGCTCGGTGCCGTGTCGCTCAGCACCTCGGGCCCGGCCACGACCACGACGTCCGGCACGTCGCACAGGTCGATCTCGCCGTCGTCGTTGTCGTCGGTGAGATTGGCCACCAGGGGCGTCACGATGGACCACGAAAAGCCCGCTGGCCCCGTGAAGTCCCACTGGGTCTCGGGTTCGAACGCGTCGGGGGGCGCCTTGTCCGTGCAGTCGCCCACCGCGTCCATGCCGTCGACGACCTTGCACGACGGCGGCGGCACCCCCATGTCGATCCCCGCCGTGCCGACGCCCACGTCGAAGCAGATGCCGGGGCATCCGTTCGTGCCCCCGGTGCCGTCCGTCGCTTCCGTGGCTCCGGTCGCCCCGCCGGTCCCGGTGGTCGAGGCGGTGCCCGCCGTGCCGGTCCCCTGGGTCGTGGCGCCGCTCGTCTCCGTGGCACTCGCCGGTCCCGCACCGGTCGATGCCGTGCCGGTGGCAGAGAGTCCGACCGTGGAGCCTTCGCTATCGCCGACGCACGCTCCGGCGAGCAGCCATGCTACGGCGAGGAACGCAGGTCGGCGCGGATGAATACGTGCATATTGTAGTGAATCCCCTTCCATGGACCGAAGGTAGCACGCCCGAGCCGCGCCCACGACGTGCGGTCGTGGACGCGGCCTTGCCTTGCCCTCAGTCCCAACGACGCCCGCGGGCGATCCGGCGTTCGTCCCACGGGTCGTGCTCGAGTTCGAGTTCCTGGAGCATCTCGAGTTCGTCCGGGGCCAGTTCGGGGCCGTCGAACAGGACCTCGCGTTGGAACTCTTCGAGGGAGCGGTAGCCGAAGCGGAAGTAGCGCATGAACGGGTGCCTTTCGTGGAGGAGGTGGTCGTCGCGTTGGCTGGCAGGAGAGCGCCCGCCATGGGGCGCATCGGAACTGTAGTTCGGTATCCTACATGTAGGCAAAAAACACACAGCAAACCACACCAGACCACCTTACCCTACCTGGAGCCCCGCTCCCCCGCACTTCGCAACGATCTCCCAGGGCGGCCCCCGGCTCTCGGGTCCGATCCGGCATCCCGAGGGTCCATGGGCGAGCCCGACGGCGTTCCCCGGCGCCGCGACGCCCCCCTACCAGCGGGTTTCGAAGCGGACCCGCCCCCCGGACGCGTCCACGGTCACCTCCGTGCTCCCGTCCTCCCCCACGATTTCGCAGAAGCCCTCGAGGGCCCCCGCCAACGCCAGGAAGTAGTCGGAGATCTCGAGCATCTCCGGATGCACGTCGAGGAGCAGCACGCGCGCCATGCGTTCCTCCGGGAACGAGACCTCGGTCCGCCCGAGGTTGCGATACGTCCCGTCCACGATGCGTCCCACGTGCTTGAAGAGGGAGCGCGGCGTCACCCCGAGGATCCGGACCGTACCTCCCACGAGCCCCCGCATGAGGGGCGAGCGCCCGAACCGGCGCGCGAAGAAGTAGCGCCAAAGCTTGGGCGCCCGCTCCGTCCCGAGTTCCTCGACCGCCGCCAGGACGACCCGAGCGCTCTGGCGGACGGGGATCCACGTCGTCGGATGGGCGGCCTCGATGGCGGCGACCACGTCCGGTCCCGCCCGCGCCACCACCCGCTCGAACAGTCCGCCCTCGAAGTCGTCGAGGCCGGCGAGCAGCTCCTGGGTCGCCCGGGCCCGGATGAGGGGCGATGGGTCGGAACGGGCGTGTGCCGCGGACGTCACGCCATCCATCATGGCATTTGCGGCGCATCTTGGCAGACGCGATACGGCACACACCGTCCCCCGAAGAGGCCCGTCGGCGGACGCCCGAAGGCCTGCGGCGGCCTCCCCTACCCCGGCCTACCCGACATGTCCAGGAAGTTCTCGAGCAGACGGTGGCCGTGGTCCGAGAGGATCGACTCGGGATGGAACTGGACGCCGACCACGGGCCTGTGTGCGTGGGCCACGGCCATCAACTCCCCTTCGGGCGTGGTCGCCACCGCACGGAGTTCGGCCGGCAACGTGTCGGGATCGACGATGAGGGAGTGGTAGCGGGTCGCCGCGAAGGGCGACGGCAGCCCGGCGAAGATCCCCGCACCGTCGTGGACCACGGGGCTCGTCTTGCCGTGCATGATCCGCTCGGCGCGGCCCACGCGGGCGCCGGCGACGCCGCAGATCGCCTGATGGCCGAGGCACACGCCGAGGGTCGGGATCGCGCTGCCGCGGACGGCCCGTTGGGCCCAATCCCACGTCGCCCGGCTCTCCTCGGGGCGTCCCGGCCCCGGCGAAAGGAGCACGTGACTTGCCCCACTGGCCTCGATCTCTTCGGCCGTGATCCGGTCGTTGCGCACCACGTCCACCACCGCGCCGAGTTCCAAGAGGTACTGCACCAGGTTGAACGTGAACGAGTCGTAGTTGTCGACGACGAGCACGAACGCGCCCCGGTGGGCCGTGCTCGGCTCGAAACGTTCGGCTGCAGGATGCAGCGCGGGGGGGGCCGTCGATGCGTTCACGGCGAATCCTCCCGGTTCGGAGCGTCCACGGGCGAGAGGGTGCGCGCAAGCTCGACGGCTCGCAGCAGCGCACTGGCCTTGTTGCAGCACTCCCGGTCCTCGGCGGCGGGGCTCGAGTCGTAGACCACGCCGGCGCCGGCGCGCACCCGAATCGTGCCGTCTTCGACCTCGGCGGTGCGAATCGCGATGGCGAAGTCCGCGGCCCCGTCGTAGCCGACGTACCCCACGGCCCCCCCGTAGTAGCCCCGGGGGCCGGCCTCGAGTTCGTCGACGATCTCGAGGGCACGAACCTTGGGGGCACCGCTCAACGTGCCGGCGGGAAACGTGGCCCGCAGGGCGTCCAAGGGGCCCTTGCCGTCCGCGAGGATGCCGGTCACCTCGGAGACCAGGTGCATGACACGGGCGTAGCGCTCGACGACGAAGCGCTCGGTGACCTCCACCGTCCCGGACCTCGCCACGCGCCCCACGTCGTTGCGCGCCAGATCCACGAGCATGGTGTGCTCGGCCCGTTCCTTGGGATCGGCCCGCAGCTCGGCCTCGAGGCGCACGTCCTCGTCGAAGGTCCCGCCCCGTGGCCGAGTCCCAGCGATGGGCCGCACGACGATGCGACGCCCCGCCCGCGGCGACTCCACCCGCACCAGGACCTCGGGCGACGCTCCGACCAACGTGGGACCGCGCGTCGGGACCAGGAACATGTAGGGCGCCGGGTTCGTCACGCGCAGGACCCGGTACAGATCGAGGGGCGCGACGTTGCCGCGGTCGGCCTCGAAGGCCTGGGCGAGCACCACCTGGAAGATGTCGCCCGCCTCGATGTAGCCGCGGGCCCGCGCGACGGCGTCGAGGTACGCCTCCGGAGGCACGCAGCGGCGGGCTCCGAACAGGGGCGGCGCCTGCTCGGGACGGCCGAGGGCCGAAAGGCGCACGGCCCCGGTGAGCGTCGACAGGCGGCGGGACGTGTCCACGATGCGCCGGCAGGCGGCGTCGTAGGCGGTGTCCACACCACCTTCGAGCCGCGCCGAGGCGGGAGCCACGACATGGACGAGTCCGGTGAGGTTGTCGAAGACGACCGCGACGTCGGTGGCGGCCAGGTCGAACAACACGGCGGGCGCCGTCGCGTCGGGGCGCGGCAGCCGCTCGACGAGGCGGACGAAGTCGTGCCCGAAGGCGCCCACGAGACCGCCCCAGAACCGGGGGAGATCGGCGTGGAGGGTGTCGGCCCCGGGCGCGGCGGCGAGCGCATCGACCACCGCCTCGACCGCCGCAAGCGGCGCCATGCCACCGAGTCCCGCCGGCAGATCCGCGCCCGGCGGGGCGGTGACCTCGAGTACGGGCTCGTCGCCCGCCGAAAGCGCCGCCACCAGACGAAGGCGGCCCCCCGCCGCCACCACGCTGTAGCGGCCCCAGCGCTCCCCGATCTCGACCGATTCGAGCAGCGAGACGTGGGGATGGGCCTCCGCAAGGCGGGCATAGGCCTGCACCGGGGTGAGCGCATCGGCCAGCAGGGTCGCCGCGAGGGGGACCGTCCCACCGGCTGCGAGGCGCTCGAAGGTGGCGCGGTCGGGGACGATGCGCACGGAGGGGGACCATACACCCCCGCCCGGCTCCGCGCCCTTGCCCGTCCATGCCGCAAGCCGGCATCCGTGCAACCCGGCTCGAACGGCGATTCGTGACCGCCCGCCGGGTGTTCGGGTCTTCGAGGGCGGTGCGGGCCCGGTCGTGCGTTGACGCCGCGGCGGGCATGGGCCGAAGATGCCGCCATGCCGCAGGCCCCCAACGATCTTCCCCTCGCCGACAAGGATCCCGAGGTCGCGCGCCTCGTCCGTGCCGAAGACGTGCGCCAACGGGACACGATCCGCCTCATCGCCAGCGAGAACTACGCCTCGCGGGCCGTGCTCGAGGCCACCGGTTCGTCCCTGACGAACAAGTACGCCGAGGGCTACCCCCGCAAGCGATACTACGAGGGCATGGAGGTCATCGACCCGCTCGAGGAGTTGGCCATCGAGCGGGCCAAGCGCCTGTTCGGAGCCGAGCACGCCAACGTGCAGCCCTATTCCGGCTCGCCCGCGAACCTGGCGACGCTCCTCGCCCTGTGCGACCCCGGCGACACGATCCTCGGCCTCTCCCTGCCGGCCGGCGGCCACCTCACCCACGGCTGGAAGGTCTCCGCCACGGGCATCTACTACAACGCCGTACAGTACGGCGTCCGCAAGGACGATCACCGCATCGACATGGACCAGGTACGGGACCTCGCCCGCACCCACCGGCCCAAGCTCATCTGGTGCGGTCACTCCGCGTACCCACGGATCCTCGACTTCGCCGCCTTCGCCGAGATCGCCCAGGAGGTCGGCGCGTACCTGGCGGCCGACATCGCCCACATCGCGGGCCTCGTCGCAGGCGGCGTCCATCCCGATCCCGTCCCCCACTGCGACGTGGTGACGAGCACCACCCACAAGACCCTCCGCGGCCCGCGGGGCGGCCTCATCCTGTGCCGGGCCGAACACGCCCGCGCCATCGATCGCGCCGTCTTCCCGGGGCTCCAGGGCGGGCCCCACAACCACGTGACCGCCGCCAAGGCCGTGGCCTTCGGCGAGGCCCTCGCGCCGGCGTTTCGCGACTACGCCCGTAACGTGGTGGCGAACGCCCGCGCCCTCGGCGAAGCCCTCGTGGAACGGGGTTACGACCTCGTGACGGGCGGCACGGACAACCACCTGTTGCTCGTGGACCTGACGAAGACCGGCATCTCGGGACGGACGGCGGCCAAGGCCCTCGATGCATGCGCCATCGAGGCCAACGGCAACGCGATTCCGTTCGATCCACGCAAGCCGTTCGATCCGTCCGGATTGCGCGTGGGCCTTGCGGCGCTCACGTCGCGGGGCCTTGCCACCGAGCACATGACGGAGGTGGCGAATCTCATGGACGAGGTGATTCGTCATGCGGCCGCCCGTGAAGGGGGCGTCGAGGACGATTTCCGCGACCGGATCCGAGGCCGCGTCCGCGAGTTCCTCTCGCCGTTTCCGGCCCCCGGCCTCCCGGGGTGACGGGTTGCCCCCGTGCCCCGCGGCCGCCCGCCGCACGGCTCCCGATCAGACGAGTTGCACGGCGCCGGGGTGGAAGAGCCGCTCGAGGGCCGCAATCGTCGCATCGTCCGGCGAGATTCGGAAGCGGTCCCCGAACGTGACCTTCGACCGGAACTCGCCAGGCTTGCGGACCCGCAGTTCCATGGTGCAGGTCCCCCGATGGTCGGCCACGAGGTGCTTGAGGGCGAGCACCTTCTCGGCCGAGAGCTCGTCCGTCGAGAGATCGAGCAGGACGGTGCGCGTGTTGGCTCGCCGCACCGCATCCATGCGCTGGGCACGCTCCACCAGGATCTTGTAGCCGCGGGCGGCCCCGTCGTCGTCCGTCTCCACCTCGAGGCGCCCCTCGACGAGGATCGGGTCGTCGGCCACCTGTTGCAGGAAGTCGCCGAAACTCTCCTGGGTGTCTTCGTCGACGCGCGCGAGGACCTTGGGGAACACGACGGCCTCCACGCGCCCGAACTGGTCCTCGAGCTGGAAGAACGCCATGGCCCCCCGGCCGCTTCGGGTCTGTACCTGGCGTAGATCGCATACGACCCCGGCGAGCTTGACGGTCCGACCGTCCATGTCGGGACGCAGATCGCACGACGGGCAGGTGGCGAAGCGATCCACGTCGGCGGCGACCCGATCGAGGGGGTGCCCCGTCAAGTAGAAGCCGAGGGCCTCGCGCTCCGCGAGCAGGGCCTTCTTGGCCGGCCAGGGCTCGGCGTCCTCGTAGCGATCGTCGTAGACGTCGGCCTCGTCGGCAACGTCGAAGAGGCTGGCCTGCCCCGCCACCCTTCCACGCTGGACGGCCTGGCCCTCGGCCACGGCCCGATCGAGGCTCGCCATCGCGGCCGCCCGATGGCCTCCGGGAATCACCTCGTCGAAGGCACCGGCCGCGATGAGGGCCTCGAGGGTGCGGCGGTTGACCTTCTTGAGATCCACGCGACGGCACAGGTCGAAGAGGCTGGAGAACGGCCCCCCCTCCTCCCGCGCGGCCAAGATGGCCTCGACGGCACCTTCGCCCACGTTGCGCACGGCTCCGAGCCCGAAGCGAATGGCCTGGCCGCCGCTTTCGGTCTTCTCCACCGAGAAGTCCCGGCGCGAGACGTTGACGCACGGGCGCCGCACCTCGATGCCCATGGCCCGGGCCTCGGCGATGAACTTGACGACGTTCTCGTTCTTGTCCTTGTCGCACGTCATCAAGGCCGCCATGAACGCGACCGGGAAGTGGTGCTTGAGGTACGCGGTCTGGTAGGTGATGAGGCCGTAGGCCGCCGAATGGGACTTGTTGAAGCCGTAACCCGCGAACTTGTCGATGAGGTCGAAGATCCGACCGGCGGTCTTGGCGTCGATCCCACGGTGCTCCTTGCACCCTTCGACGAACTTCGCCCGCTGGCGATCCATCTCCGCCTTCTTCTTCTTGCCCATGGCGCGGCGCATGATGTCCGCTTCCCCGAGGGAGAAGCCGGCGAGCACCTGGGCCGCCTGCATGACCTGCTCCTGGTAGACGAACACCCCGTAGGTCTCCCGCAACACGTCCGCGAGCAACGGGTGCGGGTACTCGATGGCCCGCCGACCGTGCTTGCACTCGATGAACTGATCCACCATCCCCCCTTCGAGGGGGCCGGGTCGGTAGAGGGCGACGGCGGCGATGATGTCCTCGAAGCAGTCGGGCTGCAGCCGCTTGAGTAGATCGCGAAAGCCGCTCGATTCGAGCTGGAACACCCCGGTCGTATCGCCCCGCGAGATCATCTGGAAGACGCCCGGGTCGTCCATGGGGATCTTGGCGATGTCGAAGGGTTCGTCGGTCAGGCCCCCTTCGTTGACCAGGCGCACCGCCGTCGAGATGACCGTGAGCGTCTTGAGGCCGAGGAAGTCGAACTTGACGAGCCCCGCCTTCTCGACGTCCGTCATGGTGTACTGCGTCACCAGCTTGCCGTCCGCGGTGAAGCACGGCACGTGCTCCCACAGATCGTGGCGGCCGATCACGATGCCGGCCGCATGCATGCCGGCGTGGCGGTTCAGCCCCTCGAGGGCGCAGCCCACGTCGAGGACCTCGCGAACCTTCGGGTCGGCCTCGGCCCGGGCCCGCAGCTTGGCCGCCCCCCGCGCGATCTGCAGGGCGTCCCGCAGCTTCCCTTCGAGGGACTTGTCCTTGGCGATCTTGCGCTCGATCTCCTTGGGATCCTGCATGCACGCCGACAAGGTCACCTTCGGGCCCTCGGGCACCAGCTTGGCGAGTTCGTTGGCCTCGGCCACCGACAGGCCGAGCACCCGACACACGTCGCGCAGGAGCCCGCGGGCCTTGAGGCTGTGGAACGTCGCGATCTGCCCGACGCGATTGCGCCCGTACCGCTCGGCGACGTACTCGATGACCTCGTCGCGGCGATCCATGCAGAAGTCGATGTCGAAGTCCGGCATGGAGACGCGCTCGGGGTTCAAGAAGCGCTCGAAGAGCAGGTTGTAGGCGATGGGATCGAGGTCCGTGATCCGCAGGGCGTAGGCCACGAGCGACCCCGCGCCGGAGCCGCGCCCCGGCCCGACGGGGATGCCCCGCGCCTTGGCGTGGCGGATGAAGTCCCAGACGATGAGGAAGTAGCCGGGAAAGTCCATCCGTACGATGATGTCGAGTTCGTACTCGAGCCGAGCGAAGTACGCGTCGGCGTCCACGGAACGCCCTTGGGCCCGGATCTCCTCGAGCCTGCGCTCGAGCCCGGCGCGCGCCACCTTGCGCAGGTAGGCGGCGGCGTCCTCGCCCTCCCCTTCCGGAAGCTCGAAGTGCGGCAACTCCGGCCGGCCGAGTTCGAGTTCGACGTTGCACATCGTGGCGATCCGCGCCGCGTTCTCGAGGGCCTCGGGGTAGCGCCGGAAGTAGGTCTCCATCTCCTCGGGGGTCTTGACGAAGAACTCGTCGCACTCGTGCCGGGGCCTGTCCGGGTCGTCGTAGCGGACCCGCATGCCCATGCACATCAGGATCTCGTGGGCCTTGGCCTCGCGACGGTCGACGTAGTGACAGTCGTTGGTGGCGACGATGGGCACGCCCGTATCGCGCGACAGCTCCGCGAGGGCCTCGTTCACCTTCTCCTGCTCGGGCAGGCCGTTCGGCTGCAATTCGAGGAAGTAGTGGCCCGGCTCGAACACCTCCGCATAGGTGCGTACGAGACGCCGCGCCTCGTCCATGCGATCGTCGAGCACGGCCCGCGACACGTGCCCCGAAAGGCACGCCGACAGGGCGACGATCCCCTCCCGGTAACGGTGCAGGCGTTTACGGTCCACCCGAGGCTTGCGGTAGAATCCATGGATGTACGCTTCGCTCACGAGGCGCTGGAGGTTGCGATAGCCCACCTCGTTCTTGGCCAAGAGCACGATGTGGTAGTTGCGACGGTTCTCGGGGACGTTGCCGCGGTCTTCGGCGTCGCCCCCGGCGAGGTACGCCTCGCAGCCGAAGATGGGCTTGACTCCCCACTTCTTCGCCTCCTGGTAGAACTGGATCGCGCCGAACATGTTGCCGTGGTCGGTGACCGCGACGGCCTTCATGCCGCGCTCGTGCACCACGCGGCACAGGTCCGACGTGCGGATGGCCCCGTCGAGCAGGCTGTACTGGGTGTGCAGGTGCAGGTGGGCGAAGTCGCTGCGTCCCGCGAGGTCCCCGGTTCGGTCGGTGGCCATGGCCCGCGATCCTACCGGGGGACTTCGCGCCCCGCAGGCCGCAAGCGCCCGACGACGGCGCCCCGATGCGGGTTTGCGGCCGCGTCCCGAGCCACGGGAAGGAAGATCTGCCCCACGGCGTGTGCGCGCAGGGCGCACACGCCCGACGTCCCCCCCCTTGCCGCACGGAAGGCGAACCAAGGACGATTCTGCTAGGGTCCGCGCCGCTTCGGCGGCCCGTCCGCCGCACCGACACCAGGACGAAAGACACCCATGGAACGTACCCTTGCCCTGATCAAACCGGACGCCACGGCCAAGCACCTCGAAGGTGCCATCATCTCCCGGATCCAGGAATCCGGGTTGCGCGTCGTGGCCATGAAGCGACTGCGCCTTTCGGCCGAGCAGGCCAAGGCCTTCTACCACGTCCACGCCGAGCGCCCCTTCTTCGGGGATCTCGTTGCGTTCATGACCGAAGGCCCCATCGTGGCCATGGTGCTCGAGGCCGAAGGTGCCATCGCCAAGTGGCGCGACCTCATGGGCCCCACCGACGCCACCAAGGCGCCCAAGGGCACCATCCGGGGAGACTTCGGCACGAACATCGAGCGCAACGCCTGCCACGGATCGGACGCCCCGGAGACGGCCGCGTTCGAGGTCGGCTTCTTCTTCAGCGGGCTCGAGCTGTCGGGACTGTGAGCGCACGGTGATGGCGACGGTGGCGCACGGGCGGGAGGCATCGGTCGGGTCGACCAACCCCGACACGGTGCAGCGCCCGCCCCTGCGTCCCCCCCGTCGCTCCATCCTGCGACTCGAACGGCCCCACCTCGGCGGCATGCCCGTCGACGAATTGGAACGGACCCTGGCCGACTGGGGCGCAGGCCCGGCCTACCGCGCCCGGCAGGTCTTCGGCTGGATCCACCGGCGCGGAGCCGTGGACTTCGCCGGGATGACGTCCCTGCCCAAGGATCTGCGCGTCGCATTGACCGCGCGGGCTTCGTGCGGCGCCCTGCCGGTGGAGGCCGTTCGCGAGGCCAAGGACGGCACGCGCAAGCTTCTCCTGCGCACCCACGACGGACATGCCTTCGAGACGGTCCTCATCCCCAACGAGGGCCGCGGTTACACCCAATGCGTCAGCAGCATGGTCGGGTGTTCCCTGACGTGCCGCTTCTGCGCCACGGCGGCCATGGGCTTCGAGCGGATGCTGGCGGCCTGGGAGATCGTCGAGCAGGTGCGGCGCGTCCGAGCGCTCCTGGCCGAGACCGGCGACCGCCGGGGGGTCACGAACGTCGTGTTCATGGGGATGGGGGAGCCCCTGCACAACTACGCCAACCTGCGGCGGGCCATCGAGATCCTCACCGACGAGGACGCCTACGGCATCGCGCCCCGGCGCATCACGGTCTCCACCGCCGGCATCGTGCCCCTGATCGAGCGTTTCGCGCGCGACGGTCTTGCCGAACGGGTGGGCCTGGCCGTCTCGTTGAACGCGACGACGGACGGCGTTCGACGCCGGGTCATGCCCATCGCCGAGCGCTACGACCTCGCGCAGCTGTTCGACGCCCTCGCGAAGGTGCCCTCCCCCAAGCGCCGCCGGATCACCCTGGAGTACGTGCTGCTCCCGGGCGAGAACGACACGCGGGACGACGCCCGACGTCTGGCCGCCATGGCCCGACGGCTCGGCTGCCAGGTGAACCTCATCCCGTTCAACCCGCATCCCTATGCCCCCTATCGCCGGCCCACCGCGGGCGACGTGGAACGGTTCGCCGCGTGGGTGCGTTCGGCGGGCGCCAAGCTCCACGTGCGGACGCCGCGGGGCGACGACATCGAAGCCGCCTGCGGCCAACTCGCAGCGGCTCCCCCACCCCCCAAGCCATGACACGCATTGCGACCACTTTGTTGGTGACGACCGCCCTCGCCCTCGCCCCGGCCCGCGCCCTGCCGGCCGATCCGGCACCGGGCGCGGAGGCCACCGTGGACACCCAATCGGTCGTGGCGGAGATCCAGGCTGCCGAGGCACGGGCCAACGAGGAACCCGAGACCGGCCTGCCGGCCCTGGCCGCCCTGCTCGACGACGTGGCCTCCCGGGGCGTCGCGGTGGCGGGGGCACCCGACGTGCGCAAGTCCCGAATCCTCGCCTACCTGACCCTCGCCCGCGGCTACCTCGCCCTCGGCGACGAGCGCCGGGCCGAGGAGGCCATGCACGAGGCCATTCGCCTGGCCGCACCGGACGAGCCCCCCGCCGACATCTTCGGGCCCACGTTGGCGGAGTTCTACGCCCAGCGGCGTGCCTACCTCGAGTCCAAGGGCCCCCACGCCATCGAGGTGCGTTGCGGCATTCCCTGTGTCGTGTACGTCGACGAACGCCTCGTTCCCGACGGCCGGGTCGACGGGCTGCTCGCCGGCGCCCACCGCCTCCACGTCCGTCCGGCGAGTTCGGTGACGGGAGGTGCGACGCCGCCGGCCGACAGCATCCTCGACATGACGATCCTGCTCGACGACGACCACCGAGAGGTGGTGGTGCCCTACGCCCCACCGGGATTGGCCGCGCCCGCACGCGACGAGCCAGCCGAGGAGGCGCCGCCGAAGAAGCGCATGCTCCCGGTCTGGGCCGAGGGCCTGGGCATCGGCCTCGGGGCCGCGGGCGTGGCGACGGGGGCCACCCTCCTCGCCCTCGACGGCAAGTGTGCCGGCTCCGACAAGGATCCCGCGACCTGTCCGGAACTCTACGAGTTCACGGCGGCGGGCGCAGCCACCGTGGCGGTGGGCGGGGCGCTCCTCGTAACCTCGATCGTCCTGCTCGCCGTCGATGCGGCCCGAACCCGTTCCGCGCGGAAGCGCAAGGCGGGAAGGCGGATGAGCTTCGGGCCTGGATCCCTGCGCGTGGCCTTCTAGCGCAAAAGCCCGTCCATCTCCGACGGGCCGTAGTACGCTCGTGACGCGCCATGCCTACGTCCAACGCCGTCGCACGCCGTTCCGTCTCGCCCCGCTTGGGGGGGCTCGCCTCGTCGTCGGTTCCGATCCTGCTCGCCCTCGGCTGCTCGTCGCCGGGCCACGGCAGTGACGAAAGCGGCACCGGCTCGGGATCGACCGGAGCCGACACGGGGACCTCCTCGACCACCGTCGATGCGTCCGGCTCCGCCGCATCCGATCTCCCGCCCCCCGCGGAGGGCACCTTCGACCTGCTCGTCTACAACGTCGCCGGACTCCCCCAGGGGATCTCGGGCAGCAACCCCGAGACGAACATTCCCATGATGAGCCCCCTGCTCGACGACTACGACCTCGTGCTCGTGCAGGAGGACTTCAGCTACCACGAGGAACTGGCCAAGGACGCGACCCATCCCTACCAGTCGGAGCCCAAGCCCCCCGCGGGCGGCACCGACCTCGGCGACGGCCTGAACCGCTTCTCCGTCTTCCCCTTCACGGACTTCGAGCGCCATGCGTGGGAGCAGTGTTCGGGTCAGTTCGACATGGGCAGCGACTGTCTGACGAGCAAGGGGTTTTCCGTGGGATTGCACGAGCTTGCACCTGGAGTCCTCGTGGACGTGGTGAACCTTCACATGGACGCGGGCTCCGCACCTTCGGACGTGGAGGCCCGCAAGGCCCAGGTGGCCCAGCTCGTCGGCTACATGCAGCAGCGGGCTCCGGACCGCGCCCTCGTCGTGGCCGGAGACACCAACATGGACGAGGAGGACGAGGCGGACTTCGTCTCCCTCCTCGAAGGCCTCGGTCTTCGCGATGCCTGCCGGGAACTCGACTGCCCCGACCCCTACCGGATCGATCGCGCCATGCTCCGCGACTCGGACGTCGTGGAACTGTCCGCCACCTCCTGGTCCCTCGACGATCGCTTCGTGACCGAGGACGGCGAGCCCTTGTCGGACCACGAGGCCGTGGCCGTCACGATTGCGTTTCGCACCAAGGGCCCGTGACGCGCTTCGGCGCGCCCGAGCCGGTTCGGGCTCATTCCGGCGTCGCGCCGGCCGCCGGGAAGCGGAGCGTGACGTAGGTGACGCCATGGCGGCGGCCCACGCGCACGCTCCCGCCGTGCCCTTCCATCACACGGCGGACCACGGTCACGCCGATCCCGTTGCCGTGGGTCGAGATGGGCGGCGTCTCGCTACGCCCTTCGAGGTAGGCCGCCACGGCTTCGGGCATCTTCGGCCCCGCGTTGGCCACGGTCACCTCCACGCCGCCGCGGACGGCACGGGCCGTCACCTCGACCCGGGGCTGCTTGCGCCCGCCCGACGAGGCAGCTTCGAGGGCATTTTCCACCACGTTGACCATGGCGCGCAGGATCTCGCTCGGGCGGCCGAGGACGGAAAGGCCGGGCGGGCACGCCACGTGGACCAGTCCCGGGGTTGCCGAGCGGGTCACGACGAGGATCTCGAGCCTGCGCAAGACCTCGTCGAGCGCCACGGAACTCGGGCGCGCGAACGCCTCGACGACGGGACCGGACGGGCCGTGCTCCACCAGGGGCGCGGGCAACTGCGCCGAAAGATGGTCGAGGATGTGGCGCATCTGATCCACGGACTCCGAGAGCGCCGCGAGGGCGGTTCGGGCCAGGGCCCGTTGCGCCGCGGGCAGTGCATCGATCAGGGGCCCCACGGTGCTGCCGAGCAGGTTGGCTGCCATCCCGATGGCACCGGCCGGATTGCGCAGATCGTGGACGTACGCGCGCAGCCGCGCAGCATCCGGGCCCGGGGACCGCTCGGGCACGTGGTCCGGGGGGTCGTTGGCCGGAGGATCGGCGAGGGACAGGGCGTCCGAGCGCAAGTCGGAGACGGGCACGATCCCGTGCATGGGGCCGGTCGCAGCCGCGGGAAAGTCCGAAGACCGGCCCGACCGGCCCGAGTGCGGACGGGCGGCTGCACGGATCAGGCGCCGGCCGTGCCGCCGCCGCTCGATTCGTAGGCCTCGACGATGCGCTGCACCAGCGGATGCCGCATCACGTCCGCACCCGTGAAGCGGACCACGGCGATCCCTTCGATCCCCGCGAGCACGTCGAGGGCATCGGCCAGCCCGCTCCGTTGTGCACCGGGTAGGTCCACCTGGGACGGGTCGCCGGTGACCACGCATCGCGTGCCTTGCCCGATCCGGGTGAGGAACATCTTCATCTGTTCGCGGGTGGTGTTCTGGGCCTCGTCGAGGATCACGAAGGCGTCTTCGAGGGTCCGGCCCCGCATGTAGGCGAGGGGCGCGATCTCGATGACCTGCTGCTCGAGCATGCGCATCACCCGCGGTGGATCGAGCATGGCGTAGAGCGCATCGTAGATGGGGCGCAGATAGGGGCTGACCTTCTCCTCGAGGGTTCCGGGCAGGAATCCGAGTTGCTCGCCGGCCTCGATGGCCGGCCGCGAGATCACGATGCGACGCACCTTCTCGGCGAGCAGGTGATGGACGGCCATCGCGACGGCCAGGAACGTCTTGCCCGTTCCCGCCGGTCCCACCCCGAACGTCAGCGCATGTTCGCGAATCGCCGCGACGTACCGCTTCTGGGTGACGCTGCGCGGCGACACCGGTCGTCCGTTGCGCGGCCGAACGAGCACGTCCTCGGCGAACACGTCCGACAACCGCACGTTGGGGTCCTGGCGGAGCATGGCCACGGCACGGGGCACGTCGTCGGGGCGTACCGGGCGCCCCGCCCGTGCCAGACCGTAGATTTGCCGCAACAGTCGCTCCACCAGGTCGGCGTCACCGCCGTCCACGGTGACCTCGTGGCCCCGCACGTGGAGCCTGGCACCGGTGGCCTGTTCGAGGGGCGAAGGGCGCCCCCCGTCGCCGGCCACCGCCGCGAGCATGGCCTGCAGCGGTCCCCGTTCCTCGAACGTGAGCTTGCGTGGCGCGTTCAAAACGATGGATGGGCGCGGAGCATGCTACATGCCCCAGCGATGAGCGTACCACGCGACGAGACGCCCTCCAACGCCGACGATCTGCGCGCGCGGCACGGGCTGCGCCCCGGCCTCGATGGTCTCCGGGACCTCATGGATCGCCTCCTCGCCCCGGACGGCTGCCCCTGGGACCGGGAGCAGACCCTCGCCTCCCTACGCCCCTACCTGCTCGAGGAGGCGCACGAGGTGGCCGAGGCCCAACTCGGCGACCCGTCGGCCCACCGCGAGGAACTCGGGGACCTGCTGTTCCAGATCGTCTTCCAGGCGGCGCTGCGCTCGCGAGAGGGGGCCTTCGACCTCGACGACGTCGTGGACGGGATCCTGTGCAAGATGATCGAACGCCATCCCCACGTGTTCGGCCAGGGCCGCGCGGAGACCGCCGGCGACGTCGAGCGCGCGTGGGCGGCACGCAAGCGCGCCGAGAAGAGCAAGGACACCGACACCCCCTACGATCCCCTGGCGGGGGTGCCCAAGGGCCTTCCGAGCCTCGTGCGTGCCTATCGCCTGCAGGAGAAGGCCGCCGCGGTGGGCTTCGATTGGCCCGATGCCTCGGCGGTGGCGGACAAGGTCGACGAGGAGTGGCGTGAGCTGCGGGAGGCGATCTCGAGCGGGGCTCGGCAGGCCATCGAAGAGGAGTTCGGCGACCTCCTCTTCGTGCTCGTTCGCCTGGCGCAAAAGCTCGGGATCGATCCCGACGTGGCCCTCGCCCGGTCGACCGAGAAGTTCCAGCGGCGGTTTCGCCACGTGGTCGAGACCCTGCACGCGGCCGGCAAGACCCCGGAGGAGAGCGACCTCGCCGAGATGGAACGGGCGTGGGACGACGCCAAGCGGAGGGAGCGGGCATCGCCGCCCGATTTCGGTGGCCGGGACGACGATGCGGCAGTACCTTGATACGCGGAGCCTCATCGCCCGCCGTGCCGACCCTCGCGACCGCCGACGCCATCTCACCGGCGCTCTATCGCAGCCCGCCGAGCGGCGGCGATCACCGTGGTGCCCACCTGCTGGCGGCCCGCGACGCCCTGGAGATGGCCATCTTGTGCCTCGGAGGCGAAGCGGAGGGAGGATGCGACGCCCGTTGCGGCCAGGCCCGCGCGTTCCTGGTGGAGGCCGTGCGGGCCCTCGGCGCCGCCCGGGTCTACGACGGCCGCGTGCGCACGTTGTCGGTCGCCGTGGTGATGGCCTGCGAAGACGACCCGGAGGCCGAGGCCAACCGGCTCTACGCCCTGGCGACGCGGCTTGCCTGGGACAACCATGCCCTCTTGCCCCCCAAGGCCGAGGCGCGGCCCCTGCCGCCCGAGGACGAACGCCAGCTTGCACGCCTTTCGGCCGGACTTCGTCGCCACGCCCGGCTCGAACGGGTCTTCCGCGGCCGCATGGCGGCCCTATCGGTGGGGGCGTTCGCCCTGGCGGCGCTCGCCGGTGCCGGCACCGTCGAACTCGTCCTGCTCGGTGGCATCGCCGCCACCCTCGTCGGCGGGGCCGCGGCGGCCCTCCTGCGTCGTCGCTGACCCCGTCCCTTCGGCCGCGTAGCGCCAGCGGGCCTTGCCGAACCGAACCCAGCGGCCGCCGGGGCCGAACTCCGCCCGAACCGTCCGTCCGGCCACGTCGGCCTCGAAGACGACCTCGGCCCGGTCGGCCGCATCGTGGGGCTCGAGCCGGTCGCCGCGAAAGGCCGCGGCCGCCCGTACGCGGGCGAGGGCCTGCGTGAAGCGGTGGTCGGCCTCCCCCGCCAGCGCCCGCCACGTACCCGCGTCGTCCGCTCCGGCCCCGCCCTGCCCTGCCCGGGCCAGTCCGACGCTGCCGTTCCATCCGGCCGCCGAAACCCGCACCGTGTCGGCCCGCCGCAACAGATCCCGCAGCGGATCGGGATAGAGGGGCATGGCGGTCACCGCTGCGCACGATGCGTTGGAAAGCTCGACGCCGCGCCCATCGATCGCGGCGACGCAGGTGTCGTCGACATCGATGCGAAGGGTGCGCCCGTCGACCAATCCGATGTCGTAGCGGTACGCGATCCGCCCCCGGGGGGTGGTGTCGGGACCGCGCAGACTCGAAAGGACGCCCAACATGGCCTCGACCCGCAGGGGATCGACGGCATCGGCCGCGAACGGATGATCCGATGGGGACTGAAGCACCATCCCTCGCCCGTCGTCGACGACCCGAAGGGCAATTCCGTCGGGCGCGGCCCGTGACACCCGGATCGAGACCACGTCGTCGGGACGGAACGTGGCCAGGACCTCCGTGCGCAACCGGTCCGGATCCGGTACGAGGGCCGGGACGTCGCCGCCCACGAGCGCGAAGGCAGGCTCACCCTCCCGGCGGCATCCGGTGCGGCCGCACTCGAGGGCGATCCGCCCGCCCCCGTCCACCGTCACTTCGATGCGTGCATCGACGGCATCGAGCTGCACGGGCCGCGTCGGATCGAGGTGGGCCTCCGTAAGCCGTTCGAGGTAGGCGTAGACGCGCGACTCGGACAGCGACTGCTGCCAGACGGTGCCTTGGTCGTCGCGCTCGGCCACCCATCCACCATGCGGCCGCCGCGAAAGACGCAGGCCCCCATCGGACGCTACTCGAACCACCTGGCCGGGACGAGCGGGCAGTAGGCGCCGATCGCAAAGGGCGATGGCATCGAACGGATCGAAGGTCTTCGCGTCCACGCACCCCCGGTAGCCGGGTCCCCGGACGGCGAGAACGCCCTCCGCGCCGCAGCCGTCGGCCACGATCCCCACGTCGAACGTTCGACCGCCCACGGCTTCGACCCGGATCGCCGAACGCGGTGGCAACCCCTCCTCCGCAGGCGGCGCGAGATCCGTCATGGGAGCTTCGACGATGCGCCTGATGGCAGCCAACGCGGCAGGTCCGGCCACGCGTAGCCGAAGGCCGTCGCGCTCGACGACGTAGAACCCGTCGTCGAAACGCAGGGTGGACGGCCCCACGTCGATCCGCACGACCTCGTCGGGGGCCACGGGCAGAAGACGCCGCAGCAGGTAGGACCGCACGTCGGCGTCCACGTGGGGCGCCGCGAACGGATCGAGGGCGACGGTCGTCCCGTCGTCGAGGCGGGCGGCCCGAGCGCCGTCGGCCAGCGCCTCGCCGAACTCCACCCGAAGGTGCCGGTCGCCGCCGGTCACGAGGCTGATCGTGCCGACCACCTCGCCGAGGGCGTCGGCCGGGATCGTCCGTCGGACCCGCGTCTGGCGCAGATCCTCGAACAGGGCCTCGACGGCATCGGCATCGGCCGGCCCCGCCACTCTGCCGTCCTCCAACACCGTCGCGCCCTCCTCGTTTGCAACGATCTCGATGGTCGGGCGGCCGGGACGCTCGATGTGCACCGATGCGCCGTCGAGCTGGCCGCGAAGCGCTGCATCGAGCAGGGGGCGGGCGCCGGTGCGTACGTCCACCACGGGCGGCGCGTCGGCCTCCCCGCGGCCGTCGATCACGAATGCCGCGACGGATGCCGCCGCCAGCAGCAACCATGCGATCGTCGAGCGGCTCATCGCGCCCTTCGCCTCCCCCACACCACGAAGAGTCCGGCCGCGGCGTAGAGCCCGGCCGGGCCGAACCAGGCCATGAGGGTCATGCGCCGAAGCTGCTCGGGACGCAGGACGAGCTTGATCGACTCCCGTGGCCGGGCCTCGATCCCCACCACGGGCACTGCGTCGGCCACGTGGGCCACGACGGCACGCACCAGATCGCGGGTGGCGTCGTACACGAGATCGGGTCGCAGGTGGGCATTGAGGAGGATCTGGTCGCTCGAGACGACCACGAGACGGCCCCCTCCCGGGGCGGACGTGGCGACCACGAGCGGAATGGGGCCGCGGCGATCGGCCCCCTCGTCGTACGCCACGGGGCGCCCCTCCCGAAGCGCAGCAAGGTCGGCCTCGGCCCACGAAGATTCCGGCGCAGAAAACCACACCTCCGGCACCGGCGCCGCCGCACGTCCGTCGACCTCGAGTTCGCGGGCAAGGACGAAGGACACCGGACGCCCCACCAGATGGGCCACGGCGGCAGCCTCCCCCCACCCTTCATCCAGCGTGAAGGAAAGAAGGGGTGTCGCGCCGGGGCGGGCGTGGGGATCCAGGACCACGCGTTCCCCGAAGGCGATGCCGAAACGGGCGAGTTGATCCTCCAGGCCGTGATCGGCCAGGCGATCCCGGCCCCGCAGCAGCACCGCACCGGCAAAGAGGGCCACCCCTCGCCCCCGATCCAGGGCCTCGAAGACGGCGGCACGGACGTCTTCGGGCAGTGGGCCCTTGGGGCCGGCGACGACGAGGGCGTCACAGCCCTCCGCATCGCCCTTCGATACCACGGTGCGCACGCCATAGCCCTCGTCCCGCAGGAGATCCTCGAAGTGCGCGAGCCCGTCGTAGGGCGCAAGGCTCGTCACGTCCGGCTCACCGTGTCCCTGGGTGATGCAGACCTCCGGATCACGGGTTCGGGTCACGCGGGCGAAGGCCCGGACGAGGGCGCCCTCGCCGTCGAAGGCCACCACCCGCGGGCCGGATACGGCGACGTCGGGCCCCGCGGCGTAGGTCACCAGGTCCGGGGCGCGAAGGTGTACGCGGCGGCGGCGGCCCGGCTCCCCGGATTCGACCAGGACGACGCCCTCCACCAGATCCGCCGGAGAGAGCCCGAACGCGGCGATGCGCGCCTCGGCCTCCTCGCGATCCCGGTCCGGATCGACGAAGCGTACGACGAGCCGATCGGTGCGCGCGGCCATGCGACGCAACACCTCGTCGAGTTCACGTCGCAAGGGATTGGGCTGGTCGGCGGCGAGCACCGACGGCACGAGCACGTCCACGCGCACGTCGCGGTCGAGTGCGGCCAAGTAGCGCGTCGCCTCGTCCGAGACCGTGTAGATTCGGCTGCTCGTCCAGTCGGCGCGCGGCAGGTGGCGACGCGCGATCCCGGCCCAGGCGACGAGGCACGCGAGGATGGCCACCGTCCGCAGCATGCCGTCGCGCCCACCGTAGGGGTCGGTCCATCGCACGGCGAGCACGAGAGCGCCTGCCGTCGCGGCGGCGTAGACCGCAAGGCGACCCGCGTCCACGATCCCCTGGGCCGTCTCCTGCATGAATGCCAGGAGGTTCGCGGCGTCGAGCACCTCGCGTACCGGACCGGCCGGCGCTTCGTCCGCCCAAAGGCCCGAGAGCACGAGGGCCACGATCACGACGAAGGCGGCCGCGGCCGCGGACAGGGGCTGTTCGGAGGCGGCGCTCGCCGCCGTGGCGATGGCCAGGCACAGGGCCCCGACGACGAAGGCCCCCAGGTAGCCCGATGCCACGGGGCCGAGATCGGGTTCGGCGCCCGCCCCGCGGAGCATCACCACGAAGAGGACCGTCGGCGCCCACAGGGCCCCGTAGTACACGAGCGCCGCCACGTACTTGCCGAGGATCGCTTGGCACGGCCGCACCGGTGCCGCAAGCAGGAGGTCGAAGGTACCGCGCGCACGCTCCTCGGCCACGAGGCGCATCCCGACGATGGACGTCACGAAGGCCACCGGCAACCAGAACACGAAGAAGCTCCCGCCGAAGAAGTACCGCATCACCGGTCCGGGCGCCGCGAGCGGATCGTTGAGGGCATGGAGGAGCAGCGAAAAATTCCAACCTTGCAGCAAGAGAAACAACACCGCCACCACGATCCCCCGCGGCACGGCGAGCAGTCCGAGGATCTCCCGGGCTGCGACGGCTGCAAGGCCTCGCAGGATGCCCGCATGCGACGCCCGTCGGCGGCCGGTCACCGGCCTCCCTCCACCGCCTCGAGGAAGCGGTCCTCGAGGGCCGATCGCCGCGGCGAAAGCTCGAGGACCGTAAGGCCCGCGGCGAAGCTCGCGCGGCCGACGGCCTCGGCGCAGGCCGAGGCGCCGCCCGGCGCGACCCGCAACGTGGCGCGATAACCACCGTGCGGCACCGGTCCCGCATCCACGACGCGGGCGTCCGCCGTGCGGGCGATGGCGTCGAGGGCCTCGCCCGGTTCGCGGTCCCATCGCACGTCGACGTCGGTGCCGGCCTCCACGGGCTCGTCGGCGACCAGGCGGCCGTCCGCGAGGATGACCACGCGGTCGCACACCGCCGCCACCTCGGCGAGGATGTGGCTCGAGAAGACGACGGCCCGGTCTTCCGCCAGTCCGACGACGAGCGATCGCACCTGCTCGATCTGTACGGGGTCGAGCCCGACCGTCGGTTCGTCGAGGATCAACAGCGGAGGATCGCCGAGCAGCGCGTCGGCAAGGCCCACCCGCTGCCGGTAGCCTCGGCTAAGATGCCCGATGAGACGGTCGGCGACGTGGCCCGTGGCGGTGCGGTCGAGGACCTCCGCGGCGGCCTCGGCCGGGCGGGACAGTCCCCGCAGCCGGGCACGAAAGCGGAGGTACTCCACGACCTTGAGTTCGGGGGGCAGCGGGGCGGTCTCGGGCAGGTAACCGATTCGGGCCCTCGCCTCGAGCCGGTCGTGCCGCACGTCGAAGCCGCATACTTCGATGGACCCGCGCTGCAGTGCCAGCACGCCGCAGCACAGTCGCATGAGCGTGGACTTGCCGGCGCCGTTGGGCCCGAGCAGCCCCACCCGTTCCCCGGGATCGACCGAGAACGAGACGTCGCGCAAGGCCGGCCGTTCGGCCTTGGCGTACCGATGGCCGACGTCGCGGACGCTGAGCGTGGGCCTGGCCGCGGTCATCTAGGGCGTCGTGGACGTGGCGGTGGTCGAAGGTGCCACCCGCTCCGGCGCCGGGGACACCGGGTCGGCCTCGATGTGGGCCACGGCCGCCTCCATGGCCGCGCGCACCCCGGGATCGGACTCCCGCTCGAGGGCACGGCGGAGTGCGGGCACGAAGTCGGCGAGCCGCATGACGGCCATGGTCTCGACGATGGCACGGCGGACCTCGGGCTCTGGTTCGTGGGCGAGGGCATAGAGCAGGCCCCGGGCCGTCCCCTGGTCGGTCGCCGCGGCCAGCGCTCGGGCGCAGGCCGCCCGCTCCTCGGGTGGCCTGAGGTACGTGCCGTCCTTGCGCCTGAGGGTGAGCCCGTCGAGAAGCCCCTTGCGGCGCAGTTCGTAGGCCGCGTAGGCTTCCACGGCACCGTCCCGGTCCCCCGCCTTGGTGCGAAACTCGCCGAGCAACAGCCAGTTCTCCAGGTTGTCGGGATCCAGTTCGGCCGCTTCGGCCTGGATCCTCGCCGCCTCGTCGAATCGTCCGGCGCGACCGAGCACCACGGCGAGGGCCATGGCCGGCCCGGGATCGTCCGCCACCAGGGCGCGGGCATGGCGCAACAACGAGATGGCCGGTTCGATTCGCCCGACCCGCTCCTCGATGGAGGCCAAGAGCACGGCCGCGTTGGCCCGAAGGTGCCGGTCACGCGCGCGGTTGGCGACCTCCGCGAGTTCCCCTCGGATCCGCTCGAGGGCCGGCCCCTGCGGCAGCGGCCCGTCCGCAAGCTCCCGGGCGGCTCGATACGTCGCCTCGTACGACGCCTCCCGGTCGGCCTCGCCACCGCCCGAGGCCCCCGGATCCGCTTCCCCCGCCGCGGGACGACCGTAGGCTGCGCGGTCGGCGTCGGCCTGGGCCTCGTAGGTGGGGCCCGGTCGACCGCCGCACGCAGCCACGCCCGCCGCCGAGCACAGCAAGGGCCATGACAAGAGCCGCGCGCGCGCGGTGCCCCACCGAAGCCAGCCGATGGGAGGCGGATGTTCGTCGCCGAGCACGGGCCCCCAAGCCTGCCACAACGGAACCGCTCTTGTTGCCCTTCCCTCCCGGAGACGATCCAAGGTATGATAGGAACGATGGGTTCCTTGCGCCTATCCGCCCACTGCGCTCGCGTCGCGATGCGTATGCTGGCGCTCATGGCGGTCGGCGGGGCGATGGGGTGCGCGGAATTCGGGGACCCACCGGCGGCCTGCGACGCCCCGTGGGTCGCCGTTGGCGGCGGCGCGTCCGATCGGGGCGTGGTGCTGGCGGCCAGCCTCCCCGAAGGCGTGGTGGCCGTGGTCGCCGACTGTGCGGCGCAGACCTGTACCTTCGACGAGCGACCGCTCCACGGCCCGGACGGTGAGCGTCTGCCGGCCGGTACGCCCGTGCTCGTCTCGGGCGATGCGCGCCACGCCGTCGCCCTCGACGACGAGGGACGCCTCCTCCACTGGAATCTCGACGAGGATGCCGCCTTCGGGGCCGACGAATCGCCCCTCGCCCTCGAGGTCACGGCGCTCGTGGCCCCACTGCGCTCGGGGGCCACCTTCCTCGTCCGGGACGCCGAGGGTGCATCGTGGGCGTATCGGGCCGGCAGCCGGGTACTCGCCCCCCTTGCGGGGCCCGCCCTGCACGTGGTGACGGTCGGCGATCGCCACGTCCTGCTCGAGCGGATCGTCGATGGCGAGCGGCGCGACCTCTTCGTAGTGGACACGTCGGCCCCCCTGCCCGCCCCGGAGCCCCTCGCCAGCGACGTGCGGGTGCCCACGTCCGTCGAGTTCGCCCCCGGCGACGCGGCCCTCGCGGTCACGGTGCCCGGAGATGCGGCGGAGACCTTCGTGTTCGTGTCCGACGGCGACGGGGCGTTCGATCTCGCGGATCGCTTCGTCGGCACGTTGACGACCTCCCGGGGCGGCATGTCGATTTCGGGTCTTGCGAGTTTCTCGGCGGACGCGGCCTCGCTCCTCTACGAAGGGCCCGAGGGGGGCCTCGCCCTTCGCGAGTTGGCGGGCGCGGCCTCGTGCACCCTTTGGCCGGCCATCGAGGACCGGGTCGGCGCCGCGGGCATCACGCCGACCGGCCGGATCTACTTCGAACGGGTGACGTCCGATGGCCGCGACTTGGCCGTGTTCTCGCCCTCGGGGGGCATCGAGGGACTCACCCACGGCGCCTCGTTGCGGCTCTTCGCGGTCCCCGAAGGGGACGATGCGCCACCGTGGGCCGTCGGCGTGGCGGACGGTGCGTTCTTCGGCGCGGGAGCGAGCTCGACGCCGCAGTACCTCCCCCACCGGCGCGTCTCGTTCCTCCCGGCGGCCGGACGCCTCTTCGCCGTCATCGCCCGGGACAACGATGCGCCTACGGCCGAACTCGGCGACCGCGAATTGCTCGTCGTCCAACTCGACCGCCCGCAGGCCGAGCCCGGGACGCCGGACCCGACGTGGGCCTCGCCCCGCCCCGTGATCGCCCGAAGGCCCGACGGCACCGAACGGGCGTTCCTGCGAGCCCTCGCCCGATCCGAACGGGTTTGCGTGGCTGGCCGATTCCCCGAACCGTGGGCGCGACGATGCGGCGAAGTCGGGTCCGACGGCTTCTTGGTGGGCACCCTCGGGCTCGAGGACGAAGGCCCCTAATCGTCCGGTCCAGGCGACGCCGCCGGGTTCGGCGCCCGCCTCACCAGTGGACGCCGAAGACGATGGCCGGTTGCACGGCGTGACCCACGGTGTTGGACAGGACCAGCAACCGGTACCCGAAGGAGGCGCCCAGGGTGATCCGCGGTGCGACCCATCCCTCGAACCCGGGCGCGACCCGGACGAGCGCACCGGGGACGGCGGGCCTTCCGTCCGCCGGGAACCAAAGCGCCATGCCCCCGGATACGTCGAGATACGGCAGGAAACGCGGATGGGCCGGCGCGAACGCCCGCAGCCCGAGAAACTCGAACGCGAGGATCTGCCCGTAGTCGACCACGTCGATGCGATCGCCGAAGACCGTCGTGACCCGGCGCGCGCGGGCGTCGTGCAACAAAAGGCCCATGGCCGTCCGAAGGCCCACGAGTCGATGAAGGCGAAACCCCAGGCCCACCGTCGCACCGCCGGAGACGATCTCGCCCTTGGCGGGTTGAGCGCCCGCCACCGGCGCGGTGAGTTCGGGTCGTACCTCGAACCAGAACGTGCCGTACCACGGGCCCTTCGGGAGGCTGTCGGCGGGCTCCCGCGGCGGCGGCGGTGGCAGGGGCACGAGCTGGCGCGGCGGTGTGGCCGGCGGGGGTGCCTGCCCCTCGGCAGCCGGCGAGGGCGCGGAGTCTACGGGGGCGGTCTTCGTCGTCCCGGCCGCCGATGCCTCCTGTCCGGGGTCCACGTCGGACGACGGTGTCGGCGCCTCGGCCGGGGACGCCGACGGCCGATCCGCGGACGCCGCCTCGGGCGGTGGCCCACCCGCAGGCCCGGCGTATGCCGATGCCCCCGGCAGGAGCGCGATCAGGGCCAACGTGGCGCCGAGCGCCCGCCCCATCGTGGGAGAGTGGTTCTTCATCGATGCCCCCTTCGCATGCCGACGTCGAGGCGAGCCGAGGCGCCCGCCCCGACCGGATGACGGAGTCCGTCGAGGGCCCTCCGGGCCGCCTCGGCCAACTCGGCGGACGCCTCGTGCTCGGCGGCCAGCTCCAAGAAGCGCTCTGCGCGATCGCCTCCGATGCGGCCGAGGGCCTCGTAGACGGCTCTGCGCGGCCCCTCCGGCGCCCGTTGGGCCGCATCGAGCAGCACCGACACGTACGCCGGATCCTGCGTGCGACCGAGGATCTCGGCGGCCCGTCGTACGAGGTTCGGATGGTCGCTGGCGAGGTAGGGCACGGCGGCGTCGGCGTAGTCCTTCGGTTGGTGATCACGGATCCAGTCCAAGGCAAGCCCCACGATCTCCGGATCGTCCGAGGTGAGGACGCGCCCGACCGCCTCGCGCCGACCGGTCGCGAGGAGGCGGCGGGCCTCGAGCACCGCGACGACCCGCGCGGCCGCGGCGTCCAGGTCGGCCCCTTCGAGGGCCCGTCCGCCCGTGGCGAGGACCTCGACCGTGGCCTCCCACCTGCCCGAGGGAGCCTTGGGGTCCGCGATCACGGCCGCGATCCGGATGCCGCGCTCGGCTCCGTCCGCCACCTCGCGTACCGCCAGCTCGACCGGCGGATCGTCCGAACTGCCGGACACGGTGAACAAGGGGGAGCGCTCGAGATGCCCCCGCACGGCCTCGGCCACCGGAGCTTCGAGACGGTCCGGCGCCGAGCGCACGACCACCCGGCCGACGTCGACGGCCACGGATCGGCCGGCTGCACCGCCGCAGGCGGCCGCCAGGAGGGCGCACAACATGCACAGGGTGGGTCGCACGGCTCGACTCGCAGGGGCACCTTAGCACCACGACCGCGTGTGCACCGGAAGACGCGACGGGGTAGGATGCCCGCGCACCAGGGGATCTGCCGTGCCGGTGCCGAACGACGACTCGTGGTTGCGCTCCGCTGCGCCACCCTCGAACGACCTCGAAGCCCGAAGGGCGCGCCTGGCCGTTGCCGAACGTCTGTTCGGGCCGAGTCGGGACGACGCCCCCCCTCGCCTCGGCCGCTACGAGATCCGCGGCCGACTCGGTGCCGGTGCCATGGGGGTCGTCTATCGTGCGTACGATCCGGATCTGGACCGGGAGGTGGCCCTCAAGCTCCTGCTCGGCGAGCGGAGGCGCGACGGAGAGGCCGCCGCCGAGGCGCGAGCCCGCCTGCTGCGGGAGGCACGCGCGATGGCGCGCCTCTCCCACCCCAACGTCATCGCGGTCTACGACGTCGGCGTGGAGGACGGGGACGTGTTCGTGGCCATGGAGCTGGTCGAGGGAGAGGACCTGCGCACCCACCTTGCACATCGCGACCTTCCGTGGGACCGCATCGTCGACCTCTTCGTCCAGGCGGCCGACGGCCTGTCGGCGGCCCACGGGGCGGGCGTGGTGCACCGCGACTTCAAACCCGAGAACGTCCTCGTGGGACGTGACGGTCGCGTGCGGGTGTCCGACTTCGGCCTGGCCGGAGGCCGCCTGTCGAACGATGCCGAACCCGCGGCCGCCCCCGACGCGGACGACGACGACCTGACCTTGACCCGGGTGGGAAGCGTCCTGGGCACCCCGAAGTACATGGCCCCCGAGCAATTCCGCGACGCCACGGCCGCCACCTTCGCCTCGGACCAGTTCAGCTTCTGCGTCGCCCTCTTCGAGGCCCTCTTCGGGCGCCCCCCCTTCGACGGCGAGACCCTCATGGCCTATCGCGAAGCGGCCGAACGCGGGGCGATCGCACGGGTGGACGACCGACACGTGCCCGATGCCGTGGTCAAGGTGCTGCGACGCGGGCTCGACCCCGCTCCGGACCGACGCTACCCCTCCATGGAGGCCCTGGCCCGTGCGCTGCGCGGGACCACCCGCCTTTCCCGGATGCGCCGCCGCATTGCGATCCGTGCCGGGGCGAGCCTCGCCGTAGCGGCGGGTGCCGTGGCGGCGGTGGCCCTTGCGCTCGGACGGCCGGTGCAGCCCGACGCGGAGCCCGTCGAGAAGCCGGCGGCGGCCGGCGGCAAGACGGGGCCGGTCGCCCCCTCCCCGGACGCCGGCGGACGCAACGTACCGGCCCCGCCCTCGCGCGCGGCCACGGGCGGCGCCGCACCCGTGGCGAGTGCCCTGGCCGACGTCGATGCAGGGGACGCGGGCGGTGGATCCCCCTCCCCGGCGCCGACGACCGCTCCGCCTTCGCCATCCCCGCCACAGCAGGCGCGTGCCACCGAGGCGCGAAGGCCCCGCTACCGCGCCTGCTACTACAACGACCGCAACAAGTTGCTCGGCAAGCGACGGCGACACGCAACGTTCGTACGGCTCGAGGGCACCTGCCACCGGTGCGCCCGGAAGCTGCGCACGACGGATCTCGCGGGTCTGCGGGACGCCGACGCGTGTGCGGCCCACTACGCCTGCGTACCGGCCCCGGAGGACGCGTGCGGCGGTTGATCGCCTATTGGATCGTTCTCGTGGCCTGTCTGCTGCCGGTCACGGCGCTCGCGGGCACGAAGGTCACCATCGAACTCGCCCCCCAGACGGGAGAGATGCCGACCCACGTCTGCGTCGTTACGGAGGCCAAGGGGCCGCGCAACGACCAACCCGTCGAGCAGATCCTGGCACCGAGCGGACTCGGCGGACGCCACCTGGTGCTGCCCGCGGCCTGGAACCGCTTCGAGGGCGAGCCCCCCGCCCCCTGTTCGGATTCGTCGGACGCGGATTGCCGCCCCATGGTGGACCTGCCGCCGGGGCTCTCCAACATCGGGGCACTGTATGCCGCGTGCACCGCCGACACGCTCGCCGCCGGGACGGCCGAGGCCGCCGACCCGTGGGTCCTGTTCCTGCTGCTCGAGCAACTCGAAGCCGCCCCCCCCGACATCGAGTCGATCCGACTGGCCGGAGGCATCGTCACGGTCGGCGTCGGCACCACCTCGCCGCGGGCGAGCTTCACCGTCCGCAGCCTCGGGGGCCACTACCTGCCCCATGGGCGCAGCTTCCGCGAACGCCCCGCGCCAGCAGGCGAGCACACGATTGCCGCGCTGCCCATCGAGCCACGCTGCCGCTGGACCGAGGTCGCCCTGCCCCGCACGCGCATCGTACCGGCCGATCGCGACCGCCTGTCCGTGTCGGTCCATGGGGTCTCCATCGACACCGCCAAGTGCGTGCGGGATCTACACGGCGAAGCCCTGCGGATCCTCGTGCCACGGGCCCCCCTCGGCGTGGGCACCCTCGAAGTCGACCTGGCCGCCACGGCGGAACGGGCGGCCGCCCGCTTCGGGGCACGCTGGCACGGCCCCTACCCGACGGCCCCCTTCGATCTGGAGTTTCGCCAGGTGACCTTCGTGTGGCGGCGGCCGGCGTGCATCTATCCGGTGGACACCTGCCCCCGCGCGACCTTGGCCGACGGCACCGTGTGCAGCCCGACCGTCACCGACACCGGCTGTGCCTACACCTGCCCGGGCACCGTGACCGAGGCGACGGCCAACGCGCTCGAGCTGCCCATCGAGGTGGAGTTCGAGAAGGTCAACCCCATCCAGCGCTGGCAGGACCGACTCGCCCAGAACGGTCAGACCCTGTCGAGCTACGTCGACCCAAAGGACGTCTTCCTCGACGTGGAACTCGGCGAATGGACGCGGGCGCCGCCCGGCAACGAGATCCGCAAGATCAAGTTCTTCCGGCCCGACGGCGCGGTCACGACCTTCAACGTGTCACGCTCGCCGCGCATGTCCGTGAACGTCCCCTACGCCTCGTGTGCCTCGGTGCCCTTCGAGGTGGAGGGCGATCGGGCCTACCGGGAGGGGCGGGCCGAAGTCCGGGCCGGTCAACTCATGCTGGGCAAGCCGGCCAGCCTGGCCAAGATCGTGTCGTTCAGCCTGGCGGCGGCGGC
>RFGU01000114.1 GCA_003696955.1 Deltaproteobacteria bacterium | reverse complement strand
GTCCGGAGGCGAGGTCGTGGCCTCGTCGGCTGCTGGAGGGGCCGGGCTGATGCCGGCGATGTGGTTGCGCTCGTCTTCCGCCTGCTGCTTGCAGGCGACGTCGGGCTTGACGATGCAGGTGTCGTTGTCGATGACCGAGGGGCCGCCACCGTCTACGCGGAGGCCGAGGTAGCGCCCAGAGGCTTCGTCGAAGGCCTCGGCGACGACGAAGGCGTCGTCGATGACGAGGGCGCCTGCGCCATCCTCCACCGCGGCGACGAGGGTGTCGCGGTCCTTGATGCGCGGCAGATAGAGATAGCGCGGGAACCACTCGGCGAGTTCGCCGAGCGTGACGTGGTTTCTATCGCTCCAAAGGTACCTATCGAGGGTCATGCGCAGGCGGATCCCGCCGAGTTTCGGGAGCAAGGCCTCGTCGAGCACCAGCTTGGCGCTGGTCCGCTTCGCGAGGGACCCGTTGCCCGGGATCCGGGTTACCTCCCAGGTGACCTCGCCCGAGGAGTCGAGCTGGACGGGGACGAGGGCGTGGATCCACGTCGCGCCGATGCGCAAGTCGACCGTGCGGTCGAGTTCCTCGACCTTGCTCTCGGCCTGGGCGAGCTGGAACTGGTCGAGGTTCAGGGACTGTTTGTCCTCGAGGATCGACCTCCAGGCAAGGAACGACGCGGTCGCCTCGAGGAGGCTGTCGAGTTCCTTCTCGTCCGCCGCGAGGAAGACCAGCGTGTTTCGGTTGATGCGCGGCGAGCCGCCACGGTGGTCGAGGAACTCTGCCGCGGCCTCGAGGGCCCGAGAGTCCTGCCGCCCCCGCTTGTGGCTGTGCTGCGGACCGAGGATCACCAAGCGAGCGGTCGGCTCGTCCGGAACCGCCGCCGTGTCCTGCGGACAGACGTGGACGCCGACGAAGTCGCCGCGGTTCTTCTTGTCGTTCTCGGCGGCCAGCCGGCGTACGAGTTCGGCGTAGAGATCCTCGGGCTCGCGGGCGAGCGCCGCTGCGCGGTCCTCGGCGGTGCGGTTGAGGTTGGGCCGCGTCGAGAGCCAGTAGCGGTTGCCGTCCTGGTGGATGTACTGCCCCTTCTCGCTGATGCGGCGCAGCGCGTCCCCGAAGGTGGCGACGGTCTCTCCAGGCTGGGCGCAGGCGAGGCGCAGGCGCTCCGCCCCCACGCCTGGCGTCGTGCTCTTCGCTCCCGGTGCCGTACCGATGTAGAGCGCGCGAGCGACGCGCCGGCACGCCGAGTAACGGCCGAGGTGGCGGATCTCCTGGTCGAGCGCCAGCGGCATGGAGTTCGGCCCGTCCACGTCCTGGCTGATGATTGGCTCCCAGACGTCGTCGAGGTAGCGGGTCAGCTCGCTCTTGACGGCGTGGTCGTCCATGGGGACCGACGCCGGCATGATCAGCAGGCCCCCGTCCTGGCTCTCCCAGAGTCGGTGGACCACCTTGGCGAGCAGGCGCAACACCCCGCGGGTGCGCTGGAACTTGTCGAGGGTACTCCAGTCGTCGTAGAGCCGGCGGAACAACTCGGGATGAAAGGGGTAACTCGACCGCAAGTCCTCGAGGTAGCGACCCTCGGCGGCCTCGCTCGGAAACTCCCCCCGGTGGTCGCGGTACATCTTGGCGAACGCATTGATCGTCGCGTCGCGTGCGGCGAAGTTGTCCTTGCCCGAGATGGGCTCGAAGAGGCGGCGGCGGACGATCTCGAAGCCCTCGTCGCTGGTCGCCGGCCGCCACGGCTTGCCCACGCGTGTGAACACGTTCTTGAGAACCTCGAGGGCATACTCGCCGTGGGTGCCGCCGATCTCGATCTTGGAGGCGGGGATCGATGCCACCACCAACGTTCGTTCTGCGGCCTTGGCCGCCTCGGTCAGTGCCTGGGCGAAGCTGCCCTGGGCCTCGAAGGTGCCGGCCGGCAGGCCCTCCTTGGCGACGAGCTGGCGCGCGTAGGCCACCCACTCGTCGATGAGGACGAGTGCGGGGCTGTAGGCGTCGAAGAGCTTGACGAGGTCGTGCGAGCCCGGACTCGTTCCCGTCCGGTCCGAGTCCTCGATCATCGTGTAGGCTTGCCTGCCGCCGAGCTGCCAGGCCATCTCGCCCCAGAGGGTGCGCACCTCGGTGCCGTCCTCCTTGCGGCTGGGCTGGCCGGGGGAGAGGGCCGTGCCGACGAGCACGGCGCGGTGGGCTCGCGGCGCGACGTCCACACCGGCCTCCTTCAGCACGGGTTCGATGCCCGAGAGGCTCCCGGTCTGCACGCCGGAGAAGAGGTGGTAGAGGGCGAGCATCGAGTGGGTCTTGCCGCCGCCGAAGTTGGTCTGCAGCTCGACGACGGGATCGCCGTCCTTGCCCGCGATGCGCCGGAGCGCCCCCGAGAGCAGGTCGCGGAGGCCCGACGTGATGAAGGTTCGCCGGAAGAACTCGTGGGGGTCCCGGTACTCGTCGGACCCCTCGCCGCGGTGGACCTGCGCGAGGTCGGCGGCGAACTCGGCCTGCATGTAGCGGCCCGAGGCTACGTCCTGGTGCGGGGTGATCACCTCGCGCCAGGGCTTGAGGCCCTTCTTGGGCGTGCCCTCGATGGTGAGCTGCTTGTAGCGGACCTTGTTGCGCGCCTGCTCGGCGAAGACCTGGCGCTGTAGGTCGGCCTTGAGCCGGCCGATGGCCTCGGCGCGCTCGCCCTCCGAGATCGCCTCGAGCAGGCGCTGCATCGTATCGAGGGCCCGGTAGACGTCGTCGGAGGTGAAGGGCTTCTCGTGCGCCCACTTGTTGCGCACGTCGATGAGCTCGCCCACGTAGGAGCGCTCCACGTGGCCGAGGACGTAGCGGAACACGCCCTGCCAGTTGTCCACCATCGCCTTGAGCAG
>RFGU01000113.1 GCA_003696955.1 Deltaproteobacteria bacterium | reverse complement strand
TAAGCGGGCGCTCCTCCACGGCAAGACCGAGTCGCCGCGCAAGATCGCACACCACGCCCCGCGTGATCCCGGGCAAGAGGCTGCCGTCCAAGGGGGGCGTTACCAGGCGCCCGGCCACGACGCAGAACACGTTGCTCGTCGCCCCCTCCGTCACGGTCCCACGCGGGCTGCACAGAAGGGCGTCGTCCGCCCCGCGTTCGGCGGCGATCCGGAGGGCCTGGACGTTCGCCAGGTAGTTGGCCGACTTGACGGTGGCATCGAGGAGCCCGTCGGCGCTGCGGGCGGTGCCGACGATGACCACGTCGAGCCCCCGGCGGTAGACGGCCGGGTCGGGTAGCGACAGCGGCTTGGCGATGACGACCAAGGTCGGCCGGGTCGCCGTGCGCGGGTCGAGGAGCAAGGGCCCCTGACCGCGCGTGACGATCACCCGCGCCTGGTGCTCGTCGGCCCCGGTCGCCACGCAGGTTCTGCGCACGACGTCCTCGAGGGTGTCGTCGGCCCACGGCACGTCGATCCCCACGCGCCCGGCGCTTCGCCGCAGCCGCTCGAGATGGGCCGCGCCGTCCAAGAGGCGCGGGCCCGCAACCGTACGCAGCGTCTCGAACACCGCGTCGCCGAAGAGAAAGCCCCGGTCGAACACGCTGATCTTCGCATCCGCCTCGCCCACGACCGCATCCTCGGTCGACAGGTAGACGCGCACGCTCACCTCGCCCGCCTCCTCCCCCGCCGAAGGCGCAGTCGCAGCACGAAGGTGGCGGCCTCGACGGCGATCCTGGCGTCCATCTTCGAGGTCCCGCGGGTTCGGTCGGTGAAGTGGATGGGCACCTCGACGATGCGAAACCCGGCCTGGGCGACGCGCAGCGTCATCTCGATCTGGAAGCCGTAGCCGTGGCACTCCACGTCGTCCAAGGCGAGGGTCTCGAGGACGTTTCGGCGAAAGCACCGAAATCCGCTCGTCGGGTCCTCCACCGGAAGGCCGAGCAACGTCTTGGCGTAGAGCCCGCCGCCCCGGGAGAGCACGCGGCGCCCCAGCCCCCATCCCGATATGCTCCCACCTTCAATGTAACGGGAACCGATGGCGAGATCCGCATCGGCACCCTCGGGGCGTGTGGCCGCGAGCAGACGCGGCAGGTCGGCCGGATCGTGGGACAGGTCGGCGTCCATCTCGCAAAGATGGGTGTACCCGGCCTCGGCCGCGAGCCCCCAACGGAAGCCCGCCACGTAGGCTCGACCGAGCCCCTCCTTGCCGGGACGGTGGAGGACGTGGATCCGCGAGTTGCGCGCCGCCCGGGCGTCGGCCATGGCCCCCGTACCGTCCGGGCTCGCGTCGTCGACGACGAGCACGTCGAACCCCGGTGCGTCGGCGAGGATCCGGTCGAGCACGGCATCGAGATTCTCCGCCTCGTTGTAGGTCGGCAGGACCACCAGGGGGCGCGACTCGGACACGGGCGAAGCATACGCCGAACCGACGGTCATCCGTACCTGCGGCGCCCCCCTTCATCTCGTGCGGGTCCATGGGGTAGCATCACGCGCACCGGGACGCTCCACGTTGCAGAGAATTCGCTGCCACTACCCAGACGCCGACGCCTTCTTGGCCGCCCTCGACAACGCCGGGGCCGATGGCGGCCTCGAGGTGTTCACCACGACGCCGTTCGAAGCCGGCGAGGAGCTGTTGGCCGAGGTCTACTTCGGTGGACTTCCGGGCAAGATCATCGTGCGGGCCGTCGGGCAGACGTGGCACCCGGCGCGACCTCGTCTTCGGGTCCGCGCGGGCGGCGTGATCCGCTGCGCCGGTTCCGAGAAGCGCAAGCTGGGCTTCTTGCGCGAGGTGGCCGAAGGCCGGATCGAACTACCGTCGCGCCGGCGTCACGTCCGGTTGCCCGTGATGGTGCAGATCCGCTGGCGCCGACTCGGCGACCACGTACACCACGTCGCCGCCATGTCCGAGATCTCCGAGGGGGGTGCCTTGCTGCTCACCCAAGAACCCGTGGAGGTCGGCAGCGACCTGGTCGTCGAGGTGCTGCCCCCGGGCAGCGAGATTCCCCTCGAGATCGCGGCAACGGTGCGCAATACCGATCACCCGGAGGGCGCCGGTATCGAGTTCGTCGCACGGGACGCAGGCGGCGTCCATCGGCTCCGGGAGATCATCCGGCGGATCATCGAGCAGTGACGGCGGCGCCGCCGGCGCGGGGTTGCGCCGGCGCCCAGCGTGGCTATACCCATCGAATCCCCGTGCCCGCACCCGATCCCCGCATCCTGGCCCAGAGCCTTCCCCGCACGGTCGTCGGTATCGACGAAGCCGAGGTCCGCGCATTCGCCGACGAACTCGACGACCTCGCGCGAGAGCTCGTCGCACTTTCGCGACGGGGCGGGAGCTTGGCGCAGGCCGCGGTGGACGATGCGACCTACCCGACCGTGGCCACCATGCACACGGCCCTGCGGGACGCGATGCTCCTCGAGGTGCCCTCGGACCTCTTGCCCCTGGTCTCGGGCGCATCGACGGCGGGAACGGGCCCCGCGGTCGATGCCATGGCGCGAAGCCTCGCCACCTCGGACTCGCCCCACGCCCCGCCCCGGCTGTTGGCGCGGTTCTTCGTGTACGAGGCCATTCGCCTGCGGCTGCTCGTGGCGGCATGGGCGGCTCCGGCCTTCGACATGGTGGGCGGCACCGAAGCCGACATCGACGCCATGGCCGAGCGCGCCCTCGAACTCCTCGAGGGCGAGGCGGCCCTGGGCGCCGACGACGTGCGCCCCCTGCTGCTCTTCCATGCCGCCGCGGCCATGCTCTTCGCGCGGTACATGTCCGATCGGGCAGAAGCCCTGCGACACGTGGGCGAGGACCTGCGCGAAGAGCTGCGCATGCAGGCCCGCCTCAAGACCGCCCTGAGGTCCCTTCGTCTGCCGGAGTCCGTTCTCCTCGAGAACGCCCTGGCCGACCTGCTCGGCCAGACGCGCAGGGATCTCTCCACCCTCAAGCGCCGGCACGCCCTGGCCCTTTCGGACCTGTCGCGCCAGGCCATGGACCAACGGGTCTCCCGCAGCCGCAGGGCCCTCCGGGCCGACCCGGCGCGCTGGCCGACCCGGCGCTCCCCCGCCCTGTTCGACATCCTCCGCCGCACGCTCGCAGGACCGCCGGAGCCGGTCGCGGACGTTGCGGGGTGATCCGCAAGGCCCCGACGCACGGACGCTGGCGGTCGGTACACGTAGACGGCGCCCGCGTCCGGCGTTCCGCCCTCCTCGGCACCCTCGGCGGGAAACCGCAAGCCGCAAGCCACGCCCGCAAGGGCGCGAGCAGCAGGAGCCTGCGCCGTCGTACACCGATGGACGTCGTGCCACCCATGGCGCCGTCGACGGACGCCCCTCCAACGAACCACGCGCCCTCGCCGCCACGGCACGTCGTCCCGCTGCACTCGGACGACCCTCGGCGCGGACGGCACGCCACCGCAACGGCGTAGCTCAATACGTCAGCACGCTCTCGACCCGACGCAGCCCGAGCCGGTGCCGCCCGCCGAGGCCGGCGAGCTCGATGAGCACGACGCAAGCCACCACGCGGCCGCCGAGCCGTTCGGCGAGGTGGCACGCCGCCTGGGCCGTCCCCCCCGTGGCCAAGAGATCGTCGACGACGACGACCCGGTGCCCGGGCGAGATGGCATCGCAGTGCACGGCCAACCGGTCGACCCCGTACTCGAGGGCGTAGGCCTGCTCGATGGTGGCCGCCGGCAGCTTGCCGGGCTTGCGCAGCGGTACGAATCCCACGCCGAGCCGCTCGGCGATGGCCATGCCAAAGAGAAATCCCCTCGACTCGATTCCGCAGACGCGGTCGATGCGCCCCCACAGATCGCGCACGGCGTCGAGCTGCAGGTCGAGGGCGTCGCGCATGGCCTCGGCGTCGGCGAGGATCGGCGTGATGTCCCGAAAGAGGATGCCCTTTCGCGGGAAGTCGGGCACGGTGCGCACCTTGGCCCGAACCCGCGCACGCGCGGCCTCTCGCGCAGAATCGTCCATCAACGTACGAACGGGAAACGCATGGAGCATGATCTCAGGCCTCGGGAAAGAGGATCCGCCGCGTCTTGTCGAGGTCGCGGGCGGTGATGTCGAGTTCGAGGGGGGTGAGCGAGATCCGCCCGTGCTGTACCGCGTAGGTGTCCTCGCCGGGTTCGTGCTCGCCGGGCTCGGGCGGTCCGCCGATCCAGTAGTAGGGCCGCCCCATGAGGTCCCGCCGCTCCTCGACGGTCTCCTTGTAGGCACGGTGGCCGAGTCGCGTGACCTCCACGTCGTCGGCCCGGCGCCCGGCGCCCGGTGGAATGTTCACGTTCCACAGCAGGTGCTCGTCGCTCTGCAGTAGTCGCTGGGCGATGCGGTGCACGATCTCGCGGACGGCCGTCGGGTCCACGTCCCGATCCGTGGACACGGCCATGGCCTTGGCGCCGCGCAGGTACCCCTCGGCCGCCGCGCCCACGGTCCCCGAATAGAACACGTCCGTCCCCAGGTTGTAGCCGGGGTTTACGCCCGAGAGCACCAGATCCGGCAGCCGCGGACACAGATGCAGGCTTCCGAGATAGACGCAGTCCACGGGACTTCCCGCCACGGCGTACCAGCGCTCGCGCAACGGGGTCGCGCGCAGGTGCGCATGCAGCGTGATCGCATGGCTCGATCCGCTGCGCTCGGATTCGGGCGCCACGACCACCGTGTCCCCGAGCTTCGCCGCCACCTCGGCAAGGGCGGCGAGCCCCGGAGCGAGCACGCCGTCGTCGTTGGTCACCAGGATGAGCGGACGCTCGGTCACGGGTCCAGGGTGCCGGGGTGAGGGAGAGGAAGGAAGCGGCCCGGCCCCCCGGGAGGGAGGCCGGGCCCGCCGCAGTCGGGGCGAGAGGATTTGAACCTCCGACCCCCAGACCCCCAGTCTGGTGCGCTACCAGGCTGCGCTACGCCCCGAAGCGGGTCGGCCTTATACCCCGACTCGCCCGGCCCGACAAGCACCCGGCCGCCTCGATCAGGACCGCGGCGGCCGTGCCAGCAGGGGTTGCTCGGCGGCGGCGCACCGAGGTGCCGTGCTTGCGCCCGTGCGGGCCAGCAGATAGGCCGCCGGGTCGGCGAGTTCGGGACGGTCCGCCTCGACCAGGGCACGTTCGAGATCGTCGAGCGCCGCCTCGACGCGGTCGAGGGACTTGCCCGCCAAGAAGGCGGCCGCCGGCGCCGCCGGCGGGCAGGCCTGGGGATTGCCGCGCAACTCTCGCCGCGCGCCCTCGATGGTGAAGCGGCGCTCGTACAGGAGGTGCTTGATCCGCAGCAGTGTCTCCACGTCGCGCCGGCGATAGATCCGCTGCTGGTTGCGCCCCTTGTCGGGCCGCACCATGGGAAACTCCGACTCCCAGTAGCGCAGCACGTGGGGAGCGACCCCGACGATGCGGGCCACCTCGCCGATGCGAAAGTAGAGCTTGTCGGTGCCGAGATCGACCTCGACGGCCGCATCCTTGCGGCGGGACGATCGCCTGCGACTCACGACCCGTCTCCTTCGGCCGAGCCGGGCTCGGGTACGCCGTCGAGGAGGATCCCCACCTTGGCAGCTCGCTCGGCGAGCGCGCGTCGGTGTCGATCCCGGTCCCGATTCATCGCCCCCTTGAGCAGGTTGCTCGGCTTGAACGTCAGCACGCGACGCGCCTCGATGATGATCGGCTCGTGGGTCTTGGGGTTGCGCCCCGGACGCGGTTTCTTGTCGCGGACCTCGAAGTTGCCGAATCCCGAGATCTTGATCTTCTCGCCCCGCTCGAGGGTCGACTTCATGAGTTCGAACAAGGCCTCCACCACCTCGGCGGCCTCCTTCTTGGAGAACCCCCCAACCCGTTCGCAGATGCGTTCGATGAGATCGGCCTTCGTCATGGACCGTGCGCCATCGAGTCTTCCGAAAAGCGCCGTCGTGCGCAAGGGCTTTCGCACCGATCCCCAGGTGGACCCGGAGCGACGGCACCGTGGGGCCATCCGCCCCCGGAGCTAACGACGACGCAGGGGTCCGCGGGGATCGTCGCCGAAGGCAGCGAGCAAGGCAGCCACCAACGTCTCGTGGAGCGCGTCCACCTCGTCGTCGCGCACCGTCCGGCCGTCGGCGCGATAGTGCAGTCGAAAGAGGACCGCGCGCCGCCCCCCCTCGAATTCGCCGCCCTCGCCGCGGTACTCCTCGACGACTTCGACGGGGGGCTCCCCGGCGTCCCCGATGTCGAGGCGCACGGCACCGTCGCGCCCCTGCGCCCAGGTCAGGATCCAGTCCCGAATCTCCGCCGCATGCACCCGCGGTGGGACCGCCAACGAGAGATCCCGCGACGACCCCGGCTGGTTCGGGATGGGCCGCGCCTTGCGAACCTCCGGGGGACCGAGGGCCCATAGATCGATCTCGCCGTAGGCCAAGGTCCAACCCCCGAGGTCGTACGCCGCGACGAGATCGGGATGCACCGCACCGTAGCGGGCGATCCACCGTCCGTCGGCGAGGCGAACGGCCCCCACCAGGCCCGGATGGAACCCGGCAAGGGGCCCGGGCGGCGGGGCCGAGGTCGAGCCCGTGTAGCCCAACCGCTCGAGGACGTGGAGGCATACGTCGCCCACCCCGCGAAGCACGTCCACGTCGCCGCTGGGCACGCCGACGAGCACGCCGGCCATCTGCCGTTCGTCGGCGAGGCGATCGTCCTCGCCCAGACGCACCGGGCCCGCCACATGGTTCGGTCCATCGCCCGCGGGCCAGGTGTAGACCCGGCCCACCTCGAAGAGCCGAATGCGCCGCGCCCCGCGCGCGGCATTGTTCGACGCCGCGGCCAACAGTCCCGGCAAGAGGTGGGGCCGCATGACCGTCGGCTCCTCCCGCAAGGGGTTCTTCAACCGCACCCTTCGTGCAGGCGGCACGACGTCGTCGAGGAACGCGAAGTCGGCATCGGGCCGAAACGCCCAGCCGACGATCTCGAGCAATCCGCGGGCCGCCAGGGCATCTTGGGCGCCACGCCGCAGCCTGCGGGGGAGGTTCGGCATCGCCGCGGCCATGGGCTTCGACGGCACGACGCTACGTGCCTCGATGGCATCGAGCCCCTTCAGGCGCAGGACCTCTTCGAAGAGATCCACTTCGCGCTGGAGATCGGGCCGGTGCGTGGGCGGCGCGCACACGAGATCCCCGCCGGACTCCCGCTCGACGGCGACGCCGAGGCGTCCGAGGATCTCCTGCGCCTCGTCCACGGATACGGAGATTCCGAGCAGCCGAGTGCAACGCCGGGCACGGAACCGGATCCGCGGCGTGGCGGGCACCTCCCCCCGCACCTCGCAGCGCGCGACCGGACGCGCCCCGGTCCAGGCCCGGAGCAAATCGAAGGCCCGCGCCGCCGCCCGTTCGAGTCCGAACCCGTGGTCCACCCCCCGTTCGAAGCGATGGCTGCTGTCCGAGGCGATCTGGTGTCGGCGCGCCGCCTTGCGCACGATCGCCGGCCGAAACCACGCGGCCTCGAGCAGAAGTCGCGTCGTGTCCGACTGCACCGCCGACGCGGCGCCGCCCATGATCCCCGCGAGGGCGACGGGATCCTCGGCGTCGGCGATCACGAGGTCGTCCTCGCAGAGCGTGAGCGTGCGCCCGTCGAGGACCTCGATGCGCTCGCCCCCGCGAGCCCGACGCACCCGTACGACGCCCCCCTTCAAGCGCTCCCGGTCGAAGACGTGGAGCGGCTGGCCCCATTCGAGCAACACGAGGTTCGTGATGTCCACCGGGGCCGAGATCGGACGCAGCCCCAGACGATGCAGGCGTACCCGCGCCTCGAGGGGACTTGGCCCCACCTTCGCCCCTTCGAGGGCCACGCCGAAGTAGCGCCCGCAGGCGTCGGGCGCCTCGAGGGTGACGAGGTCCGGCTGCTCGGCGACCTCGCCGAACCCGATGGTCTCGGGCAGACGCAGGGGACAGGCCAACTTGGCGGCCAGATCGCGCGCCACGCCCACGTGGCCGAGGGCATCGGGGCGGTTCGGCGTGACGGACAGTTCGAAGATCACGTCGTGTGCGCCCGGCACGTACTCGGCCAGGGGGCGGCCGGCCGGGGCATCCGGTTCGAGCACCAGGATGCCGTTCTCGTCCGGTCCGAGGTCGAGTTCCGCCTCGCTGCACAACATGCCCGCCGACGGCACGCCCCGGATCTCGCGCGCCTCGATGCGAAGCCCCCCCGGCAACTCGGTCCCCACCGGGGCGAAGGCCACCTTGCCCCCCGGGTCGGGCACGTTGGGCGCACCGCAGACGATGTCCAGTTCCCGCTCGCCGTCGAAGATCCGGACGATGCGAAGACGGTTCGCGTTGGGATGGGGCGCGACGGACCGTACCTCGGCCACGCGAACGTGCCGGGTGTGGGCGCCCACCTCCTCGATGCCGTCCACCTCGAGTCCGAGCCCGGTGACGAGTTCGGCCGTGCGCTCCGGCGGCGGCAGTTCGTCGCCGAGGAAGGAGGAAAGCCACGTGGCGGAGATCAGCATGGGAACTGCTCCAGGAAGCGTTGGTCGCCGTCGAAGAGAAGGCGCAGGTCCGACACCCCGTGCAGGAGCATGGCCATGCGATCGATCCCGAAACCGAAGGCCCAACCGCTCACCTCCTCGGGATCGTAGCCCACGGCCTCGAACACCGCCGGGTGCACCATCCCCGATCCGCCGAGTTCGATCCAACCAGTCCTCTTGCACACCGAACATCCATCCCCCTTGCAGAACGGGCATCGCACGTCGAACTCGGCCCCGGGCTCGACGAAGGGGAAGAAGGACGGGCGAAAGCGGACGTCGAGGTCGGTCTCGAACACGGCCGACACGAAGTGGTAGAGCGTCGCCTTGAGGTCGGCCATGCTGACGTCACGGTCGACGTAGAGCCCTTCGATCTGGTGGAACATGGGCGTGTGGGTCGCGTCGTCGTCGCGCCGGTACACCTGTCCGAGGGCGACGACGCGCACCGGCGGCGGTCCCGCGAGCATGGTGCGGATCTGTACCGGCGACGTATGGGTCCGCAGGACCCGCTCCCACCCGTCGTCGGTCGGCGGCACCACGAAGAACGTATCCTGCATGTCGCGCGCGGGATGGTCGGGGGGAATGTTCAAATCGTCGAAGTTCGTCTTGCCGTGTTCGACATGGGGGCCGTCGTGGACGGTAAAGCCCATGTTCTCGAAGACACGTTCGAGCCGGCGCCACGTCTGGGTCACGATGTGCAGGGCGCCACGCGGAACCGGGTCGAGAACGACCGATACGTCCTCCCAACGCGCAAGTTCCTCGGCTCGACGGCGCTTGGCCAGTTCCTTCCGCCGTGCATCGATCAGGGCCTCGATCTCGTCCTTGACCGTGTTGAAGTCGCGACCGAAGGCCTTGCGCTCGGCGGGGGAGAGGTCGCGCATCACGGATCGCAGCTTCGAAAGGCTTCCCTTCTTGCCGAGGAACTCGACCTTGAGGGCGTAGAGGGCTGCGTCGTCGTCGGCCTTGCGTGCGGCCTCGATGAAGCGTTCCCGTTCGGCTCGGAGTCGTGGATCCACGGGCGGCGAACATAGCAGCGCCGCCTCGGCGACGCGCCCGACGACACGAAGACGCCGGCAGCCGCCGCACGGCCACCGGCGCATCCGATCCGACCGCGTCAGCCCGCGGCGCGGACCCGTTCGACGATCTTTGCGAAGGCCGGGGGATCGACCACGGCCAGCTCGGCGAGCACCTTGCGGTCGAGGGCGATCCCGGCCTTGCCGAGTCCCTCGACGAAGCGGCTGTAGCTCATGCCGTGGGGGCGAACCGCGGCGTTGATGCGCACGATCCACAGCCGACGCATGTTCCGCTTGCGCTCCTTGCGGCCCCGGTAGGCCTGGGCCCAGGCGCGATGCACCGCCTCGGCGGCGCGGCGGAAGATCCTGCGACGCCCGCCACGAAAGCCCTTGGCGTGGGCGAGCAGACGCTTGCGACGGCGACGAGCCTTGAATCCTCGTTTGGCGCGGGGCATGGGTCAGGCCTTCCTTCCGTAGGGCAAGAGCTTGTCGATCCGCCGCTGATCCTCGGGCGAGACGACCACCATGCCGCGCAATCGGCGGATGCGATCCCCGTTCTTCTTGGTCAGGATGTGGTTCTTGTGCGAGTGCTTCCGACGCGCCTTGCCGGTCGCGGTGAACCGGAAGCGCTTCTTCGACCCGCTGTGGGACTTCTGCTTCGGCATGGACTTCTCTCCCGAGGGCGGAGCCGTATACCCCAGGCCACGCCCTGCTGCAACCGGCGCGGAACGGCCCGAACGGAGGGGCGCAGCTTGCGCAATTCGTATCGGCGGTGGGCCCCCTAGCCGGCTCCCGTGGCCGCCGCGTCCGACGGCGTCGAAGCGGCCGCGGCAGCCTCCCCTGCCGCCGGCTTCGACCGGCCCGACGCCTCCGCGCCCGGCGGTTGCGACTTCTCGCCCGACGAGCGTCCGCCGCCGCCCTTGCCGGCGGCCTGTTGCCGCGACTTCTTGGGGGCGAGGATCATGTTCATCCGGTTGCCCTCCATCGACGGCATCTGGACGACGGTGGCGAGGTCGGCGACCTCCTTGCACACGCGTTCGAGGATCGAACGCCCCGTCTCCGGGTGGACGACCTCGCGCCCCCGGAACTGGACGAGCAGACGCACCTTGTCTCCGTCTTCGAGGAAGCGCCGCACGTGCCGCAGCTTGTAGTCGAAGTCGTGCCCCGCGGTCTTGGGCCGGAACTTGACCTCCTTGACCTCCACGCGCGTCTGGTTGCGTCGGGCGTCCCGCTCCTTCTTGGCCATCTCGTACTTGTAGCGCCCGTAGTCCATGATCTTGCACACGGGCGGATTGGCCTTCGGATTGACCTCCACGAGTTGCAGACCCAGCGAGTCGGCACGCTCCATCGCGGCCCGTGTATCCATGATCCCGAGCTGCTCTCCGGTGTGATCGATGACCCGCACCTCGCGGGCACGGATCCGCCGACCGACGCGGTGCTGTTCGGCGGGCTTGCGGCGCTTCTTGTCGTTCTTGCGAGCTATGATGTCCTCTCCTGTCTCGAGTGTCGGTCGCGGTGGTGCGTGCACGTCACACGCTCGTCCACAGGACCCGCCGCGACGAATCAACGTGACCACGACGGCGGCCCCGCGTCAAGCGGGTTTCGCCCCCGCCCCCCGATGGGGGCGGCCACGAGCGCCGACCGGTCCACGACGACGCTCGTCCACGGCCGTACCGGGCCGGGCGACGGAGCGTCTTCGGGGCATCGGACGACGGCCGCGTCACTCGGGCACCTGCGCCTCGGACGCGATGCGCTCGACGAACGCCTCGAGGGACGCCGTTTCCTGCTTCTTCTGCCCGCGAATGCGCACGGCGACCTGCCCCTCGTCCCGCTCCCGATCCCCCACCACGAGCAGGTACGGGATCTTGCGCAAGGTCGCCTCGCGCACCTTGAAGCCGAGCTTCTCGTTGCGGCGGTCCACCTCCACACGAATCTCCCGGCGGCGCAGCGCATCGGCAACCCGGTCGGCATACGCGTGATGGGCATCGGTGATGGGCAGCACGATGGCCTGCACGGGCGCGAGCCACACGGGGAAGTTGCCGGCGACGTGCTCGAGATAGACGCCGAAGAAGCGTTCGAGGCTGCCGAGGATCGCCCGGTGGATCATCACCGGCCGCGACCGACCGTCCTGCTCGTCGACGTAGGACAGGTCGAAGCGCTGGGGCAACTGGAAGTCGAGTTGGCACGTGCCGAGCTGCCACGACCGCCCGATGGCGTCGCGCACCATGAAGTCGATCTTGGGCCCGTAGAACGCGCCGTCGCCCTTGTTGATCGTGTAGGCGATCCCCGCCCCGTCGAGGGCCCGGCCGAGAGCCGCCTCCGCCCGGTCCCAGTCCTCGAGGGCGCCGAGGTACTTCTCCGGCCGCGTCGAAAGTTCCACGCGCACGTCGTCGAAACCGAACGTTTCGTAGCAGTGGGCGACCATCTCGAGCACGCTGGCGACCTCGGACTCCACCTGATCCGGGCGACAGAAGATGTGGGCGTCGTCCTGGGCGAACGAGCGCACCCGCGTAAGGCCGTGGGTCACCCCGGCCCGCTCGTACCTGTGCAGGCGCCCGAAATCGGCCAGCCGGATGGGAAGTTCGCGGTAGCTGTGCCGGCGCTTGCCGTAGAGCACGCAGTGCCCGGGGCAGTTCATGGGCTTGACCCCGAACGCGCGGCCGTCGATCTCGCAGGCGAACATGTTGTCGATGTAGTGGTCGTAGTGCCCGCTGCGCTTGAACAGCTCCATGTCGAAGATCTGGGGCGTGACCACCTCCTCGTACCCGTAGCGTCGGTAGAGCTTGCGCACGTAGGCCTGCAACAGGTTGTAGACGACGGCCCCCTTGCCCGTGAAGAACGGGCTCGCCGGCGCGATGGGGTCGAAGACGAAGAGGTCGAGGTCGGCGCCGAGCTTGCGATGGTCGCGCTTCTTGGCCTCCTCGATGCGATGGAGGAACTGCGCGAGCGACTTTCGGTCGGGAAAGGCCGTGCCGTAGATCCGCTGGAGCATGGGCCGCGACTCGTCGCCCCGCCAGTAGGCCCCGGCCACCCGAAGGAGCTTGAAGGCCTTGATCTTGCCCGTGTCCTCCACGTGGGGGCCACGGCACAGGTCGACGAAGTCGCCGCTGCGATAGAAGGAGAGTTCGGCGTCCTCGGGGATGGCGTCGATGGCCTCGAGCTTGAGATCTTCGCCGGCCTTGCGGAAGAACTCGACGGCCTCGTCGCGCCCGACGACCTCCCGCACGAACGGCTCCTTGGCGTCGATGATCTCCTGCATCTTCGCCTCGATCCGCGGAAAGTCGTCGGGGGTGATCCGGTGGTCGAGATCGACGTCGTAGTAGAAACCGTCTTCCGTGTGGGGCCCGAACCCGAGCTTGGCCTCGGGCCAGAGTTGCTTGATCGCCGCGGCCATCACGTGGGCCGCCGAGTGCCGCAGGGTCTCGAGGGGCGAAAGCTCCGGCGGCTTCGGGTCGATCATGTGTTCGAGTTCGCGTTCGTACTCGGAAGCGCTCATTTTGCCGCGAGAAGGTACCAGCTACGACCGAACGACACGCCCCGCGCACACCGCGCCTCGCCCCGCGGCCCCCTTGACCCGGACCGCGGTGCGCGCTAAACGGCTCGCCCCGACGCCACAGGACCGTAGCTCAGGGGTAGAGCGCTACCTTGACACGGTAGAGGTCGGCGGTTCGAAGCCGCCCGGTCCTACCGCCCGAGCCCGAAGGGACGGGCGCCGCCGCCACCCGACGACGGGGGCGGCGGCGCGTCGTACAGGCCGTCGACGAGGGTGCCGAAGTGCTCGGCCACCACACGGCGACGGGGCTTGCCCGTCGGCGTCACTTCGTCCATCGCCTCCGAAAGCGGCCGCGGCAGGATGGCGAAGCGGCGGATCGTCTCGAAGGACGCAAGATCCGCGTTCACCCGGTCGACGCATGCCTGCACCAGGGCCCGAACCCGCGGATGTCGCGCCAGGTCGTCGTAGGTGGCGACCCCGAGCCCCTCGCGGCGGGCAAGTTCCGCAAGATAGGCATCGTCGAGTTCGACCAGGGCGACGACGTAGGGCCGTCCCTCGCCGAAGACCACGGCCCGGGCCACCGGGCCGCAGCCTTCGAGCTTCTGTTCGAGCATGAGCGGGGCGACGAACTTGCCCGACGACGTCTTGAAGAGGTCCTTCTTGCGATCCGTGATCCGCAAGAATCCCCCCACCATCTCGCCGATGTCGCCGGTATGGAACCAGCCGTCGGGATCGATGACCTCGGCCGTCTCCTCGGGTCGGCCCAGGTACGCCTTCATGACGTTGCGCCCGCGCACGAGGATCTCGCCGTCGTCGGCGATGCGGATCTCGCATCCTGGCATGGGCGGCCCCACCGTGCCGAAACGATAACGGTCCGGCCGATTGACGGTGACCGCCCCCGTCGTCTCCGTCAGTCCGTAGCCCTCGAGCACGAGCACCCCCGCCGCATGGAAGAACTCGGCCACCTGCACCGAAAGGGGCGCGCCGCCGGAGACGAAGAAGCGCAGGCGGCCGCCGAAGGCCCGGCGGATCCGGGAGAAGACCAGACGATCGGCCACCTTCCACTCGGCGGCCAGTCGCAGGGGCAGGGAAAGGCCCCGTTGGCGATGGAGACTGACCTTGCGGCCCACCTCGATGCACCAGTCGAACATGCGCCGCTCCACGAGCCGGCCCGATCGACCGGCCGCCAGCACCCGGTGATAGACCGTCTCGTAGATGCGCGGGACGGCCCCCATGAAGGTGGGCGCCACCTCCTGCAGGTCCCGTTCGATGGTGTGGGGGCCCTCGGCGAAGGCGGTGACGGCGCCCTGCTCGACGGCCCCCCACAGCAAGTGGCGGGAGAAGATGTGGGCCAGGGGAAGGACCAGTAGTTGCTCGTCGGTCTCGTCCACGGGCACCACGTTGCGGATCGCCCAGGACTCGAACACGAAGTTCTGGTGGGTGAGCACCACCCCCTTGGGTTCGCCGGTGGTGCCCGAGGTGTAGACGTGGCTGAAGGTGTCCTCGAGACGCAAGGCGGCCTGTACCTCGTCGAGATCCACCGCCGCCGGCTCGCGGCCCGCGCAAACGGCCTCGCCGGCCGCCTCGACGTCCTCGAACGACCAACGTACGGGCCCGATGTCGGGCAGATCCTCGAGCCGCACGTTGCCCCCGCCCTCCCCTGGCGTGCGCAGCCCCTCCCGATCCATGTACACGATCCCCGACAGGGTATGCCCCATCCCGGCGGCGCAGGCGTCGAGCATGCGGGAGAGATTGGCGGGGGTATCGACGATGGCCACGGTGCAGCGGCTGTCGTCGAGGATGTAGCCCACCCGATCGGCCGTCAGGGTCGGGTAGATGGGTACCGAGATGGCGCCGAGACGGGCCAGGGCGAGGTCGCAGAGGGCCCATTCGACCCGCGTATGGGCCATCACGGCCACCCGGTCGCCCGGGCGCACCCCGAGCCGCGCCGCAAGCCCCGCGGCGACCGCTCCTGCGCGGTCCCAGTAGGCCTTCCACGAATGGGCCCGCCAGGACCCGTCGCGCTTGAAGCGCACCGCCGTCCGCCGCGGGGATCGGGCGACACGTGCGGCCACCATGGCCACCACGTTCGGGTGGTGGAGCCCCTCGTAGGGCCGGGGCTCGAAGTCGTTCGGCCGGTACACGGGGCCCGATGTTTAGCAGGGATCGATGGTCCGTCCCCTCCGCCAACCTGCGCCAATCGCGCAGCCGACCACGCGCGGTGCCCGATGGTGCGGATTGGCCCTAACATGGGCGGGGCGGGCCTCCGCCCGGAGCATCCACCTTGCCCTCCCTCGTCGGCGACACCGTGGACAAGTACGACGTGCTCGAGGAAGTCGGGCACGGCGGGATGGCCGTCGTCTACCGGGCACGGGACCGGGTGCTCGAGCGGGACGTGGCCCTCAAGGTCCTCCACCCCCATCTGGCGGATCGCCCCGAGTCGAAGGCCAGACTGCGCCGCGAAGCCCTCGCGGTCGCCAAGCTTCGCCACGACAACATCCTCGAGATCTACGACTACTCGGGCGAGGACGCGACCGAGGCCTACCTCGTCACCGAGTTCATCCACGGCCCCACCCTACGGGCGTGGCTCGACGCAGGCCATCCGTTGCGACCCGCGGTCGCGGCCCTGTTGGTCTACCGGCTGGCCAAGGCCGTGGCCCACGCGCACCGATTCGGGATCGTCCACCGCGACATCAAGCCGGAGAACGTAATGGTGCGTGCCGAGGACGGATGTCTCAAGCTGATGGACTTCGGCATCGCGCAGATCCTGGATCACCAGAAGCTGACCATGACCGGGCAACTCCTCGGCAGCCCGGCCTACATGGCGCCCGAACTCATCTCGGGCCGCCCCATCGACGCCCGGACCGACATCTTCTCCCTCGGGATCCTGCTCTACCAACTCGCCACGTCGAGTCTTCCGTTCGCCGGCCGCAACCCCCACGAGGTCCTGACGCGCATCGCCGACGGCAACTATCCGCCACCGTCCCAGAAGAACCCCCAGGTCGACCCGGATCTCGAGGCCATCATCGCCCACGCCCTCGAAGTGGATCCCGCCCACCGCTACCAGACGGCGGACGCCCTCGCCGCCGACCTACGCGCCTACCTCGACGAGGCGGGGATCGACGCCGACGCGGAGGACCTCGGCGCCTATTTCGACGCCCCCGACGCCTACGTCACCGAACTCGACGAGCGCATCGCGGACCACCTGACCGCGCGGGCCGTGGCGGCTGCCGACGCCGGTGAGACCTCGCGGGCGATCAAGCTGCTCGGACGGGTGCTCGAGCTGCGCCCCGACCACCCGCGGGCCCGACATCTCTTCGACCGGCTGTGCCACAGGCGTCGCATGCGTTCCCTCGTCGCGAAGGCCGCGGGGCTCGCCGCCGCCCTCGCCCTCGTCGCAGGCCTCGGCACGGCGGCCTGGCGAGCGTTGGCGACGTCGGGATCCCCATCGACGAGGACGTCGCCGTCATCGAAGGGTGGAACCGTCCCCGCCAAGGCCGCCGCGGACGACGGCGAGGGCGTCGGGGCGGGCCCGCCCGGCACCCCCGCGGCGGCCGTCGCCACCGGCCACACCGAGGACGATTCGGCAACCTCGTCCGCGGGACACCAGGCCCCGGAGGAAGCGGCCGCCAAGGTTCCCCGCCGCGAGGTGGTTCGACACATCGCGGCGATTCGTGCGACCTGCCCCATCGTCCTCGAGGGCGTAAGCCCGTCCCATGCGCGAAACCTCCAGATCCGGGTGGGCGACGGCCCCTGGACCCCCGTGCGCGGCCTCAAGTTTCGCGTGCCCCTCGCCGGACGCGGGCCCACGCCCGTACGGATTCGCGGCGCACGCTTCGGATACAGTGGCAGCCTCGATCCCGCCGCCTGCAGGCGCGGCAACGTGCGGCTCTCCGTCCAGCCCAATCCGGCGACGTTGGAGTTTCCCGATGCCCCCAAGGACGCCGTCGTCACCTGCATTCGTTGCCCCGAGGGGATCGGCCGCGGCCCGTACACGCCGGACCGATTCCCCGTCGTGCGGCGCGTGCCGCCCGAGGGGGTCACCGTGGAACTCGAGTACAAGCACCCCGAGTTTCGGCGGCGGCGCGACACCTTCTTGCTCCTGCCTGGCCCGAATCGGCGCGACATGAATCTCCGGCCCCTCTGACGGGCGACGGTCCGCCCAGCACGACCGCCACGCCCCGTCACCCGGGCAAGCCCTCCGAAGCCCGCCGTGACGCCGTGGAACGTGGCACGACGCCCGGTTTCGGTGCAGTGCGGCGAGTCCTCGCACCCAACCGCGAGGGCACGGTCCCCGCCGCGATCGCCCGGGCGCGGGCGGGCCCCTCGCGCCACGGAGGCGCACGCTGTACGCTTGCCGGGCCCGTGCCGGCTTCGTACACGCGCATGCTCGCCGCCACGGTCGCCCTGACGACGGCCGTCGCGGTCGTTCCGGCGCCCGTCGCTGCCGCCGTATCGGCATGGGCTGCGCCGGACGACGTGGATGCCACGATCGAACGCGCTCAGCGCGCCTGGTCGGCAGGCCAGTGGTCCGAGGTCCGCGCCCTCCTCGATCCCCTGGCGACCGCCCCGGCGGTGCTCGACGACCGGGTGCGCCGCGCACGTGTGCTGCCCATGCTCGCCGACGCCACGTTGTCCGACGAGTCCATCTCGAAGGACGTCCGCGAGCGGCTGGCCGCCGGGTACCTCGACACCCTGCTCGAACACGACACGGAGTATCGACTGCCCCAGGGGGTCTACAGCCCCGAACTCTACCAGATGTTCATGGATCGGCTCCAGGCACGCGAGCGCGCCGACGCGGCCCATTGCATCGCCGAACGCAATGCCTGCCGCGCGGACCTGGCGGCCGCTCGCCGCGAACGGGCCGAGCTCGAGAAGCGCTACGCCGATCTCGAACGGCGCTTCGAGGACCAAGAGGTGGAGGTCCGCAAGGTCGTCAAGCGCAGCCGCGTCTTCGCCCTCTTTCCCTTCGGCATCGGACACTTCTACAACGGTTTGGTCGGGCGCAAGGGGACCGTCACGCCCCGCGAGCGGCGCAACCTCGCCCTCGGCGGCACGTTCCTCGCCCTCGAAGTCGCGTCGGGGGCGGCCGGGCTCGGCCTGTTGCTCCAGCGAATCTACGGATTCAAGTGCAAGCGCGAATCGGGGTTCGACCGGAGGTCGGTTCACTGCGCCACCGCCGAGGACAACCGCCAGCGCGTCGAAGACACGCGCAAGGCGGAGGAGGTCATGGGTTGGATCTTCCTCGGCAGCGTCGTCCTCGACGTGGTCCTCGCCCAAGTCCTCTTCGAGCCGCTCTCGACGGCCGAGGTGCGCCGCGTGCCGCGCCGTGAACTCGACCGCGAGAACCCGGCGCCGTCCTCGCCGCCAGCACGCAAGCGCAAGCGGCCGCGTGCTAGCATTCGTCCCGGAGCCGCGATCCTGCCGGCGGGCGCGGGGATCTCGGTTCGCGGCCGCTTCTGACGCCCCGACCATGCCCCACCTGTCCCACATCGGCCCCGACGGCGACCCCATCGTCCATCCGCTCGTGCGCCGCGTCACGACCATCGGCGCGTCCCCGGAGTGCGACATCGTGCTCGCGGACGTGGACGTCGCGCCGACCCACTGCACGCTCTTGCACGAGCCCGGCCGCTACCGCCTCGAGGCGGCGCGGCGCAGCACCCCGTTCTACGTCGGCGGCAAGAAACTGCGGAGCCACGATCTGCGCCATGGCGACATCCTGCGCATCGGCAGTACCGAGTTGGTGTTCTCGGCCATCGACGACCTGCCGGATGCCCCCAGCCGCAACGACGAGGCCACCCACGACGCCCTGTCCCTCGAGGCCATGCGACGGCTCCAGCAGTTCTCCCAGATGCTGGCCGAGCGCACCGAGCTCGCCCCCCTGCTCGAGGAACTCATCGACCAGATCGTGGGGTTGACCCGGGCCCAGAAGGGCTTTCTCGTGCTGGCCGATCCGGAAGCGCCGTCCGGCTATCGGATCTGCGTGGCGCGCAACCTCGACCGTCAACCGGTCGACGACCCGTCGGACCTCCTCAGCGACAAGATCATCCGCACCGTCATCGAGACCCGGGCCCCGGTGATCTCCTCCGACGCCTACAGCGACGAGCGCTTCCAGGAGAGCCTTTCGGTCATCAACCTCCAGCTCTCGAGCGTCATGTGCGCCCCCCTCTTGGTCCGCGACGAACTCATCGGGCTCATCTACGTCGGCAACGACCGCGTGCGGGACCTGTTCCGCCAGGAACAACTCGAACTCCTCCAGGTGTTCGCCGCGCAGGCCGCCCTCTTCGTCAAGAACGCGCAACTCCTCAACGAACTGCGCACCGAGAGCCGGCACCTGGCCGAGCGCCTCGACTCCATGCGCTTCGGCGAGATCATCGGCTCGTGTCCCCGCATGGTGGAGATCTACCGGCTGGTCGAAAAGGTCGCACAGACGGACATCACGGTCCTGGTGACGGGCGAGACCGGAACGGGCAAGGAGCTCATCGCGCGGGAGATCCACAATCGATCACCGCGCGCCGACGGCCCCTTCGTCACCGTCAACTGCGGCGCCATTCCCGAGAACCTCATCGAGTCCGAACTGTTCGGCCACGTCAAGGGCGCCTTCACGGGGGCCCACGCCGACCAGAAGGGGAAGTTCCAGGCCGCCGACGGCGGCACCCTCTTCCTCGACGAGGTCGGCGAGCTACCCCTGCAGCTCCAGGTCAAGCTGCTGCGAGCGCTGCAGGAGAAGACCATCGTGCGGGTCGGCGACACCAAACCCATCGACGTCGACATCCGCATCGTCGCCGCCACGAACCGTGATTTGGCCGCGGCCGTGCGGGAGGGCACGTTTCGAGAGGATCTGTACTTTCGGCTCAACGTCATCGGCATCCACCTTCCCCCCTTGCGGGAGCGAGGCGACGACGTACTGCTCATCGCGCGCTACCTCGTCGGACGCTACGCCCGCGAATACGGCCGCGACCTCGATCCTGCGGCGGCGTTCGACCCCCTCGCCATCGAGGCCCTTCGCCGCTTCGACTGGCCGGGCAACATTCGCCAGCTCGAAAACCACATCAAGAAGGCCCTCGTACTGATGGAGGGGCCCCACATCACCGCCCGGGATCTGGACCTCGCGCCGCCGGAGGGATTCGACGAGGACACCCCACGCATCCTCCCCCTGGCCGAAGCCCGGGAACGCTGGCAACGGCAGTACGTGGACTACGTCCTACGCCTCAACGACGGCAACCGCACGAAGACCGCGCGGGATCTCGGCGTCGATCCGCGCACCATCTTCCGATACCTGGAGCGGGCCAACAAATGACGTTCGCGCGCCGCCCCCGCACCCGATGCACCGCTGGCGGCCACATCGCGGCCGCGACCATCCTTCTCGGTGCCGGTTGCATCATCCCCGATCACGAGATCGTGATCGAAGGCGTCTTCACGAACCCGGGCGCGGTGCGCATCGTCGAACGGATCCCCGTGGGCGAGGACGCGGATCTTGCGTGCAAGGACGCCAGTGACGAGGTCAACACCTGTCCGCAGGTGCCGGCGGCCGGCCATCTCCCGTCGGGCTGGATCCCCACCCCTTTGTGCGTCTGTCCCGAGGGTGCGTCCGACGCCCTGGCCTTCGGCGAGGTCCGCGTCTACGCGGAGGATCCGGACACCGACGACGATGGCGAGGCCAAGGACGACCTCTTCGCCGCGCTGCTCCTCGACTTCGACCCGTTCCTCCACGAGCCGTCGGATCGCGTCGCCTATCGCAACTACCTGCAGCCGGACCGGCCCGCCGAGCGCGTCGTCTCCTCCGAGTACGAGAACGTCATCGGTCGTGCGGATCCCCAGCTTCGGTTCTTCCGCATCGTCGGGTCGAGCGGGCTCGTGGACCTGTGCAACGACAACGAGGGCAGCAAGCTCTCGCCGGGCATCCACAGCCTCAAGATCGTCGTGACCGACCGACCGTGGTTTACGCCCGTGCTTCGGGACGAGACGGGCGAGCCGGTCCGCGACCCGGACACGGGCGACCTCGTCTACCTGCCCCAACTCGTGGGCCACCCGGACCTTGCGGCCGGCGCCACGTACGACACGATGAGTTGGGTCTTCTCCTGCGGCGAAGGGGAGGAATGCGCGTGCAACTCCGTAGGTCCGTGATCCGGGGGCTCGCCCTCGGGACGGCGCTCGCCGGGTGCAGCACCGTGGCGCCTCCCGCCATGCCGGTGGCCTGCGCGAGCGACGAGGACTGCGACACCGACGCCGGCGAGGTGTGCGCCATCGATCAAGGGCGCTGCGTTCCCGGTTCCGACGTGCCCCCCTTGGCCGATCTGGCGTTCGACGTGCGCGAGCCCGGCATGGCCGCGGGCGAGGAGTACGCCTTTCGCAGTGAAATTCTCGGTTGCGATGCAGCGGTGGAACTGGTTTCGACGGACGACCGCCAGATCACGGTACGCCGCGGCGAGATTCTGCAGCGGTGGAGCTTCATCGTCGAGAAGAGCCCCCCCTTCTCCCCCGAGGACCTTCCACTCGCCACCGTGGAGGTGCGGGGTCCCTCGCGCATCGGACTTCGGGATCTGACGCGCCAGGTCGGGCTCGAGGACACGGAAGAAGGTACGCGAACGCCCTTCGTCGATTGGCCGTATCGTCACCCGACCGACACGGCGACGCTCGGCCCCTTCGGCACCGAGCGTGCATATCTGAGAGTCGTACCCGGCCCCGATCTTCCCGCCTACGAGCGATGGATCGCGCCGGCCGCAGCGCGCACCGACCTTGCTTGTACCTCCGACGAGGACTGCTGTCCGATGCCGCCGTGCTCCCAACGCGTCGGACCGGTGTGCCTGAGCCTGGGCGACGCCCAGGAGCAGGCGTGCAGCCACGTTCCGGGGACCAACTGGCTCTACGACGCGAGCCCCCTGGCCGCATGCATCCGCTCCCTCGGTGGTGAAGTGCGGCGCTTCGACGGCGTCGCCCCTGCGTCCCCCGTCGAGGGAGCGACCGTGTCCATCCGATACGCCCCCCTACCGGACGCTCCCAAGCCCTTGGCCCTCGCCCCCCTCGGCCCACCGCCGCCGGAACAAGTGTGCACGAGCGACGCCGACTGCATCGAAGGGCTGGAAGTGTGCGTCATCGAAGAGGGTGCACTGGCCGGGCGGTGCAGCGCGCCCCTCGCGGGGCGACCGGCGACGAAGGGCAGCGTGGTGACCGACGTGGCCGGAGCCTTCGACACCGTCGTCTACACCCACTGCGACGACGCCCCGACGGCGCAACACGACCGAGCGTTCGACCTGACCGTGGTCCCGCCTCCGGAGATCCCGGCCCCGGCGGTCGACGTTCGCGTGACGACCACCTTCCTGGCGGCGGGCGGGGGCGTCAATCCGGGCTCGACGATCGCCACCCCCCTTTGCATCCCGGACTGGATGCCAGCGGTCGACGTGGTCGTGCGGACCTCGGGCGAACCGGTCGTCCTCGCCACCGACGCCATGGGACAAGACGTCGCTTGCTGCGAGACCGGCTGTCTTTCGGCCTTCGGCAACGACGAAGGCGACACGACGTTGCCCACGCCCACGACCTGCCACCCGGTCACCACCTCCGGTTCGGCGCGGGTCGTTGCCACGGCGCCCTTCGAGGCGCCGCCGACGTCCGCCTGGGAGGACCTCGGCTGCGCGCCCCTCGCCCGTAACGCCGGTACCGCTGGAGAGTATCGCCGGGAGGGTACGTGCGATGCGGAAGGGGCCTGCACCCTGTCGGCCCTTCCGGGGGGAGGCGATCTCGACCAGCTGACCGTCCGGATCGAGTCTCCGGTGGGATCGGTGCTCGGTTCCACGATGCTATCGCTGCCCGTGCCGCCACCGACGGACCCGATGGAGGTCACCCTGCCCCGCCGCGCCCTGGTGCGGGGCAAGGTACGGCTCGGTGGCGACCTGTGCGATGCGGAAAAGCCGGGCGACTGCAGCGACGTCCAGGCCACCGTCATCGCCGAGCGGCTTCGCATGCCCGGAGAGTCGGAGGCCACCGTTCCGGGGCCGTACCTGCACACGGTGCCTACGTACGTGGATCCGGCGACCGGCGAACCCGGTACGTACGTGCTGCCCCTCGATCCGGGCGTGTGGCTCGTGACGGCGCTGCCGCAAGCGGGGAGCCGGGGTGATCCAGCCCCCATCGAGATCCTCGATCTACGCGACGGCGAGGATCTCAGCCACGACATCGTCCTCCCCCTCGGCATTCGGGTCACCTTGGAGCTTCGGGGGTTCGATCCGCGTGCCCAGGTCTCCCCGTGGGACATCGGGAGCTGGAAGAACCTCGATCACCCGGGCCGCGACGGGCCCGTGCGGCTTTCCGATCCCGGCGAATGCCTGTCGACCCTCCCGGGGTTGGCGTGTCAGATCCGCGCACTCACGCCCCGGGGTTCGGCGCTCCTGCCGAGCATCACCGGGACGGTGCAGGTGACGGCGCGCAAGCCATCCCACGTAGCCACGTGCGGATGACCCCGAGCTGGGAGGCTAGGACGGTTCCGGAGCCGGGAACGCTCCCGGCGGTACGCGGGGCTCCTCGGCCGAACGGGGCGTGGGCGGGACGTCCTCGGCCGGCGCGGCACGGTCGTCCCGCGCGCGTTGCTTCGGGGGCGGCAACGGCTCGCCGGCGATCACCTTGCGCACCTCCTCCCCCGTGAGGGCCTCGCGCTCCATCAGGGCGTTGGCGAGTCGTTCGAGGGCGTCGTGGTGGTCGAGCAGAATCTGCCGCGCCCGCTGGTACTGGGCCATCACGATGTCGTGGACTTCCTTGTCGATGGCCTGGGCCGTGGCCTCGGAGTAGTTGCGGGGACGGGAGATCTCGCGCCCGAGAAAGGGCTCGCTGTCGTTACGGCCGTAGGCGATGGGGCCGAGCTTGTCCGACATGCCCCATTCGCACACCATCTTGCGGGCGAGGTTCGTGGCCACCTGGATGTCGTTGCCCGCCCCGGTCGTCTGCTGCCCGCCGAGGGCGATCTCCTCGGCGATGCGGCCTCCCATGAGGATCGCGATCTTCGCCTCCGCGTAGCGACGATCCATGTTGTACCGATCCTCCTCGGGGAGCTGTTGGGTCACCCCGAGGGCCTGGCCGCGGGGGATGATCGTCACCTTGTGGATCGGATCGACGTGTTCTTGGGGCAGCATCATCGCCACGAGGGTGTGCCCCGCCTCGTGCCAGGCCGTCGTCAGCTTTTCCTCGGGGCTGAGCATCACGCTCTTGCGCTCGGCTCCCATGAGGACCTTGTCCTTGGCCCGCTCGAAGTCGTGCATGGACACCCGGTCGCGGTTCTCCCGCGCCGCCATGAGGGCGGCCTCGTTGACCAGGTTCTCGAGATCCGCACCGGAGAAGCCGGGCGTTCCCCTGGCGATCACGCCGAGATCGATGTCCTCCTCGAGCGGGACCTTGCGGGTGTGCACCGCCAAGATGGCCTCGCGGCCGCGGACGTCGGGCAGGCCCACGACGATGCGCCGGTCGAAGCGGCCGGGCCGCAACAGCGCCGGGTCGAGCACGTCGGGCCGGTTCGTGGCGGCCACGAGGATGACGCCCTCGTTGCTCTCGAACCCGTCCATCTCGACGAGGAGTTGGTTCAGGGTCTGTTCGCGTTCGTCGTGGCCGCCGCCGAGCCCGGCGCCCCGGTGCCGGCCGACGGCGTCGATCTCGTCGATGAAGACGATGCACGGCGCGTTCTTCTTGGCCTGTTCGAAGAGATCGCGCACGCGGCTCGCACCCACGCCCACGAACATCTCCACGAAGTCGGAGCCCGAGATGCTGAAGAACGCCACGCCCGCCTCCCCGGCGATGGCCCGGGCGAGCAGGGTCTTGCCGGTCCCCGGCGGCCCCATCAAGAGGACGCCCTTGGGGATCCGGCCGCCCACGCGCATGTACTTTCGGGTGTCGCGGAGGAAGTCGATGATCTCCTCGACCTCCTCCCGGGCCTCGTCGACCCCCGCCACGTCCTTGAAGGTGACCTTGCCGTGGTGCTCGGTCAAAAGGCGCGCACGGGACTTGCCGAAGCTCATGGCCTTGCCGCCGCCGGCCTGCATCTGGCGCATGAACAGGATCATGACGACGACGATGAGCAGCATCGGCAGCCACATCACGGCCACCTGCAACAGCCCGCCGTCGTCCTCGGGTTCGATGCGGTAGTCGATGCCCTTGGCGGCCAGCTTGTCGTAGAGCCCCTCGGTCACGGGCCCCGTCACATGGACCGTCTTGCCTCCGTCCTCGTAC
>RFGU01000112.1 GCA_003696955.1 Deltaproteobacteria bacterium | reverse complement strand
GGGCCGGGGGGCTTTCCGCCTGCTTCGCCGGGCCAGGGGCGGGGGCGCCGGGGCCCCGGCCCGACGGCGGCGCGGCCGGTCCCATGGGGGCCGGCACCCGCGGCCGGGACCGCGCGTCGTTGCGTGCAAGCCGTCGGGTGGCGCCCCGCACCGGACGCACCTCGACGTTCGGATCGGGCCGATCGCCGCCCGTCCCGTCGAGGATGAAGGGGGTCGCACCGAACGTACCGCAGGCCCGTTCGTCGCGGTGGAACGCCCAGTGGATGTAGACCTTGCCGTTGGGACTTACGATGGACCGTGGTGGCGGGGGAAACGGCCCCACGGCCCACACCGTCTCCCGTGCCGCCGCATCGAAGACGAGGTTGCCCGACGGCCGCACCGTGGTGACCTTCGCGATGGTGCCGTCGGCGTTCAGGACGATCTCGAGCCGGGTCCACAACTCGCGGCGGTTGAGGGGATGGCCGTTGCCCCGCATGTCGAGTTGGTCGAGGAAGCCCCAGGCCCACGACTCGTGGATCGCCCGGTGCATGGTGGCGATGTACCGGGCGAAGGGATGCTTGCGGGACCGTAGAGCCGTCTGGTTGCCCGGCCGAACCTCGGGCACCATGTTCTCGAGGGGCGACTGCCAGCGATCCCGCGGGCCGTCCCAGATCCCCTTCTTCTCGGAGGCCTGGGACGACATCATGTCGCGTTGCGCCTCCACGTCCTTGCCGTAGAGGGCATCCATGTCGTTCCTCGTGAGGCGAAAACGGGCGACCTTGGACGGATCGCGACTTGCCCCGACGGCATCGTTGCGCACCACGGTGTCGCTTTGGTCCTGTTTGCGGCCGAGTTCCCCCTGCTCGTCGACGGACGCCATGGGGTCGTTCTCGTCCTCGGTCGTCTGGTGACGGCGAGGTTCGAGATCCCGCATGGCCAAGAGGCTCCGCTTGCGATCGGGCGCCTCCGTGCGCTTTTCCTCCGTCTCGCGCCGTACGTCGGGGGCCTTGCGATCGAGGCGACTACGCCGCTCTTCGAGCCTGGCGATCTTGGTGGCGTCCGACGTCCCCGGCGTCTTCTCGGCCGCCTGCTCCCGTGGCGTGGCCTTGGGCGTCGTCGCGTCGCGCTCGAGGTTGGTGACGACGGCGCGCGTCTGTTCCTCCACGTCGCGGTTGACGTTGGACAGATAGTCGTAGGTGTCGGGAACCTCGGCCTCGTCCACCTCGTCGGGCTGCTCGACCATCTTGAGCTGCTCGAGGACGAAGTGCTGCGGCTGCACGGGGGGCTCGTCCTTGGGCTCCTCGCGCTCCTTGGGCTCCTCCTTCTTCTCCTCCTCCTTCTCGGGCTCGGGCAACTCCTCGAGTTCGAGATCGGGCTTCTTGCGCTCGCGTTCGTTCCTGGGAACGGGCCGCGGCTTCGGAGGCTCGGGTTTCGGGAGGATGCTGGGCTCGGGCGGCTCCGGCCGAGGGGCCTCGGGGGGCGCCTCGACGAACTCGGCGTCCTCGGTCAGGTCGAGGTAGGTGATCGTGGTCGGCGGGACGGCCTCTCCCCAGAACAAGAGCACGAAGAGGAGCAGCCCGCCCCAGTTGATCAGGGCGGAAAGGAGCAGGAAGAGCGCCCAGGCGCCCCTGCGCTTGCGCCGCCGACGCACGAGCCCATGCTAGCAGCAGGCTCCGGCGGCTGCCCGAGGGTGGCCGTCGTCGAGGACGCCGGACCACCTGCGGGTCGAACGGGCCGCCGCCGTCACCTTAGCCTACGATAGACCCCGACCACCTTACCGAGGATCCCCACGTCGCGAAACTCCTCGCGCCGCACGTAGATGGGTTCCATGGCGCTGTTGGCCGGTTGAAGGCGGATCCGGTCGCCCTCCGGGTAATAGCGCTTGCAGGTGGCCTCACCGTCGATGATGACGACGACGATGTCTCCGGGCTGGGCCGTCGGTTGCTTGCGGACGAAGATGTAGTCGCCGTCGAAGATCCCGTCCTCGATCATGGAGTCGCCCTGGATGACCAGGCCGAACACCTGCTTGGCGTCGCTGGCCCCGAGCAACATGCGGTCGATACGAACGCGGTCCGTGACGTTCTCTTCGGCCAGGATGGGCGCGCCCGCCGCAACGCGCCCCAAGATGGCGATCTCGACCTCGTCCGCATCCGGCGCCCCGGATGCCGGTTCGGCCGGCTCGGGCGGCATGTCGACGGGTCGAAGCGCCCGGCTCTTGAGGCCCTCCCGCTTGAGGTAGCCCTTGCGCTCGAGGGCCTTGAGGTGGTCGTTGACACCGTTGGTCGACCGGATCCCCATGTGGCTTCCGATCTCGCGCAGCGTGGGCGGATAGCCGCGCTGGCGAAGGCAGTCGGAGATGAACTCGAGCACTTGGCGTTGTCGGTCGGTCAGGGGAGGTCGCACGGGAAGTCGCTCCATGGCTGGAAGGGTTCGATGAAGTCGCACGAAAATGGCGCAGCTTGCGCCTCGAATACTGAACACTCGTATCGAATACGTCCGTGCAGGTCAAGTTTTCGCCCGATCCTTTCGGATCGCGCGGACAGGCGGCGGCTCGGCCGAGCGGCGGTCCTGCCGGGTCTCGGGGCGTCGCACGGCCGCGCCTTCCGCGCTCTGCGGCGAGCATGCGGGATCCTTGGGCCGACGTGCGGATCCGTGGCACGAAGGGGCCATGTTCGAAAGCCTCGATCCCGCCTCGCGGCCGCGCCCCCGGGGCCGCGACCGACGCCGCGGAGGACGGCGAAGCTGGGACGGGCCCGAACGGCGCCGGGGACCGCGGCGAGTGGACGACCTCCCAGGGGCCCATCCCCGGCTCTACGCGGCTGCCCCCCGGCTCGTCCGGTGGAGTCTCGCGATGGCTGCCGGCTTCACCCTGGCGCTCTCGGCCACGGGGATGCGGGCCGGCGCCGCCTCGCAGTCCACGGCCCGGGACCCCCAACGCGCCCCCCGGACCGCACAATCGGCGCCACCTGCGCCGCCGCCAGCCGACATCGACCCGTACGCCGGTCGCTCGCCCACGGACTTCGTCCTCTTCGAGCCGGGCGCCCACCCGGAAGGGCTCGAAGGGCCCCCCGGCGAGATGCCGGCCGAAGGGCCCGACGTCGTCTTCTGAACCCGACCGGTCGACGGGCACGGGTCCTCCCCCCTCCCCCGGTCACTCGTCGTCGGTATCGATGCGCTCGACGCTCACCCGGATCACGTGCCGGTCGTCGGAGGCGAGGACCTTGAAGCGCAGGTTCTCGGCCACGATGACCGAACCCGGCGTGGGGATCTGACCGGCGAGTTGGGTCAGCAGATCGCCTACCGAGTCCACCCCGTCGTACTCGTCGAACTCCACGTCGAACATGTCCTCGATCTTGGCCAAGGATGCCTGGCCGGAGACGTAGTGCACGCCCGCCTCCGGCAACAGAATCGCCCCGGACGCGCGATCGCTCTCGTCGAAGATCTGGCCCACGATCTGCTCGAGCACGTCTTCGAGGGTGACGACCCCCACCGTGTGTCCTCCATCGTCCACGACGATGGCAAGGTGCATGCGCCGCTCCTTGAACTGACGCAACAGGTCGCCGATGAACAGGCTCTCGCTGACGAACAGGGGCCTTCGCGAAAGGGCGAGCACGTCCACCGGGGCATCCGGAGGCATGCCCACCAGGCTCTTGATGTGCAAGATGCCCTTGACGCGATCGAGCCCGCCGGAGCAGACGGGCAAGCGGGAATGGCCGCTGTCGCGGGCGACACGGACGATACGCTCGAGGGGCCAGTCCGCCTCCACGTACGTGACGTGGTCCCGCGGAATCATGATGTCTCGAACGACCTTGTCGTCGAAGCGGAAGATCCCCTGCAACAGCGCAGCCTGGTCCTCGGGGATCGAGCCCTCCTGCTTGCCCATGCGCACCAGGTAGTCGATCTCGTCGGCCGTCACCCGGCGAAACACGTCGGCGTCGTCGAGGGCCGGCGAGATGAGCAGATGGGTGATCTTGGTGAGCAGCCACGTCACCGGCGCGAGTACCCGTTCGAGCCACACGAGCACGCGCAACAGGGGCAATGCGGCCTTGCGAGCGTAGATGCGACCGAGGGCCTTGGGCGCGATCTCGCCAAAGAGGAGCAGGAGTACGGTCGTGATGGCGACGGCGACGGGCACGGCGTAGTCGGCGTAGCGCGTGTCCGAGAGGTGGCGAATCGCCATGGCCGTCGCGACCGACCCCATGATGGTGTTCATGAGGTTGTTGCCGACCAGGATCGTGGACAGCACCCGCACCGGGTGTTCCACCCACACACGCATCACCTTGCCGGCGCGGCCTCCTTCGTCCACGACGCGACGCGCCAGGCGGGGATCCAGACTCGTAAGCGCCGTCTCGCTGCCGGAGAAGAACATGCTGCCGCCGAGGCAAAGCAGCATGATGATCACCCCGAGGGTGTCCGCATCGCTCATGGTCGGTTTCGCTAGGGTTTCACGCTAGGAGCGGTGGCGCAAGCGTTCCGAGACGAGGAAACGGGCAAGGGCCTTCGTGCGCTTGCGAAGACTCGACAGGCTCGAAAACTCCCGGGGGTTGTGGAAGAAGCGGCCGTAGGGACCGAGCCCGTCGATCACGGCCACGCCTTCGGCCGCAAGGAGATTCGCGTCCGAGCCACCGCCCTGCAGCGGCGCCTCGCCGACCCCGAGTCCGACCGCGGCCGCGCACGCCTCGTAGTCGAGGCGAAGTCGTTGCGTCGCCTCCGTGGCCTCCATGGGCGGTCGCGTGATCCCGCCACGCAAGCGAAACGTCGCACGCCGCAGGCGGTCGGGCACGTCGAGGCCGGCGAAGGGATCGGCAACCCATTCGGCGAACTTGCGCTCGATGCGACGAGCCTCTTCCATGGTGACGAACCGGGCATCGACCACGCAGCGCGCCTTGTCGGGCACCGTGTTCTTGGCCGTGCCACCCTCGACGAGCCCGACGTTGATCGTGGTCCCCGCATCGTAGTCGGTCCACGACGCGATCACCGGAATCACGTACGAAAGGGCCACGATGGCATTGACCCCCTTGTCGTGTTCGTTGCCGGCGTGGGCCGAGACACCTTCGACATCGACGACGAACGTACCGCCGCCCTTGCGCCGCGTGATGATGCGGTCGCCCTCGCGTCCCCCCTCGAACACCAACGCGCGCGTCGTGACGGCGGCGAGCCGGCGAACGAGGGGCGCGCTCGACGGTGAGCCGACCTCCTCGTCGGTGTTGCACAACATGCGCAGCGGGAAGGTGGACAGGAAGTCCGGTACGACGCGGGCGACGGCATCGAGGGCGAAGAGCATGCACGAAAGGCCCGACTTCATGTCGAGGGTGCCCGGCCCGTAGACCAGATCCGACGCCTCGCCCTCGCCGCGTCGAAAGTGCAAGAATCCCATGGATCGGGGGAACACCGTGTCCACGTGCCCCACGAGGAGAAGCGCGGGCTCGTCGGCGCCCGCGGCGGGCGATGCGAACACGCGGTGATCGGCGAATCGCCCTTCGGGGTCGGCGTGGCGCTCGACCGAAAGGCCAAGTCCTTCGCCGAACGCCTCGACCATCCGCGCCGCCACCTCCACGTCGTCCTTGGCATGGGTATGGCTGGGCGTTTCGACCAGGCGCGCGAAGAACGGGACCTGCCGTGCCTCGAAGGCCTCGTCGACGGCCGCATCGAGGGCCCGTTCGACCTCCGTGCCGCCGCCGCTCACGACGCCGCTCCTCCCGCGACGAGCGTGGTCCCGCGGCTCCCAGGGGACGCCATCTCGTCCGCGAGCACGCCACCACCGGCTCCGCAGACGTGCACCCGACCCACGCCTGCGTCGAGGGCACGAAGCGCGCCCTGGACCTTGGGGATCATGCCGCCTGCGATGGTGCCGTCGGCGATGGCCGCCTCGACCTGGGCACGATCCATGGTGGCGATGCGACTCGCCGGGTCGTCGACGTCCCGGAGGATCCCGGGCACGTCGGACATGAGGAAGAGATCGTCGGCGCCGAGCGCCCCCGCGACGGCGCAGGCCACGGTATCGGCGTTGATGTTGTAGACCGGACAGGCGTGGGCCCCCTCCGGCGCGGGCACCTCGACGCCGAGGGGATTGAGCACTGGAACGTATCCGCCGGACCAAAGGTGCTCGACGAGCCGCGTCTCCACGCGCCGGACACGTCCGACGAGGCCATAGTCCACGGGCTCGTCGTGCCCCGGCACGCGAATCGGAGGCCGGCGGTCGGCCACCACGGTCGGTCCGCTGACGCCGCTGACGCCCACGGCCGAGATGCCCCGTGCGAGGGCCGCCGACACCACGGCCACCGACACCTCCCCGGCGAGCACCCGTACCACCACCTCGAGGGTGGCGGGGTCGGTCACACGCCGTCCGGCGACCTTGTGGGGCTCGAGGCCGAGGGCCCGTTGCAGTCTGCCCGCCTGGGGACCGCCGCCGTGGCAGAGCAGGATCCGGTGCCCGTCGCGCACGAGACGCGCCACGTCGTCGAGCACGGCACCGAGCCGTGCACCGTCGGCCACCACCTCTCCGCCGAACTTGACGACCAGTGTGCGGCGTGCCGCGGCAGGACTGGGGGGTTCTTCCGCGTGCGCGCTCATGGCCACAGGGCGGGGGCGTCGATGGCCTCGTTCTCGGGGCGGCCGAGCATCAGGTTCATGGACTGGACGGCCTGGCCGGCGCCCCCCTTGACGAGGTTGTCGAGGGCCGTCGTGACGACCACCTGGCGGCGCCCCGAGATGGGGTCCACCGCACCGACCGTCCACGACAGTTCCGCGTACATGCTGCCCTTGACGGCGACGACCTCGGCTTGGACCTTGCCGCCGCCGAGGACTCGGACGAACGGCGCCTCCTCGTAGAAGCCGTGGACCCACTCGGCGATCCGGTCGGCGTCCACGTCCGGCGCCACCTCGAAGAGGCTGTTGGCCAGGATCCCCCGGGGCAGCGGGGCGGAGACGGGCACGAATTGCAACGTGAAGGCGGGCTCGTGCCCACCGGCACGGGCTGCATCCGCCACGGTCTGCTCGATCTCCGGCGTGTGCTGATGCGCGAGCGGCTTGTAGATCTTGAGGTTCTGGGCGCGGATGGGGTGATGGGTCGCCTCCTTCGGGTAGGCTCCGCTGCCCGACGAACCGGTCGCCGCCACGGTATGGATGGGGCCGCGCAAGGCACCGTGTGAGGCGAAGGGAAGGAGCCCGAGGGCGATGGTGGTGGCGAAGCACCCCGGCGAGGCGACACAGCGTGCCGTTCGGATCCGTTCGCGGTTGAGTTCGGGCAGCCCGTAGACGAACGACCCGAGCAACTCGGGATGGGGGTGAGGTTGGCCGTAGAACCGCTCGTACGCTGCGGCGTCGCGCAGACGAAAGTCGCCCGACAGGTCGATGATGCGACAGGGCGCGCCGAGGAGCTTGGGCACCACGGTCGCGCTGACCTTGTGGGGCAGGGCCAGGAACACCAGGTCGCTTTCGCGCGCCGCCTCCTCCGGTGGCACGTCCTCGAAGGTAAGTCCGGTCGGGGGAAGGTTGCGGTGGACCGCCTCGAGGGGCTCGCCCACGTGATCGATGCTCGTGACCCGCGTGACGCGGACGGACGGATGGGGCACGAGCAGGCGGATGAGCTCGGCACCGCCGTAGCCGGTGCCGCCGACGATGGTGACGGTTGGGGGGGAGGAGGCGGTCACGGGGCCGGTAGCTTGGCCGTCCGGCCGCGCCCCGTAAAGGCCCGACGCGAGATCCATGCGAGGAAGCGCACGACAAAAATGTCAGGCCCGCAATGGTCCTCTGGGGCCAATCGTGGCGTCGGCGCCATGGCCGTCCCCCCAGGTCGCCCGGCCGGAAGATCGCAAGATGCTGGAATTACTCGATATCCCACAAGCTCACCCACCTGGTCCGACCCGTGCATCCTACGCACGACGTCGCCGCGAGGCGCTCCCTACCCTGACTTCCTTGGCTTGCGACTCTCCTTGGCTTGCCCATTTTCCTTGCTTTCCAACCTAGCTCCTTCCTTGCCTTGATCTGACGAAGACTCGCGCGCGGCGATACGGGATGCCAACGCGCAACCGGGTCGGTGCTCACCAACAACTCAGCTTGAACGACCTTCTCGAACCGGGGCAGCTTGGTCGGCCGCCCCGGTTCTTCTTGTATGCGCGAAAGGCGCACACGCGAGCGGGCCCGCCAGGGACGAACCCTGGGTCGAGCGCATGGGCGGCACGTCCGCGACCGTCGGTCGCGGCGCTCGACGGACTCGGCGTCGGCCTACGGCTTCTTGGCGTCCTTGCCCGCCTTCTCACCCTTGTCCGACTTTCCCTCCTTCGCAGCGGGTTTGGCGTCCTTCTTGACGCCCGGGCGCTCCGGACAACCCGAAAGACCGAGGAGCGACACGACGAGGATGGGCACGATGGCGCGTTGCATGGCCCCATCGAGGTACTTCGGAGGAAGCGACCGGTCAAGCCGAACGCAACCCCTGCGCACCGCGCCCGTGGGTTCAGCCGTCCGCGGGTGGCTCCACGACCTCGATAGGGGCCGGACGACCGTCCTCGCCGATCTGGACGTAGACGACGGTGGCCTCCGTGACGTCCCGCGCCCGCCCGCGAAGCCCGGGGGCCGCGGGATCCACCGCTTCGACACGAACCCCGGCCACGATGGAAGTCCGCCCCACGCGGACCACCCGCGCGTAGCAGCTGACGAGGTCACCTACACGCACGGGGGCCTTGAACTCCACCTCGTGCATGGCGACCGTCACCAAGGTGCCCGCCCCCACGGCGTGGCAGGCGATGGCACCCGCCTGGTCGATGAGGGACAGGATGTAGCCACCGAAGATCGTGCCGTGGGCGTTGGTGTCCCGCGGCAGCGTGACCGTTCGAATCGCGAGGATCTCGTCGTCGCGGGCCGGCATGGTCCGTTGCTTAGCCGGAAGCCCGTCCGGATGCAAAGGCCACGGCATCGAGGATCGTCGTGCGAATCGTCCCGGCGTCGGCGTAGTCGGGGCAGTAGAACAGACTCGGATCCTGGGCACGCAACGCGGCGAACCTGCGCTCTTCGAGGGAAAAGTCGTAGCTGAGCACCACGGGCCCCGTAAATCCCGCGGCCCGCAGGGCCCGCAGGATGAACAACCCTTGGTTGTCCTGCTGGAACCGCCGCGCGCGCCCGATGTCCCCGTTGAAGCGCGCGGTGAGGGCCACGAGATCCCCCAACAGGTCCTCGTAGGCCGTCCTGTCGAAGCGCATGTCGAGGTAGACGAGGTCGAACCGCTCCCGGGCCAACATCTCGCAGGCGGACCGTCCGCTCTTGGCCTGGGCGTAGCTGAACCCGTCGGCGACGAAGGTCGTAAGGTTCGTCAGATACTCGTCGCCGTCCTCCACGACGAGAACCCGCACCACACCGGTCACGACGCCATCCTCCTCGCAGCCTCGGCGGCAGGTTCACCGCCCATCGTCTCCTCGAGGACGAAGAAGCGAAGTACGACCGCCTTGGCCCATCCCGGTTCGTCCTCCACCGCGATGGAGCCGTCGTAGCGCGACAGCAGGTCCACCGTGATGCCCATGCCGCGCTCGACGTACCGTCCCCGGAGCATCTCGTTGGACAACCGCTCCGGCGATCGGTCCTTGATGCGAATCGCCAAGGACGTGTGCCCCGTGATGTCGTCGACCTCCGTGCACAGCTCCACGGCCAGCTCCACCGGCGGCGCGCAGTAGCGCAAGCTGGCGTCGAGGGAGTTGCGCAACACGTTGACGAGGATGTCCTCGAGGTCCGTGGCGAAGATGCGCACCGGTGCCCCCTCGCCGCGGATCTCCAGGGGTGCCACGTCGATCCCGCGAAAGGCATCCTCGTTGCGCACCTGGTCGAACACGCGCCGAACGAACGCCGCGTCCACCATCACCGTGGACATGCTCCGAATGAGCTCGGAGAGCCGCTCGAACGCACGGCGGCCCAACACGTCGCCCGCCTCCTCGAGCAAGGCGGCCAGTTCCTGGCGGCGGGACGGCCGAAGCGTGTCCACGCGACGCAACTCGTCGGCGGCCTCGGCGAGCCGTTCGAAGGCATCGAGCATGGACCGGAAGATGGGGTCCTTGCGCCGAAGATTGAGTCGCTCGCCGTAGGAACGCGCGACCTTGCGCAGTTCCTCGACGTATCCGAGGAAACGACCGTGGATCCCGGCGCCCCCCGCTCCGTCCTTTCCGCCCCCGAAGAGGCGGCGCACCAGCACCCGCGCCCGATCGGCCGCCGCAGGATCGGACGCGGCGATGGATCGTCCCACGTCGGCGAGGAACGCCGTGTTGTGCTTGAGGATCTCGTGCCGAATCAGGCTGAGCACTCGGGCCACCTCCGGGAAGCTCTTGGGGTGCCGGTCGAGGAAGCGGCGCAACGAAACCCCGCGGTATCGTCGATACAAGCGTACGGCGGGAACACCGACCACGACGGCGAACACGGCGACCCCCGTGGATCCGGCGTAGATGGTCGCACGGCGAATCCGCTCGCGCAGGGCCTCGGCCTGACGCCAGTACAGATCGTACTTGTCCGCGTGGGCGAAGTACGCATCGAGGGCCGCCTTGGCTTCGAGCCACTCGTTCTCCTCCCACAGGGTGCGGGCAAGGGCGAAACGGGCGCGTAACGAGCCCAGGTCGGCGGCGGCCTGCAAGTGTTCGAACGCCCCCTGCGGGTCCTCCTCGCGCAACAAGAAGCCGAGCTGTTCGTGTACGAGCACCTGGTCCGGATCGATGGCGAGGCTCGCCTGCCAGAAGTCCCGGGCTTCGTCCTTGCGTTCGCGGGCGTACATCACCTGGGCGAGCTGGTTGAGCACCACGGGCTCGCGGGGAAAACGCTTCCGCGCCTCCTGCAAGATGGCCTCGGCCCGGTCCCAGTTGCCCTGCTGCACCTTGAGGTAGGCCTCGTTGATGAGGCGCTGCAACGTGGGATCGAGGAATCGCAAGGACTCCTCGGGCGGCGGGCTGACCCAGACGGCGGCATCGCGACGGGGATCGCGGTCGAGTTCGTCGAGGATCTGGCGCGCCCGCGCGGCGTCCGGATCGTCCGGGGGCGCGTGCTGGAGGTAGGCCTGCAGGTGCCCGCGTGCCACGTCCCGGTCCACACGGGCGTAGAGCTCGCCGAGCAGCAAGTGGATCGGATGGAGATCCGGCCGCAGGCGCAGCGCCGCCTCGAGGGCATTGCGGGCCTCGTCGTCCCTCGTACCACCGAACTCCTCCTTGTAGAGCAGCCCGAGCTTGAGGTAGGCCTCGAAGAAGGTCCGATCGAGCCGCGTGGCACGTTCGAGATCCTCGGCGGCGCGGGCGTACTTGCCGAGCCGGGCACGGACGAGCCCGCGCATGTACCAGGCCCGCGGGTACCACTCGGACAGCGCGATGGCCTGGTCGAACGCCACCTCGGCGCGGCGCAGATCGCCGGCCTCGAGCGCGTCCATGCCGGCCTCGAAGGCGGCCTTGCCCTCGGCCGTGGGGCGCCCACCGTAGATCTCCTCCCACTCGAGAAGCGTCTTCTCGTCCTCGAGGCGCGCGACGATGCGTTCGGCCTCGTCCCGTGCCGCCCCGCGCTGCGTGGCGGCATAGGCGCGATAGGCCTCGAGGGCGTCGTCGATGGCGCCGAAATCGTGGTGCAACTCGGCGAGGGTCCGCAGGGCATCGGGCGCCATGGACTCGCTGCGCGCCGCGGTCTCCTTGCGGTAGAGCGTGAGCTGATCGAGGGCGCGCCGCCGAAGGGCCGCCCGAGCCTTGCCGCCCTTGGCCTTCTCGGCGCGCGCAAGGAGCATGCGGGCCACGTCCCATCGCACGTCGGCGGGGCGCCCCGGATCGTCCGGGGGCGCCTCGGCCAGCTCCTCGGCGAGGGCGAGGCGATCGTCGTCGAACACCCCGTCGCACACCTGCATCCACCGATACGCCGTCCCCCGCTCGGCCAACCATCGCCCCCTCGGATCGTACGTCTGCAGCATGAGCAGGTCGGCGATGGCGCGCCGTGGGCATCGCTTCGAGGGGGTACGCGCCTTGCGGGCGTGGGCGCGTCCCGCGAGGGCCTCCGGATCCCCGGGCACCACCCCGAGGGCCCGGGAGAACGCGTCCTCGGCCGCGTCGTAACGGCGCTCCTTGAGCGCTCGACGGCCCTCGTCCATGTAGGCTGCAAACCGCTCCATCTCCAGAACACGCCGCTCTTCGTCCGAAAGGGCCTCGTAGCTCGGCGAGCCGGTGGGCGGCGAAAAGGGATCGGGAAACGCGGTCCCCGGACGGGGCGTACCGGTGCCCCGCTCGGGGGCGCGACGCTCGTCCTGCGTCGCCGGGGCCGCAGTGTCGGCCGGCGCCGGCGGCTCGCTCCGGCCCTGCGCCCCGATCGGCGGAGGCGACGGCGCCGCCGCCCAAAGCACGAGCCATGCCAACCGGGATGCGATCATGCGTCTTGCCCTCCCGGCAATCGCCGTTTGAGTTCGCGCAGCCGCATACCGAGCTGGTTCATCCTTAGCTGCACCTTACGACTGGCATTCGGGTCGGCAAGCAGAGCCTGCGCCACCTCGCCGAGACGGCCACCATGGCGCATGTACAGCGCTTCGAGATACTGCCGTTCGACGCTGGCCGCAACGTCGTGGAGCGTGCGGCCGGGCACGATCCGCACGATCACCTCGTCGGCCGCCGTATGCCCGGCCTCCGTACCGGCCTCACGCCCCCCGGTCCCCACCCCCTTCATGGGCCGCAACAGCTCGCGGACGACCCGGGGCTGGACCGGCACCACGTCGGTCCTCGGGCGTCCACCGGCGACGGTGGGCGACGGATCGCCACTGTCTTCCACCAGGTCCACCAAGGTGAGCGTGACGAGGTTCGACAGGAACATCTCGAACTGTCGAAAGTTCCCCGGCCACGTAAACCGCAACAGTTCGTCGAAGCTCTGTCGATGGAACAGGAACGTGAGCGTGTCGCGGCGCGCGGGCGGGATGCTCCGGCCGATGGCGATGGTGACGGCCGGGTCGGCCAGATCCACGTCGAGATCGTAGCGGCGCACGTACTGCTCGAGGAGATCCCGATTGTAGGTATCCGACAGCACGCGCCGCAGGAACACGCGCAAGAGGGCGTGGAAGTCGTCACCACGGGCCCGCAGGCTCGGCAACGTGACCGCCGTGGCCGGGTTGAGGCGCATGTAGAGATCCTCCCGAAAGGCTCCCGTCGCCACCAGGTCGGCGAGATTGCGATTCGTCGCCACCACCAGCTTGACGTCGACGGAGTGTTCCTCCACCGAACCCACCGGACGGAACTTTCCCTCCTGCAGCACCAGGAGGAGCTGTTTTTGCACCTCGAGGCCGAGATTGCCGATCTCGTCGAGGAAGAGGACGCCGCCGTCGGCTCGGTCGAGCACGCCCGGCCGGGTCTCCGTGGCGCCGGTGTATGCGCCCCGCACGACCCCGAAGAGGTGGGCAGCCATCAGATCCGTCGGGATCGTCGACAGGTCCACGGTGACGAAGGGGCCGGCGCGGTGGGAGTGGCGATGGACGAACGAGCGTGCGAGCAGGCTCTTGCCCGTCCCCGTCTCGCCCTGAAGGATGATGGGCAACCTGCCTCGGGCGAGGATCTCGAGCCGGCGACGAAGCGCTTGCATCGCGGCCGTGTCTCCCCAGTAGAAGGCATCTTCCGCATCCGAGACGCCTTGCCGTCCCCGCGCGAGGATGCCGTCGATCTGCAACCGCAACGAGCGGGCGTCGAGGTACTCGTCGTCGAGCAGGTAGGTATAGTCCTCGGCGCGCAGACGCTCCGCATCCGCCTCGATGGGCAGATCCTGCTGGGACGTAAGTACGATGACCGGCAGATCCGGATGCCGCGCCCGCAAGCGGTCGAGGATGAGCAGGCCCTGGCTACGGCGCAGGCGTTCGATCACCTGCTCGCGCGGCGCCGACGCGAACAACGGCGCCTTGTCCTCGGGCAGCAGCTCGTCCTCCGGCAGATCGAAGCGGACGTCGAGCAGCACCAGGTCGACGGCGTCCCGCGCGCGGTCGAGAACGTGCTCGACCTCTCGGAAGTTCCGCGCCGGCGGCAGATAGTCGTGCTCCGGCAGGAACCGACGACAGAGCTCGAGGTACTTGTCCTCGTCGTCGACGATGAGGATCGACGACATGGGGCTAGTGTGCCCCACCGGCGAGGGATCGCGACAGGGCGCGCAATTCGGCCCGAATCGTGCGCTGGGCCGCCAAGATCGCAGCAAGGTGGCCAGCGATCGCGCGGTCGTCGCCGCTGCGGAGGGCCTTTGCGGCGGCGCGAAGGTCGTCGACCGCAGCCGCGACCTTCTCGAGCTCGGGCCGCGGGGGCAACCCACCCCGCGCGGCAACCCAGTCGTCGAAGACCTCCCACGCCGCCCGAGGGCGCCCGGCGGCGTCCCGGCGTGTGGCCAGGAGGTCTCTGCGCAGGGCCGACACGGCCTCCTTCGAAGGCGGCGGACCGAACGACGACGGCGGGAGATTCGACGACAACCACGCCACGTACTTGCCAAGGTCGTGGCGAAGGCGATCGACGTCGGCTCGAAGATCGTCGTCGACCATGCCCCGCTCGCGTGGGCTCTACTGCCCCTTCGGGAGGAAGTAGCGCGTCGCGCGGGCCCGGCCCTCGGACTCGACCTTGCCCATCTTCCGCATCCACTTGACGTAGCCCCGGATCTCGTCGGAGGTCCGCCCCATCCGTTTGGCGAGTTGGCCGATGGTCAGCGGCCCATCCACCAGCGCATCCAAGATCTCGCGGTAGATGCGTTCTTCGTCGCTCGAGGGGCCGGACGTCGGCTGCGCCGACTCCGCAGCGACGACGCGACGTCGCCGGGTGGCCGCGGGCACGGTTCGGTGGAGCCTTCGGCGAATGCCGGGAAGCTCGCCGAGGACCTCCCGGAACTCGGCAAGGGTCAATTCGCGAATCGCCGGCCCCGCCTCGCTTTCGAGCAACTCACGCAAGGTCGCGTCCCGGGGCATCCGCGAAAGGGTCTCGATGGCCACACTGCGCAGCATCTGGGTCCGATTGCTGCGCAAGGCCGATTCGAACAGTTGAGCGATCTCGGTCATGGCTTGGCTGGGTACGCGGTCACCCGCGCTTCGTAACCGTCGGCAACATGCCACCGCCCGCGGTCCGTGTCGAGTCCCACGTCGCCCGCTTGGCGCGGTCCGGCGACGAATTCGGGCGCCGTGGCCGAATCGAGCGCCACGATCGACCCATTCGTGGCATGCGCCACGGGCGTGGGTGCGACGCCGCCGCCTCCACACACCATCACGCCGAGGTCCACGGTGCCTGCGAAGCAGTCGAAACAGCAGGCGTCGCACGGCAGGTCCCCATCGAGCCCGACACCCCACTGCGTCCCGTCGGACGCACCGCCGAAGCACACGGTCAGACCGTCGGGACACGCGATCTCCGCCACCGTGACGAGACCATAGCCGACCGTCCAGTAGACGTCCGTCCCGCCCGGCCAGACCCAGCTTCGGTCCGCCGACCACAGGCGGAAGGCGATGTCTCGGCCGTCGTCGCATCCATCCTCGACGAGGACCTTCTGCACGGCGACGCAATCCTCGGGCGAAGTCTCGTCGGGCACGTGCCCCGTCTCACACTCGCAGATCCCTTCCACGCACACGGCGTACGCGCCACAGGTCACGTCGGCACACGGATCGTCCTCCTCCGCCTCCACGACCACGTAGATCGGGCACCCGGCCACGAGGGGAAGCGCCGCGCACACGGCGGCGAGCGACGGATGCATCCTCATGAGCGCGATCATAGCGCCCCCCGGCCCGAGGCGCAGCCCGACCGTGATCGGGCCAGCACGCCCACGTTGGCGATGGCCGCCGTCTTTGGCAGCCTTTCAGCCGTGACGCCCCTGGCGGCCACCTTGCTCGCGTTTGCGGCCTATGCTCTTGCGTACCGCTGGTACGCCCGGTACCTGGCCGACCGCATCTTCCGGCTCGATCCTTCGCGCGCCACCCCGGCCCAGACCCTCGAGGACGGGATCGACTACGTACCGACGGCACCATCGCTGCTCTTCTCGCACCACTTCGCCTCCATCACGGGACTGGCCCCCATGTTGGGTCCGGCGGTGGCGGTCATCTGGGGATGGGCGCCCGCCCTGTGCTGGGTGGTCCTCGGAGCCATCTTCGTCGGTTGCGTCCACGACATGGCGGCCATGGTCGTCTCCTTGCGCACGCGGGGCCTTTCGGTGGGCGAGGTCGCCGGCGCCGTGCTCGGCCCCAAGGCGCGCACCCTCATGCACCTGGTCATCTTTTTCGGCGTCGCCCTGGCCATGGGGGTGTTCGTCTACGTGCTCGCGCGACTCTTCTCGGTGGAACTCGCCCCCGGCCACGCCGGCTATCCCCAGGCGGTGCTGCCTTCGGCGGGCCTGGTCGTCGTCTCCTTCGCCGCCGGCCTGTACCTTCGCCGTCACCCCCATCGTCTGATTGCGGTCGGGCTCGTGGGGTTCGCCATCGAACTCGTCCTCATCCACATCGGCAACCGACTGCCCACCTTCGGACTGCCGCCCGCCGCCTGGCCCGATGCTTCGGCGTGGACGTGGGCGCTCTTGGGCTACGCGTTCGCGGCGTCGGTGCTGCCCGTGTGGGCCCTGCTCCAGCCCCGGGACTTCCTGAACGCCCTCCTGTTGTACCTCGGCCTTGGGTTGGCCTATGTTGGACTCTTACTTGGCGACCACCGCTTTGCAGCGCCCGCGCTGCGCCTCGATCCGCCGGGCGCCCCGCCCCTGCTGCCCTTCATGCTCATCGTCGTGGCCTGCGGTGCCGCCAGCGGCTTCCACGGTCTGGTCGCCTCCGGGACGACCGCCAAGCAGATGGCGAAGGAGACCCACGCCCGGCCGGTCGGCTACGGCGCGATGATCGGCGAGAGCCTCCTGGGCCTGTTGGCCACGATGGCCTGCACGGCGGGCGTCGCCTCGCCGGAGACCTGGCACGACGCCTACGCCGACTGGAGCCGCGTCCAGGCATTGCCGCGTAAGATCGATGCGTTCATCCAGGGCACGACCACGTTTCTCGGCTCCTTGGGCATCCCCCACGACGCCGCCGCGGCCCTCGTCGCCATGGTCGTCGTCTCCTTCGCCCTGACCACACTCGACTCCGCGACGCGCCTTTTGCGGTTCAACATCGAGGAAATCGGCGCTTCCTTCGGGCTGCGGGCCGCCGGCAATCGTTACGTGGCGAGCGCCCTGGCCTGCGGCATCATCGGCGTGTTCGCCTTCTACGAGGTGGACGTGACGGTCGGCGGGCAGACGGTCCGGCGCCCGGCCGGCCTGGCCCTGTGGCAGCTCTTCGGCACCACGAACCAACTCCTCGCGGGGCTCACGCTCTTGGTGGTCACGGTCTACCTGCGGGCCCGCGGGCGCCCGACCTGGCCGGTCGCCATCCCCGCCGTGGTGATGCTGGCCTCCACCCTCTCGGCCATGGTCACGAACCTCCTGCGTATGGAGGATCCACTCCTGTTGACCGTGGGCAGCATGCTCCTGCTGCTCGGGATCGGTGTCGTCTTCTTCGCGGGGTCGACCCTGTGGCGCCCCGCGCCGCCCTCGAATGCCGATGATTCGGCCTGAGGCGACCCCGTCCGCTATCCTTGTCGGGCGGTGGGCAGCCTCGACGAGACACGGCCGGACGGACCGCGCAATCCGCTCCCGAACGCCGACCGGCCGTCGGCCGAACGGGTTTCGGCGGATGTGCAGGATGGCGCGTCTGCTCCGTGGACCCCCGGGGGCGTGATCTCGGGCCGCTACGTGATCGAGCGGCGCCTCGGTGCGGGGGCCATGGGGATCGTCTACCTGGCCTTCGACCGGCTGCTGCGCAAGAAGGTCGCCATCAAGGCCCTTCGCGAGGACCTGGCCCGCAAGCCCGAGGTCGTGCGCAGGTTTCATCGCGAGGTGGCCCTCGCCCAGAGCGTCACCCATCCCAACGTCGTGCGCATCCACGACACGGGTGAAGCAGGTGGCCTCCCCTACTTCACGATGGAGTACCTGACGGGCCAGCAGCTCGACCAAATCATCCGGGAGGGCAAGAGCGACCCCCATGCCCGCCTGACGATCCGGGAGATCCGCGAGATCGGTTGGGACGTACTCAACGCCATGGCGGCCGCCCATGCCGCCGGCGTCATCCACCGCGACCTCAAGCCCTCCAACGTGATGCTGACCCACCGCGGAGCCATCGTCATGGACTTCGGCGTCGCCGGGATCGACGACAGTGAGGACGTCACGGGGCGACGCATGGGCGTGCGGGTGGACTCCCTCGTGCGGACGGAAGCGGGCACGATCTTCGGTAGCCCGGCGTACATGGCGCCCGAGCTGTGGGACGGGGCGCCCGCATCCGTCCAGTCCGATATCTATGCGTTCGGCGTCATGCTCTATCAAATGCTGACCGGCGTACTGCCGTACGACGCCCCATCTCCGGCCGCCTTTCTCGAGAAGTTGCGAAACGACACCCCGGCGCCGGTTCGCAGCCTACGCAAGGACACGCCGTGGACCTTGGCCGTGCTCGTCAAACGATGCATGGCCAAGGATCCCGAACGCCGGCCCCCCTCGGCCCTGGCGGCCGCCCGCATGATCTCGCCGTTGAGGGCCAGGACCCGGCGACAGTGGATCGCCGGTGCCACGGTCGCGGGTCTCGCGGCCGCCGTGGCCGTCTACGCCCTTCGGACCCCGGCCTACCGTGCCGCTGGTCTGACGAACGAGACGGCCTATGCCGATTTCACGGCGGCGACCCGCGCCTTCGATGCGGGCGATTACGAGGCGGCCCTGCGACATCTCGACCGTGCCGAAGCCGCCTCGCCGGGTGCCGCGGGCCCCCGATTCCTCCGCGCGCTCGTCCACTTCGACGCGGGCGACGAAGCCGGGCGAACGCGCGCCTGCGCCGGTCCGCCCCCCGCGGCCGGCGACCACTTCCATCGCAGCCTCGCAACGGCGGCGTGCGAGCACCGCTTCGCCCTCGCACCATCGATCCTCGCCCTCGTCGACGAGGAACCGGGCGCCGCCCCCGAGGCGTACCTTCCACTGGCGGTACGGTGGTCCCTCGTCGAACGGCTCGAAGGTGCCGGCGAAGCCACCCGGCGGCGGGTCTTCGCCGCATCCGAACGGGTGCTCCGGCGCCTCGATACGCCGCCCGAGTGGCGCGGAGACTGGATCACACCGAGCCTTTGGGACCTCGCACGGGTGGACCTCTTCATCGCGCGCGGCGAACTCGACCGTGCTCGAACGGCCCTGGCGGCGGCGGCCGTGGATCATCCGAACGATCCCCGGGTGTCCGCCCAGCAGGCGTGGTTCGCCCAGCTGACGGGACAGGAGGCCCTCGCACGGGAGTTGGCCGAACGACTGGGCGAGTTGGTGCCGGATCCGTCCATTCGCCGCATGCTCGAGGAGGGACGGCTCCACCAGGCCTGGAAGGCCATCGCCGAGGCGCCCGACATCCACCGCACACGACTCAAGTCCATGTGGTGCGGCTACGCCTTTCGCTACGAGATCGAGGAGGTTCCAGAGCGCTGCCGCGACCTGCCCCCGGGGCTCGTACGCGGTCTTTGGCGCCTGGACGCAGGCAGCAACCTCGCCCGATACCTCTCGCCCCACGATGCGACCCTCCTCCGACGCCAAGAGGACCTCGACCGGGGGGAGTGCCGACCGAGCTACGACGATCGCATGCCCCTTTTGGTGCACGCCGCCCCTCCCTTCGAGACCTATCTCGCCCAGGTGGAGGTGGCGCACGCGTTGTGTGGCCATGCCCCGGAGCGTTCCGACTTGACCCATGCACGCCGCCTCGTCGAGGCCCTAGCCGCGGTCTCGCCGACCGACCCCTGGATCCGTCTGCTCGAGGCGCGGGTGGACGACCGCCTCGGTGACGGCGAGCGTGCCGACGCCCTGCGTCGCACGGTGCTCGAACGGTGGCGTGCGGCCGACCCGAACCTTCCCTTGGTGCAGCGCCTGCGCCGGCACCTGGGCGCGGACTTCCCCGTCCGCGTGCACGTGCGTGCACGGGAACCGGCGGAGGAGACACGGTCGGGGAACGCACGGCGACGCTGATCGGCCACGGCATGGCCCACGGTGCGCGCGCTGGTAAGGTGCGCGCCATGGTGCATCCGTTCGACCTCGACGGAGAGATCCTTTGGCACCCGGCGACCCACTTCGCCGACGCCGACGTGCTCCCCCCGCGGCCCATCGTGCGCGCCGCAGGTGCCTACCTGTTCGACGTGGACGGCCGGGCGATCCTCGACGCCATCTCTTCGTGGTGGACCGCCCTGCACGGCCATTGCCACCCACGCATCGTGCGGGCGGTGCAGGACCAGGTGGCGGTCCTCGATCACGTCATGTTCGCCGGCTTCACCCACGGTCCCGCGGTGGATCTCGCCCGGCGGCTGCTCGACCTCGCAGGCCCCGGCTTCGGGCGCGTCTTCTACGCCGATTGTGGGTCGGCGGCCATCGAGGTCGCCATGAAGATGGCCTTCCAATACCATCTTCAGTCCGGCAACCCGCGACGCTCCCGCTTCGCCGCCCTCGAGCGCGGCTACCACGGGGAGACCCTCGGGGCACTTTCCGCCTGCGGGGAGACCACCTTCCGGGAGCCCTTCGACCCCCTGTGCCGCCCGGCGCTCTACCTGCCCGTCCCCTCCCACGAAAGCCACCGACACGAGGATCTGGCCACGGATCTCGGGGCCGACGACGCGGCAACCCGCCGGGCCATCGACCTGCTGCACGAGCACCGCGACGAACTGGCGGCCCTCGTCGTGGAGCCCGCCGTGCAGTGCGCCGGACGCATGAACATGCCGGGCAGCGGCTTCTTCCGCCGCATCACCGAGGTGGCCCGAGACCTCGGCATCCTCGTGATCGCCGACGAGAT
>RFGU01000111.1 GCA_003696955.1 Deltaproteobacteria bacterium | reverse complement strand
CTCTCCGCCGCCCACCATCGCCCCGAGGGCGCGGATGTCGATGAGCCCCGAACCTTCGCTCGACGGGGCCGACGTCGCCAAGGTGGCCCCGCCGCCACGACGGGCCCCACCCGCCGCACCGGCACCAGCGGCACCAGCGGCACCGCCGCCGCCACCGGTCGCCATGGCCTGCAGGCTATCGAGGGAGAAGAGCACGCTGTTCTCGTTGCGTTGCCCCGTCAGCTTCGTCACGCGGGGCGATTGGGGCGCAGGCTCCGGCTCTTCGGCCGCGGCATCGAAGTTCACGCCGCCCCCGCCGGCGGAAGCCGCGCCGGGCGTCTCGGCCGCTGCGAACGCACTCTGTTCCTCGGCCGCGGCCGCGAAGGGATCGGCGGCCGCACTCGCCGCGGGCGCCTGGTCCGGAAGATCGGCGAAGACCTCGACCTCGCCGAGGGCCACCCAGTTCTCGAAGCCCTCGCACCACACGGCCGTCTCCTTGTCGATCTCCCCCGCCCGATAGCGGGCGCGCACCTCGTCCGCCGAGATCGGCCCGACCGTCTCACCGTCGATGGCCAGGTGCCAGCCCGGCTCGGCCGCAGCCTCGGCGGGCGCCTCGGCCGCCGAAGCCCCGGCCTCGGCCGTCTTGCCGCGCACGATGATCATGTTCTTGCACTTCTTGCACCGGATCTTGAAGGTCTTGCCGCGGACCTTCTCGTCGGCGATGGAGTACTTGGCGTGGCACTTGTCGCACTCGATTTTCATGAGACGGCTGTCCTCGGTAGGCGGCGATGGAGTCGCTTTGCGGCTTGATGGGGCCTTGGGGGCGCAAGTATACGGGGGTGGGCTTCCTAGGACAACAGCGCGAGCGCGGCGCGGCGGCGTGTTGCGGGGTGCCCCCTCACCGTCCTTCGACGAACGGGTCACGCAGGCGAAAGGTCTGCGCGCGGTCGGCTCCCGTCGATACCAGGACCACGGGCACCGCCACGGCCTCCTCGATGCGATCGAGGTAGGCGCGGACCGGAGCGGGCAACGATTCGATGCTCCGCGCGGCCGCCACGCGGTCGGCCAGGTCCGGCGCGTCCCAACCCTCGAGATCCGCCAACACCGGGCGGACCTGCGAAAACGGCACCGTCCCGGGCCGAGCGCCGTCTTCGTACGCGACGCAGACCTTCGGCGCCGGGATCCGGGCCAGGACGTCGATCTTGGTCACGCAAAGCCCCGTGTAGCCGTTGATCCGGGCGGCGTAGCGAAGCGCCGGCAGATCGAGCCAGCCGCAGTCCCGCGGCCGGCCCGTGGTGGCGCCGTACTCTCCCCCGGCCTCCCGGATCCGTGCTTCGGCGTCCGGCTCCGCCCGGGTCGGGAACGGTCCCCGCCCGACGCGGGTGGTGTAGGCCTTCGTGATCCCCCACACCTCCCCGATGGCCCCCGGCCCGATGCCCACCCCGGTACACACGCCGCCGGCCGTGGTGTTGGAGGACGTCACGAACGGGTAGGTGCCGAAGTCCACGTCCAACAGGGCCCCTTGCGCCCCCTCGAAGAGCACGTTGCGTCCGGCCTTCACCGCGTCGTCCACCAGCTCGCCCACGTCGCACGCGTACGGTTCGAGCCAGGCCGAGGCCCGGGCGACCTCGTCGGCCAGGGCCGCGGCGTCCACCGCCGCGGAGGCACCGAGTGCCCGTCGCTCCGGCTCGACCACCGCAAGGTCGGCCTCCATGCGCGCCAAGAGGGCGTCGCGGTCGAAGAGATCCCGGATCCGAACGCCCCGCCGACCGACCTTGGACTCGTAGGCGGGCCCGATCCCGCGACGCGTCGTTCCCACGGGGAACCGGCCCCGTGCCCGCGCCTCCTCCCGCAACCCGTCGAGTTCCCGGTGGTACGGCATGACCACGTGGGCGTCGTAGGCCACCTTGAGTTCGTCCCCCTGCAAGAGCCCGTGGCTGCGGAGGGTCTCGACCTCCTCGCGCAGCACGAACGGATCGATGACCATCCCCGCCGCGAGGAGGCAGCCCGTTCCGGGATAGCGGCATCCCGACGGCACGAGATGGGTGACGAGCTTGGTGTCGTCGAGGACCAGGGTGTGTCCGGCGTTGTTGCCCCCGGCGAAGCGCACGACCATGTCGGCTTCGGCGGCCAGGACGTCGACCACCTTGCCCTTGCCCTCGTCCCCCCATTGGGCACCTGTGACGACGAGGGTGCTCACGAGGACGCTCCAGGGGACGACGAATGGGTCGAATCGGCGTTTCGCATGGCGTTTGCGGGCGCGCACCATACCACGCGGTCCGCACCGAGGCGGCCGGCCAGCGCGCGCGCCGCGGCTTCGTCCTCCGCCGGGACCACGAAGGCACACGCCCCCTCGTCGCGCAGGCGCCGGGCGCGATCCACGGCTTCGCCCCGGTCCGCGCCGAGGGGCACGCCCACGAGGATCCGCCGCATCCCATCGTCCCGCCCTTGCACCGACGCCGGCAGCGCCCCGTGCAGGGCCTCGAGGTCGACGGCCCCCCCCACGGCCGCGCACTCCGGTCCGAAGCGGCCGACGAGATCGTCGTAGCGCCCCCCTCCGGCCACCGGCACCCGCACGCCCTTCGCCCACACACGAAACCGCATCCCCGTATAGTAGTCGAACCCCCGGATCTCGAGGGGGTCGACGCGCAGCCGGGCGTACACCTGCGGTGCCAGCCGCCGCGTCGCCTCGACCACGGTCTCGAACGCGGAGATGGCCTCCGAAAGCTCCGGGACCCGCACCTCGCGCAGGGCCGCAAGGGCCTCGGCGGGCGGGCCGAAGGCCCGACACATACGGGCCGCGGCCGTCACCAGGGCTTCGGGTGCGCCGCCGGCCGCCATGCAAGCAGACAGGCCCGCGGCATCCTTACGCGCGATCGGACGGCGCAGCTCGTCGCGCCCCATGTCGAAACGGTCGGCCGCGTCGAGCAGCGCCCGAGGGATCGCGGAGTGGGACAGATCGACCACGAAGTCCGCAAGGCCGGCGTCCGAAAGCGCCGCAGCACAGGCCTCGAGGACCTCCGCATCGGCAGCGGGATCGGCGTCGCCGAGCAACTCGAGCCCGACCTGGTGGAACTCGGCCCGATCCCCGGGGCGACGGGGCCTGCGTACGAGATCGGCGGCGTAGGCATAGCGGAACACCCCACCCTCCGGCAGATCGCCGCCGAGGCGCATGCCGACCATGCGCGCGACCTGGGGGGTCACGTCGGCCGGCAGGATCGCCACCTCCCCCGAGTCCGGCTCGATGAACCGCACCGTCCGGTCGCGCAGGCTGTCGGGAAGTCCGCGTTCCGCCACGTCCCGGTACTCGAGTCGAGCCGGCTCGACGCGCTGGTACCCGAAGCGCTCGAACACGTCGAGCAGCGTCCGTCGCAGGCGCGCCCGCACGGCGGCCGCCTCGGGGAGGAGATCGAAGGCCCCCCGCGGAAGGACCGGGCCGAAGCGTTCGAAGGTCACGGCGCCTACGACTCCGGCGACAAATCGTGGAAGACCAGCCCCGTGGGGATCTTCGGATGGAAGAACGTGCTCTTCTGGGGCATGACCTCGCCGCTGTCGCACACCGCCACCACGTCGCCGACGGGTGTCGCGTTCATGAAGCAGACGAGTTGCACGCCGGTGTGGTGGGTGCCCGGCACACGTGCCTCCTCGAGGGCCCGTTCGCTGGACTTCTCGTAGTAGATGTTGAGCTTGCGCTCCTGGGCGTCCTTCGTGATCCCGAGCCCCTCTTCGAGCACGAGCTCGTGCAAGAGGACCACGTCGAGGTGGCGTAGGGCTTCGGGCAACGCGGCAAGCCGAGTCTTCGCCGGATCGAAGTCGGCACGGGTCGAAAGCACCCACGCCGTGCCCGAACCGGGCACCGACAGGGCGAAGGCCGTGCCCTGCCGCCCGGCCTCGGCCAGCCGCTCGCGCAACTGCCCCACCGATGCGGGCAACGCCACCTGTTCCACGTCGAAATGGGCGCGCAGGCGGTCGACGAGGGCCTCGGCGTCGAACGACGGTACGTCGTGGACGAGCCGATGCGTGGGCAGGACCACGAGCCCCGGATCGTCGAGGTTCGACAGGTAGATCATGCCGAAGTCCGCGCCGGGGCGCCCCCGGGCCCGCAGCTCCTTGGCATACTCCACCATGGTCGTATACCGGTGGTGCCCGTCCGCGATGTAGACCTTCTTCGGTTCGAGCACCTCGGCCAGCGCGGAGATGGCCGCCGGGTCGGCGACCCGGTAGAGCACGTGACGAACGCCGTCGAGCTCGGCGTCGAGCACCGGTTGCCCGAGATCGCCGACGGCCTGCTCCCAGGCGCGCTGCGGATCGGGGAAGAGGCCGAAGACCAGTTCGAGATGGGCGTCGGCCGCGCGCATCAGTTCGAGGCGATCGGCGCGCGGACCGGCGAGGGTCCGCTCATGGGGCAGGACCTTCCCCTCCCCGAAGGGGGACAACTCCATCAGGCAGACGAAGCCCTTTCGGGTGTACGTGCGCCCGTCCACGTCGAACGTCTGATGATAGACGTAGATCGAAGGTTCGGTGTCGCGGACCAGGGCCTCGTCCACGAGCCGGCGAAACTCGGCGGCCCCGCGGGCGTACTTCGCGGCCCCCTCCCCCTCCGGCAGGATCACGCGAATGCAGTTGTTGGGGGAGCGGGCCGCGATGGCCCGACGTCCTGCCTCGTCGACGACGTCGTAGGGCGGCGCGAGCAGGTCCTCGGCGCGACCGGCTCGCGGCAGGTCGTAGCGGAGTCCTCGGAAGGGCAAGATCCGTGGCATGGCGCCCGAAGGTACCCCAAAGCCGCCGTCTTCGGCAGACGCGCGAGCGGCGCTCCTTGCTTTCACGTGACGTCGTGACCGGGCCCGCGCAGACGCGCGAGGGCGCGGGCGCCGATGTCACGCCGGACCTGCATACCCGGGATGCGGATGCAGTCGACGGCGCGGTAGGCGGTCGCGAGGGCTTCGGGAAGGTCGTCGCCCCGGGCACACACACCGAGGACGCGCCCCCCGGCCGTCACGAACCCGCCCTCCATCTTTCGCGTGCCGGCGTGGAACACCTTGACCCCCGGCACGGCCGCGGCGGCCTCGAGCCCTTCGATGGGATCGCCCTTGCGCGGGGACGTCGGATACCCCTCGGCGGCGACCACCACCGTGGCGGCCGGACGACCGGGCAGGGTCCCCGGGCGCAACGCACCGCGCACGGCTGCCAGCACGTGGGGCAGCAGCGGCACGTCGAGCCCGAAGAGCAACGGCTGGGCCTCCGGGTCGCCGAAACGCACGTTGAACTCGACGACGTACGGATCGCCGTGGGGATCGATCATGAGCCCGACGAAGAGCACCCCCACGTAGGGGAATCCCTCCTCGCGGGCACCGGCGAGGGTCGGCTCGACGATGCGCTCCTCGATGCGCCGACGAACGTCGTCGTCCACCACCGGGGCGGGCACCACGGCCCCCATGCCGCCGGTGTTGGGGCCGCGGTCCCCGTCGAGCAACCGCTTGTGGTCCTGTGCGGGCGCAAACCCGACGAAACGGGTCCCGTCGCACAGGACGAAGTAGCTGGCCTCCTCGCCCGAAAGGCGCTCTTCGAGGAGCACGCGCTCGCCGGCCCGGCCGAACGCTCCGCCTTCGAGGCACGCACGCGCGGCGGCTTCGGCCTCCTCGAAGGACTCCGCCACCACGACGCCCTTGCCCGCGGCCAGGCCGTCGGCCTTGACCACCGGCGGCGCATCGAAGGATCGCAGGGCGCCCGGCAGGTCGGCGACGCTGGACACCGTGACGGCACGAGCCGTGGGGATCTCGTGGCGCTCCATGAACGCCTTGGCGAACGCCTTGCTGCCCTCGAGGCGAGCGGCCGCGGCGCTCGGACCGAGACAGGGCACGCCGGCCTCGGCGAGGGCATCGGCCACCCCCGCCACCAAGGGGGCCTCGGGCCCCACGACGACCGCATCGAAGCCACCGTCGCGGGCGAGGGCGACCACGGCGGAGACGTCGGTCGCATCGACGGGCACGCACCGAACGTCTTCGGCGATGCCGTCGTTGCCCGGCGCGCAGGTGACCTCTGCGCCGTCCGTATGGAGTCGATGGGCGATGGCGTGCTCGCGCCCACCACCACCGAGGATCAGGATCTTCGGAACCGGCATGGTCGCTCCCGTCGTGCGTGCCGCCACCGTGGGCGCCACGGTTCAGTGTCGAAAATGGCGTTCTCCCGTGAAGATCATGGCGATCCCGTGTTCGTCGGCGGCCTCGACCACTTCGGCGTCCCGCCGCGATCCGCCGGGTTGGACGATGGCCACGACGCCCGCCGCGGCCGCGGCGTCCACGCCGTCGCGGAACGGGAAGAACGCATCGGACGCCAGGACCGCGCCCCGCGCCCGCTCTCCGGCCCGTCGCACCGCCTGTCGCGACGCCTCCACGCGCGAGGTCTGGCCGCCCCCGATCCCCACGGTGACGCCGTCGCGGACCAGGACGATGGCGTTCGAGCGTACGTGCTCGACGACGACCCACGCCAGTTCGAGGTCGCGTGCGGCATCTTCGGACGGGGCCGTCTTCGTGACCACCCGACCATCCCGGGGGCGCACCCCGATCCGGTCCTCGCGCTGGACGAGCAGCCCGCCGGGGACCGTGCGGACCCGAAGGGGCGGCTGCGGCGCGACATCGTGCATACGCGGCACCTCGAGCACGCGCAGGTTCTTCTTTGCGGCGAGAACCTCGCGCGCGTCGTCGGCGACCGAAGGTGCCACGACCACCTCGAGGAAGGACTCGACGATGGCTTCGGCCGTGGCCCGGTCCACTGCATGGGTCAGGGCCACGATCCCGCCGAAGGCGCTCTCGGCGTCCGCCTCCCGGGCCCGACGGAACACGTCGGCGAGCTGGGCGTCCTCGCCTCCGACCGCCACGCCGCAGGGCGAGACGTGCTTGAAGACCGCGGCCCCGACGCCAAGGGGACGCAGGTCCCGCGCAAGTTCGAGCGCCGCCCCTGCGTCCATCAGGTTGTTGTAGCTCAGGGGTTTACCCTGGACGATGCGGGCATCGGCAAGGCCTGCCGGATCCCCCAGATCGACAGGTACGAAGCGTGCCTTCTGGTGGGGGTTCTCGCCGTAGCGCAAGGGGCGGGAGGATGCACCGGCGAGGAAGATCCGCGCCGGCACGTCGTCGTCGTCGGTGGCCTGGGCCTCGAGCCAGTTGGCGATGGCGGCATCGTAGGCCGCCGTGTGGGCGAAGGCCTTGCGCGCAAAGTCCCGCCGTGCCTTCGCCGGGACGCCGCCGCAGGCGGCGACGAGTTCGTCGAGCCTGGCGTAGTCTTCGGGATCGACGACGACGGTCACCCGCTCCCAGGTCTTGGCGGCGGCCCGCACCATGGTGGGGCCCCCGATGTCCACGTTCTCCATGGCCTCCTCGAAGGTGACGTCCGGCCGCGCCACGGTCCGCTGGAAGGGGTAGAGGTTCACGACCACCAGATCGATGGGCGCGATGCCGTGCCGCTCGATCTCGGCCATGTGCTCGGCCGTGGCCCGGGCCAGGATCCCCCCATGGATCTTCGGGTGGAGCGTCTTGACGCGACCACCCAGAATCTCGGGAAACCCGGTGACCTCGGAGACCTGCCGCACGCGGCAGCCGAAGGACGCCAGGGCCTCGAAGGTGCCCCCGGTCGACAGCACCTCGGTCCCCCAGGCCGAAAGCGAGGCGGCCAGGGCTTCGAGGTTCGACTTGTCGCTGACGCTTACGAGGGCACGGCGGATGGGGACGACGTCGTCGGGCACGGCCGCCTGCTACACCCCCACCCGCGGCAGGGTCAAGCAGGGACCGGCGCCCGCGCACGACGGGTCCCAAGCGGCCGCCCGTCCCCGAAACGGCCCGCCGCCGGCCCGGGGCGCCGCGACCTGCGAACGCTACAGGCCCCCGCCCACGCGCGGCTGGGAGACGAGGTACTCCACCAGTTCGGAACCGCCGGCCGCCTCGAGCTTGCGCAGCCCCTCGGCCTCGAGTTGGCGAATACGCTCGCGGGTAAGGTTCAGGATCTCGCCCACCTCCTCGAGGGTGATCCCGCCGGTGTCGGCGACGTCGAGGGCGCAGCTGTGCTCGAGTTCCCAGACCTCCTTGTCGGGGAAGTTGATCTTGATGCTGCCCTTGGTCGGGTGGACGTCCATGTAGAGGTGGTACTTGCAGCTCACGTACGGGCAGGGTCGCGCCACGTTGGCGCAGTCACCCCGCGTCTTCGGCCGCCAGTAGGTCCGTTCCGGGTAGAGCAACGCGCCGATGCGCGACTCCTCCTTGGTCAGGCGTTTGACGGCGATGGTCCGCGGGCGTGCGGGGCGAACGATGGGCTTGGGGTCGGTCATGGTGGGCGTCTCGGTGGTGGCGGTGGGGCTGGGCATGGAGGCTCCGAAGTGCGGCCGATGGGGTGACGATTGCGGGTGACGAACGGAAGGAAGGCCAGGCAAAGGAAGGAGGAGGTATCCGGTGGTTGGCGTCAGAGCAGTTCGGTGGGACTGGCCGCCCCGCCGCCCCGGGGTCGGGGACGGCGACCGGCCGACAAGAGGAGCTTTTCGAGGCGCGTCGCCGAGGCGAGGAGTTCTCGCGCGTGGCCACGCACGGATTCGAGTTCGCGTTCGAGGCGGCGCCGAACCTCCGGCGACGGCTCCTCGGCGATGCGTTCCTCGAACCGGGACAACAACTGTCCGAGGGCCTCGTCCACCGTCTCGATGTGATCCTTGAACGCGAAGAAGCGCTCTTTGATCTCCTCGATGGTGTACTGCTCGGCCATCAGACGCTTGATGGTGTTGATGCGCCGTACGGCACGAACCGGATAGATTCCGCGGGATCCCCGGTGCTTGCCCTTGCGGCCCACACGACGCGACCGCGGAACAAGACCAAGTTGGACGTACTTGCGCAGCGTCGCCTCCGAAAAGGGGATCTCGTGCTCGGCGAACACGGCCACCAACTCCGCGGAGGACAGGCCGTCGGGATGTTCGGCTTCCACCTTTCGGAGCTGGGCTTCGGTGAGCAGGTGCGGCATGGAGTCGTTCGAGGCGGCGTGCTTCGGAGAGCGGAGCGGTTCGCTTGATCGTTCAGTGGAATCTACTGAGTAGAATCCAGAAAACACATGCGCGATTGCAAGAGAAAAATGAGGAGAATCTATATCTGGATCTCCGTTCAGGCTACGGATTTTCAGTTGTGGCGCTCGGGCACCGTAGACCCACGCTTTCGCGGGCGCGACGCGGTCTAGCGCCCGATTCGCGCCGGTGTCGGCGGGGTCGGCGTGCCCAGCCCCTCACCGGGTACCCACGTCCGCCCACCTGAACATCGGAGCAAGACGGCACGGATCGGGCCGGAAGCGATCTCCTCCGCGCCGCGTCGGCCGACCGCCCCCGCGGAACAGGCCGACCGAACGGCCTGCGCCGGTCAGCGCCGCTCGAGCTGCGGGCCCGAGCGGGTCACGCGTAGCTTGTAGCGCCGACCGGCCTCGAGCCGAATGCGACCGCCCGAACGCCACGGTTCGTCCTTGGTGAACCGATACTCGATGCGGTGGGAACCGGCGGGCAGACGCACGTCGGCGAACGGCTCGAGTACGTAGACCTTGCGCCGATCGATGCGCACGTAGGCCAGGCGCACGCCGCCGCCGAGGCCGAGGCGCACCTCGACCTTGGGCGGTGGCGCCTTGCGGGCCGCCGGCCCCGTGGGCTTGGCGCCGTTTTCGGCCGCCGGCGCCGCCTCGGCAGCGTCCTTCGGCACCGCCGACTTCGATCGATCCGATACGGGACGTATATCGTCTCCGCCAGCGGCCTTCGCAGGGGCCGCCGCGCCGCCGGAGGCACCGGGCGCCGAGGGCGCGGCTTCCGGCCCGAGTGCACCGCCCGCCCCGGTCGCGTCGTCGCCGGGCGGCCGTCCCGATGACGGCGTGGCGCCCGCCGGGCCGGGGACCGGGGACCGGTCGGTTCCCAAGGCCGCGCCTTGGGCTGCCACGGCCGCCCCACGCGCGGCATCCGGCGGCGACGGGGCGGCGGCGGCGGTCTCGACCTCGGCGAGCCATCGTGACGAGACGACGTAACCGACCGCCCCGACCAGGCCGACGGCGAGCACGAGCCCGGCCGCCACGACCACCGGCGAGACCGGACGTCGACGCTCGGTCTCGGCGTCGTCGTCCTCCGGCGCGGCGGCCCGGGTGGGCGCGGCCGTGGTCCCGGCGGTCGCGGGCCCGTCCACCTGGGCGCCGGTCGACGCCGGTGGGAGATCCCGCACGTCGAACAAGCCCGACCGTGGTGCGGCCACCCCCATGATCCGCCGGCAGATCCCCGCGAGGGACGCCGCCACGTTGCGGTAGTCCGGCCAACGCTCGAGCATCCGCAGGGCCTCGGCGGCCGACTGCACTCGATGACGGGGATCGGGCTGCAGCAGTGCCACGCGCAACTCTTCGAGTTCCCAGGGCACGTCGGCGTGGGGAAGGGCCGGGATCTCCGTCGAGGCCGCCATGGCCGCCAGTTCGAGTTCGGTGTTGGCCCCCGCCCGAAACTTCTCGCCCGAGAGCATCTCGTGCAGGATCGCGCCGACGGCGTAGAGGTCGACCCCGGGATGCTGGCTCTGCCCGGCGAGTTGCTCCCGGGGCATGTAGCGCAGCTTGCCCTTGACGTGGACGCCGGACGTCTCGTCCATGGCGAGCCGCGCCACCCCGAAGTCGGTGAGCTTGACCTCCCCGGAGAGGCTGACGAGGACGTTCTGGGGCGACACGTCCCGGTGCACGATGCGCAACGGCTCGCCCTCGTGGACGAGGGTGTGGGCGTAGTCGAGGGCGCGAAGCACCTCGCCGACGACGTAGCCGGCCACCTGTACGGGAAGCCGCTCGCCGCGCTTCCGATAGAAGGCGAGGATCTGGGCCAGATTGAGCCCATCGACCCATTCCATGACGAGAAACGCCGTTTCGTCCACCCGCCCCACGTCGAACACCTGCACGATGTTCGAGTGGTTGAGCAGCATGGACAGGCGAGCCTCGGCGGCGAACATGCGCTCGTAAGCCGGCTGGTCCGCGAACCGCCGGGCCATCAGCTTGATCGCGACCGCCTTGGTGGCCCCCGTCTCCGTGGCCCTACGCCCCATCCAGACCTCGGCCATGCCGCCGGAGCCGATCTTCCGGATCAGCTCGTAGTTGCCGAGCCGCGCAGCCACGGCGGGTACAGTCGAACGCAGGGTCCGTCGTGTCAAGCACGCCACCTTACGCGATCGGCCTCGACGGCGGCGACGGCGACGGACGGAGATCCACCTTCGCGCCCGCCGGAGGGCCCCTTCGCCATGGCTTGCGAGGCCCAATCGTCGCTCAATCGTGTTCGTTTCGGGGCAGCCTCGACATCGGGCCGACACCTCACCCCTGCAGGATCGCCCCATGCCGACGCACACCGTCGACGAACCCGTCGCACCCGCCCGATCGGCCGCGCCGACCCCACCGCCGCACCGTAGGCCTGCGCAGCCAGCGCAAGGGCCGGCCACGGGATCGCGGCCGGGCGAGGCGAAACCTCCGAGCCCCCCTTGGACCCGGGCGTTCCTCGACCTCGAGCGGCGGGTCCTCGACGTACACTACGGCTGACCCGCTGGGCGACCGGCCGTCACGGCAGGCGCGCGAGCACGAAGGCCGCCCGCCAGGCCACGGGATCGTAGCGTTCGGGCCCGGCGTACTTGTAGCGCTTCTTCTCGTGGCGCCAGACGGGGCCGGCATCCTCGCAGCCGAGGGCGCGGTCGGATCGAGGGCAGTAGATCCGCAGGTGGAAGTGGTCGTCGTGGGGGGGGCTGCCCCGGGGTTGGTGCAAGACGGCCCGCGCCAGGGCGACGATCCACGCCGGCCGACCGATGCGACGCCCGTGGTCGAGCAGTCGGTCGGCCAAGGGCCGGGAGACGAAGATCCACTGCACCCGGATCGACGGGTCGGTGAGCAGGGCTTCGACGAGGGCCCAGTTGCGGGCGTCGTCGAATCGGAGCGGACCTGCGCCTTCGTCCCGCGGCCGGCCGTCCCCTCCGAAGCGCACCATGTCGGCGGGCGGCGGTCGGGGGCGGCCGCGGGCGTCGACCACGTAGAACAACAGGTCCACGTCGCGCCCGCCCTGGTGGCTGCGATGGTACGGGGCGGCGCTGCCGTGGGGTGGACTGAGATCGGCGACACCGAGGACCGCCCCCGGGTGGGCGCGCCGGACGGCGGCGGCGGCGCGGCGTACGGCCGCCACCAACTCGTCGGTCCCGTAGCGATAGCCGCGCGCACGCCACTTGTCGGGGACCACGAGCCCCGGTGCCCGGGTGGGGATCGCGGCGGGATTGCGGAGCCGGCCGCGGGTCGGCCGGCCCTCGGCGACGCTGCCGAGATCGGTCCACAGGCCCCGGCCAGCGCAGCCGAGCGCCACGGCGATCCCGACGAGCGCGGCGATGCGAGGAAACGCCACCTTCGGGTCAAGGGTAGCAGGCCCGCCGAACCCGCCGACGAGGGCCGCCGGCCGTCAGGCGTCGTCCGGGATCGCGAGTAGATCGCGGAGGGTCCGCGCCAGGTTCGGGACGGCGGCCATCACGTGCTGCTTGGCCCCACCGCGCAGGCGCGCGTAGGTCTTGCGCAAGACCTTGTTCTTCGCCCGCTCGGCTCGGGCATCGGTGACCGAGAGCAGGGCCTCGGCCACGGCGTCCGGTCGCTCGCGCAGGATCGCCTCGAACGCGGCGGGTACGTCGCCCCCGCGGGACCGAGCCTCGGCGTACATGGGTTCGAGCGCCCGGCAGAACTCGGGTACGAGCATGGTGAGCAGTTCGCGGACGATCCCCGGCCGCAGGGCGCGCACGACCTTGTACCCCGACCGCACCGCCATGCCCGAAACGCCCGACGTGGCCTGGACCTCCTTGTCGAGGAGCGCCTCACACGCGGCGAGCGTGTCCTCCCAGCGGGCACCTTCGCACAGGGACCTCTCGAGGCTCGCTTCGTCCGTCATGGCGCGACCATGCCCGAGGGGCGGTGGTCGTTCAACTCCCGTCGGGTATCGTTGCCGCCATGCGCCGCGCCGCCCTGCTCGCCTGCGCCGCCGTCCTCGCCTGCTCCAAGACGCCGGCGAGCGCGCCGGCGGGCACCGGCGGCACCGCCGACACCGCGGCCAAGGCCCCCATGGAAGACGAGGACATGATCCCCTTCGAAGAGGTCGTCGCCCATCCCCGCCCCGGATTCGCAATCCCCGTAGGCCTCGCCTTCGAGCCCGATACCTCCGCCGTGACCTATCTCTACGACCCGGACGGCGGCCTTTCGCGCCGCATGTTCCGGTTCGACCCCGAGCAGGGCCGGGCCGAGGAGGTGGCGCCGCCGCCGGTGGACGTGGACGAGGAGGATCTGCCTCCCGAGGAGAAGCTCCGGCGGGAACGCATGCGGGAGCGGGGGCACGGGATCACCCGCTACGCCTTCGCCGAACGGGCCCGCGTGCTCGTGGTGCCCTTGGCCGGGGCCGTGTACGTGGCGCGGGACGGCGGCCCCCTCGAGCTGCGCTTCGACGCCCGCGAGGGCGCCATCGTCGATCCGCGCCTTTCGCCGGACGGCCGGCGCCTCGCCTTCGTGCGCCGTGGGGAACTCTACGTGGCCGACACCTTCGAGGGGCCGGCGCGGCGCGTCTCGCCCGGCGACGCCGAGGCCCGCGGCGTGACGTACGGCCTCGCCGAGTACGTGGCCCAGGAGGAGATGGGCCGCCACCACGGATTCTGGTGGTCCGACGACGGGTCGATGCTGGCGTTCGCCGAGGTGGACGAGCGCCCGATCCCCGAGTTTCGGATCCCCCATTTTGCCGCCGACCGTCCCGAGGAGGAGGTCCACCGCTACCCCTTCGCGGGCGGGCCGAACGCCCGGGTACGCCTGTTCGTCGTGCCGGCGACCGGAGGCCGCGCGGTGCCCATGGACCTGCGGATGGAGGGGATCGAGACGCGGCCGGACGGCACCCAGGACACCTACCTCGCGCGGGTCCGGTTCCTGCCCGACGGCAAGCTGCTGGCTCAGGTCCAAGATCGCAGGCAGCAGCGCCTCGACGTGCTCGAACTCGATCCCGCCACGGGACGCGCGCGGCGGCTGTGGCAGGAGACGAGCGACGTGTGGGTGAACCTCCATCGGATCTTCCATGCCGTGGAGAAGGGCCCGTATGCCGGCCACTTCCTGTGGGGGTCGGAACGCGACGGCTTCATGCACCTCTACCTGCGGGACCGCGACGGCCGTCTCGTCCGCCGACTGACCGAGGGCGCGTGGGTGGTCGACGGGCTCGCCGCCGTGGACGAGACGAAGGGGATCGCGTACGTGACGGGCAACCGGGAGGATCCCCGCGAACGCCACCTCTACGCCGTCCCCCTCGGCGGGGGCGCGCTACGCCGGCTGACCCCCGAGCCCGGGGTCCACGCGGTCGTGGTGGATCGACACGGTTTGACGTCGTTCGTGGACACCCATCACGCGGTCGACCGACCGCCCGTGACGGTGCTGCGCAGCCTCGAAGACGGCACCGTGCGCGCGACGCTGCATGCGGCAGAGGATCCCCGCATCGAGCGGTTCGCCCTCGCTGCGCCGGAGATGCTCGAGATCCCGGCAGAGGACGGCACGGTACTCTACGCCGCGTACTACCGTCCGGCCGGACCGCCCCCCTACCCCACGGTGGTCAGCGTCTACGGCGGCCCCCACGTACAGCGGGTGCGCAATGCCTGGGATCTGACGGCGGACCTTCGGGCCCAGCGCCTGCGGGCCCGGGGCTTCGCCGTCCTGGTGCTCGACAACCGGGGCTCGGCGCGCCGGGGCCTTGCGTTCGAAGGGGCCATTCGCTGGAACATGGGCGACCTCGAGGTCCGCGACCAGGTGCGGGGCGTCGAACACCTCCGCGCCCAGGGGCTCGTGGATGGGGACCGCGTGGCGATCTACGGCTGGAGCTACGGCGGCTACATGTCGGCCATGGCGCTCGCCAAGGCGCCCGAGGTCTTCGGCACGGCGGTGGCGGGCGCTCCGGTGACGAGCTGGGACGGCTACGACACCCACTACACCGAACGCTACATGGGGCTGCCCGACGAGAACGTCGAGGGCTACCGGTCGAGTTCGGTGCTCGAACACGCGGCCGAGATCCGCGGACGGCTCCTCCTGGTCCACGGCCTGCTCGACGAGAACGTGCACTTTCGGCACACCGCCCGCCTGATGCAGCGGCTGGTCGACGCCAAGATCCCCTTCGACGACCTCCTCTTCCCCGCCGAGCGCCACATGCCGCGCAAGATCGAGGACCGGGTGTACATGGAGGAGGTCGTGCATCGCTTCCTCGAGGCCGACCGTTGACGCCGTGCCCACCTACCGCCTCAAGACCGAACGACCGCGGGGCACGGGCCTCGATCTTTCGCGCGACCTGAACCCGGAGCAACGCGCCGTGGTGGAGGCGCCCCCTGGCCGGCTCCTCGTCCTCGCGGGGGCCGGCACGGGCAAGACGCGCGCCCTCACCTACCGGGTGGCCCGCCTGGTCGCATCGGGAACGCCCCCCGAACGCATCATGTTGTGCACCTTCACGAATCGGGCGGCGGCCGAGATGTTGCGCCGGGTCGAGGCCCTCGCCGGTGCCAACATGGCCCGTTGTCCCGCGGGCACCTTCCACCACGTGGGACACCGGATCGTCCGCGCCCACGCCGAACGACTGGGCCTGTCCCCCACCTTCGGGATCCTGGATCGGGAGGACGCCACTACGATCCTCGGCGCGGCCGTGGCCGAACTGGGTACGGCCGAGCTGTCCAAGCGGCGCCTGCCGACGCCGCGCGCCATCTTGGAGCTTTCGAGCCTCGCGAGGGGCACCATGCGGGACCTTGCCGAGATCGTGGCGATGCGGATGCCCCAACTGGCCGCCGACGTGGACCTGGTGCGGGACATCCTCGCGCGCTACGAACGCAAGAAGCGCGAGTTGGGCGTGTGCGACTTCGACGACCTCCTGTGCCTGTGGCACCGCCTTCTGGCCGACCGCGCCTTCGCGGACGCGGGGGCCGCCCTTCGGGCGAGCGTCGACCACGTCCTGGTGGACGAGTACCAGGACGTCAACACGCTGCAAGGTACGATCTGCGACGAAATGGCGCGAGGCTGTGGCAGCCTGACGTGCGTGGGGGACGACGCCCAATCCATCTACGGGTTTCGGGGGGCGGACTTCTCCATGATCGAGGGGTTTACGCGGCGCCATCCGGGCGCCACCGTCCTGACCCTGACCACGAACTATCGATCCACGCCCCAGATCCTCGCCCTGGCCAATCGCAGCCTGCGTTGCAACGTCCGGCAGCACCGCAAGGACCTCGTGGCGGTGCGCGGCCCCGGCATGGTCCCGGCCGTCCTGCCCCTGCGGGACGTCCACCAGCAGGCCGAGTTCGTCGCCCAGCGGGTGCTCGAACTCCACCAGGACCAGCAGATCCCCTTGCGCGAGATGGCCGTGCTCTACCGCAACCACAGCCACGGTCTCGAACTGCAGGTGGAACTCGGGCGCCGCCAGATCCCCTTCTTCGTGCGCAGCGGAGCGCGCTTCTTCGAGCAAGCCCACGTCAAGGACGTGGTGGCGTACCTGCGGGCCCGGGAGAACCCGTCCGACACCCTTTCGTGGACCCGCGTGCTGCGCCTTTGGCCCGGCGTCGGTGCGCGCACGGCCAGCCGGCTCGGCGAGAAGCTCGCCGCGGTGGAGGCGCCCGAGGACGCAGCCCGGTTGCTCGCAGACGAGGCAAAGCGTCTTCGGGAACCGGCGAGAAGCTCCCTCGCCGGCCTCGCCGAGTTGTGGCGAAGGCTCTGCGCCCCCGAGCGCCGCGATCCCGGCGAGGCCATCCGCACGGTCGTCGCGGAGCACTACGCCGACTACGCGCGCACGGCCTTCACCAATGCCGAACAACGCACCGAGGATCTCGAGCACCTGGCCGCCTACGCGTCGGACGTGGGCTCGGCGTCCGAGTTTCTCGCCCGCGTCGCCCTCGTGCAGGGGATCGGCGCGGAGGTCCCGACGGCCGCGCACGATCCCGACGACAAGCTGGTGCTCAGCTCGATCCACCAGGCCAAGGGACTCGAGTGGCGGGTGGTCTTCGTCCTGTGGCTCGTCGACGGCCGCTTCCCGGGACGCCCCGCCCTGCGCACGCCCGAGGCCCTCGAGGAGGAGCGACGGTTGTTCTACGTGGCGGCGACCCGGGCGGCGGACGAACTCTACCTGTGCTTCCCCACCCTCGAGGAGGGCCGCGACGGTCCCCACCGTCTCCTACGGCCGAGCCGGTTCCTCACCGAACTCGACGGACGACCGCCCGTCTTCGAGCGCTGGGACATCGAGGAGGTGCCCGCCGAGGACGCCGAGGGATCATGATCCTACGGCCTTCTCCCACGCAGCGAGGCGCGCCGCGGCCGTAGGCCCGGTGGCGCGCGCCGCCAGGTCCCGGCCGTCCGCATCGCCGTAGGCGAGCCGGATCTCCAGGCGATCCTCGGGAGGGTCCGGGTGGTGCTCCGGCCATTCCACCACGAGGACGGCGGGGACCGTCAGGTCCTCGAGCAGCGCATCGAGGTCGAGGGCCTCGAAGGCCGCCGAGGCCGCACCCGCCGGGCCGGCCTCGCCGAGCCGATAGAGGTCGACGTGCACGAGGGGGATCCTGCCCGGATGCACCATGCACACGGTGAAGGTCGGGGAGCACACCCGCTCCGGGGCGTCGAGGCCCAAGGCGGGGGCGAGGGCGCGCACGAACGTCGTCTTCCCCGCGCCGAGGGGCCCGAACAGGAAGACGACTTCACCCCCCGCCAGGACGCCGCCGAGGGCGCGGGCGAGGGCCATCGAACCGGCCTCGTCGAGATTTCGGCGTTGCACGGTGGGGGCCCATGGTGGTACCCGGAGCGGGTGATGTCGACCCCCCGCGTCCTGCTTTCGGCTGCCGCGGCGTGCGCCCTCGTGTTTCCGTGGACGAACGCGTCGCGGGCCAAGTCCCCGCCGCCGACCGAACCCGATCCCCTGCGGCCCTCGGACGCTCGCGGCGAAGTGCCCTTCGAGCGCGGCAACGCCGACTACTGGATCGAAGCCCGGCTCGATCCCGAATCCAAGACGGTCGTCGCCGGCGCCACGTTGCGTTGGACGAATCCCACGGGCCGCACCGTGTCGGTTCTGCCCTTTCACCTCTACATGAACGCCTTTCGCGCCGAGGACACGGCGTGGATGCGCTCGTCCGGGGGCAGCCACCGCGGGATCACCCCGGGCAAGGAGCTCGACTGGGGGTACGTGGACGTCTGGAGCATGCAGCGCGCCGTGGGGGATACGCTCGAGGACGTTCCGTACGCCGAGGATCCGGCGGATCCGACCCTCATGACGGTCACGCTGCCCGAACCGGTGGGGCCCGGCCGGACGGTGGAACTGCGCTACACCTTCGAGACCAAGCTGCCGCGGGTGTTCGCACGGACCGGCTACGCCGACGACTTCTTCATGGTCGCGCAGTGGTTTCCGAAGATCGGGGTGCTCGAGGAGGCCGGCGGCTGGAAGGCCCACGTGTTCACCTTGAACGACGAGTTCTACGCCGACTTCGGCGACTACGAGGTCACGTTGGACGTACCGGCCGAGATGGTCGTCGGGGCCAGCGGCGTCCGGGTGTCCGAGACGACCGACGGTTCGCGCAAGCGCATCGTCCAGCGGGCGAAGATGGTGCACGACTTCGCCTGGACGGCCTACGCCGACTTCGCCGAACACGAAGGCACCTACGAGGGCATCCGCATTCGGCAACTGTTGCCCGAGGATCGGCTCGACGACGCTCCGGCTCACCTCGAGGCGCAGATCCTCGCCCTGCGCAGCTTCGAGGATCGCTACGGCCCCTACCCGTGGTCGACGATCACCATCGTGCACCCGCCCAAGGGGGCGGGCGGGGCCGGCGGCATGGAGTATCCGACGCTCTACACCACGAGCAATCGACTCGACCTACCGGCCTTCGTGCGGCGCCACCTCTTCGACGAGCGCGTGGCGGGCACCTTCACGACGGTGCACGAGTTCGGACACCAGTACTTCCAGGGGCTGTTCGCATCCAACGAGCACGAGCAGGCCTGGGTGGACGAAGGCCTGAACACCATGGCCGATCTCTTGGCCTACGAGGACGCCTATGGCCGTGGCACCGAGGACGACTGGGTGGTGCGCGTCGTCGGCCATCGCCTGCCCATCGACGCGTTCACGCGACTCTCCCTGGGGCGGCGCGGCGGCATCCCCGTCTCCCCCATCGATCGCCCCGCCTCCCATTTTCCCGCCGAGGTGGGAGACTACGCGGCCGTGACGTACAGCAAGACGGCGGCGGCCATGCTGACCCTACGCCGACTCGTGGGGGACGACGCCTTTCGCAAGGCGATGGCCGCCTACGCAGCCCGGGCCCGGTTCGCGCACCCGACGGGGGACGACCTCGTCCACGCCTTCGTCGAGACGCTCGGGGCGCACCCCCCCGTCGAGTCGGCGGGTGACGGCGACACCTCTCCGGCCACGGTGGACCTGGCGGACTTCTTCGATCAAATGCGCCACGGCACGGGATTTCCGGACTTTCGGGTGCGGCGGGTGAGCCTGCGACGTGCCCTGGGGACGGCCGGCTACCACCGATCCGAGGACGGCACCCTCGTCGAGACTCCGCTGCCGGAGGACTTCGACGAGAAGGTCGACGACCTTCCCGACGATGCGATCGAGAGCGTCGTGGTCGTGACGCGCCCCGGCGAGTTTCGCGTGCCCGTGGAGATCCTCGTGGCCTTCGAGGACGACACGGCCGAGACGGTCTGGTGGGACGGCCGGGAACGGTCGGTCGTCCTGACGTTCGCCGGCAAGCGGGTGCGCTATGCCGCCGTGGATCCGGCCCATCGGATCCTCCTCGAACCGGACCGGCTCGACAACACACGCTACCGCCGGCCGGGTTCGCACACCGATGCCGTCCCCGCATTTCTCGGTGCCTTGGCCGAGGGGATCGCCCTGCTCGTGACCGTGGGGGTGGCATCGTGAACGCCCTGCGACGCCTCTTGGCCGCCCCCTCCCTGATCGTCCTCGCCGTCGCCGCCGGGCTCTTGCCGGCCCTGGCGGCGGGGGCCTTCGCACGCAGATCCGCCGCGCTGGCCCTCGGACCGTTCGCCACCCTCGATGACGGTCACCTCCTGGCGTACGTCGTCGAAATGGTGGCCGACCACCCGAGCGTCGTGCTCCCCGCCACGACGGTGCCGGCGGCGGCAGCGGTCGTCCCGGCCGTCCTATTGTTCGCCCTCACCGGCGGCATCGTCGAGCGCCTCCGGGGACGAGCGGGATTCGGTGCGGCCGTCTTCGGGGCCCTACCCGCCGTCCTCGTCCAGGGCGTCTACCACCTCGTGCTGCGAGCCGTGTTCTTGCTCCTCGTCTTCCTGGCGGTCGGTCCGGCCCCGAAGGCGGTGGCGTACCCCCTCCTCGGCCTCGCCTACCTCCTTTCCCTGCACGCCTCGGACGTCACGCGCGTCCGTGCGACCGACGCCACCGCTGGACGATTTCATCCACGCCTCGCATTCGCGGCGTTCCGCGAGGTGCTGACGCGCAAGCCCGCCGCCACCGCGACCGCAGTGGGTCTCGGCTTCGCCACCCTCGTGGCCGCGGCCGCGGCCGGCTACCTGGCCGTGGCGGGTGCGCCCACGCCGCCGGTCGCGGCCCGGGGGATCGCCGCCGTGGGCATGTGCATCGGCCTGTGGCGACTTGCCGTCGCCGTGGAGCGAGAGACGGCCTGAAGCCATGTGTTCGGCGGGCGACATCGCCCGGCAGACGCGTTTTCGCTCCCGTCCGACACGGCAGCGAGCTTCGGTGGAGACCGTTTTCGGCCCGCCGGCCGCGCACGGCCGGCACATACGTGCCACCATGGTGCGCAACGAAGGATGGAACCCATCGCGAGCGATCCCCTAGGCCCGTGGCGGGTCGTGTCCTTCGCCGTGGCGGCCGGGGCCAGCCTTGCCCTGGCCCTCCTCGCCCTCCCGATGGCAATGGCCACGCGCAAGCTCCGGATCTGGGGCATTCTCGTCGGCATCGGGGCCCTCGCGTTCGCGTACCTGATGGGGACCGTCGGCATGCTCACCACGACCGCCCCCGACCGTGCGGTGCGTTGGGCGGCCGTATCCTTGCTCCCCACGCCGGGAATCGTCTGGGGGTTGTGGTACCTGACGACCCATGTCCCGCGAAGAGGCCCGCGCAGCGTGCCGGCCAGCGTACATGGCTCCGTCCTCGCCGTGATGTTCCTCCTGACGGTGGCCGCTGCCAGTGATGCCCTCCTGGGAACACATTGGGTGGTCGCCGACGTGGAGTTCCTCCCCGGCACCCTGCGTCATCGCGTCGTCGTTCCCGGGCCAGTGGGCTACGTCTTCTTCGTCGCGTCCCTGCTGGTCCTCTATGCCGGAGCCGCGCTCCTCGTCACGGCACGCCGCGATGCGGCCACGCCATCGCTCGTGCCGCTCGTCGTGGGTACGTCCGCCTACTTCGCCACACTCACGAACGACCTCTTGCTCGTCTTGGGCGCCTACGACGGACCGTTCCTCAACCAGATCGGATTCGTCGGCATGTACGCCGGTTTCTGCGCCTACTTCGGCCACATCTTCGTGGAGAACGCCGAACGATTGCGGCAGGCCCACGACGAACTCAAGCGTCACCGCCGGGCTGCGGTCCACGCATCGCGACTACGCTCCATGGCCACCCTCGCCGCCTTCGTCACCCACGAACTCGGCAACGACCTGCAGGTCGTCGAGAACGTGAGCCTGTCACTCATTCACCACGATGGTTCGGGCGTCCCCGACGAGGACCTCGGCGATCTTCGTCTGGCGACGCGGCACATGGCTTCGGTGCTCCGCGGGCTACGGCGGCTTTCGCGGGACACCACCGAAGCGGACCCCAAGGAGTCCCACGCCCTGTCCGAACTCGTCGAGGACGCGGCACGGCTCGTAGGTCCCCTGTCGCGCAAGCACCGGGTGTCGCTGCGCGTCCTTCCGCCACACCGATCGGACGACCTGGTGGAGGTGCGTGCGCCCGAGATCATGCAGGTCGTCATCAACCTGCTGAAGAATGCCATCGATGCCGTTCGCGACCGCGACGATCCCATGGTCCGTGTCAGGTTCGACGTCCGGGACGCCGCCGTCGCCCTCCGGGTCGAGGACAACGGTCCAGGGGTCCCGGAACACCTTCGCGAACGCATCTTCGAGCCGTTCTTCACCTCGAAATCGATGGACGAGGGGACCGGCATCGGACTTGCCGTCGTTCGGGAGATCGTCCGAGACCACGGAGGCACCGTCGAGATTCGCCGCGTCGACGGTTGGACCGTGTTCGAGGTGGTGATTCCCCGCGCCACCGCTCCCATGGCCGACGCATCGGCCGGCTTCACGGACCGAGCGTCGTAAGCGGCCGCCCCGTCGGCCGTCCAAGGACGGTCGCCCTAGGTCGCAGGAACTCGTCCGGATCCACGCCGATGCGGTCCCTCGGCCGCGCCGAAAGCCCCACCGCGAGCCCGACGATCAGGGCCACCGCGCCGAGCGCCCCGGCCACTGCCCATCCGATCCGGCGACGCCGACGGTACGTCGCGTCGTCCCGTCGACGAACCGCACCGCCACCTTGGTCCCCGAGCGGCGAGGCACGGAGCACGCCAGAAAGTGCCCCATCCTGCAGCGGTCCGGCCGGTCCTGTGACGAACGGGCCGGCCAGGGCGTCGACGGCCCGAGGGATCTCGGTGGTCGCCCCCGTCCAGTGCCGGCGAAAGCGGGACGCTCCGCAGTCGTACGACTGCACGACGGCTGCACCTTCGGTCGCGCGTACGGCCACGACGTGGTCGAGCCCCACGAGACGGCAGACCGTCCCGAAGGCCTCGGCGTCGAGCACCACGTGGGGCCCGACGATCTCCTCGGGAACCTTCGGCCCGAGGGGGGCATCCCGGTCGACCCACGCCGCGAACTTGGCCCTTCCCGGCCAGCGCACCACGACGCGATGGACCCCTGGCGGCACGGCGCGGAACCCCGTCAGGCCGTCGATCTCCACGACGGCATCGGCGGCGATCCGCCAACTCGGCAACCGCGAGGGTTCGAGCACGATCCGCCGGACCTTTTCGACCACGTCCGGTGGAAAGCGGCGCAGGGACGGCGTCGTGGACGGCGCAAGGGCCCGGGCGCGGCGCAGGAGGTCCTCGGCCTCGGCATCGGCGCCGGCCGACGCCGCCAGCCACGCGCGCAGCCACAGCCCCTCGACCCGCAACACGGATGCATCCGGGGTCTCGGGGTGCGCCGCGACGAAGGCGTCGACCTCCTCGAGTAGCGCGCGGGCCTCCTGACTCCGACCGGCGCGCACCGCGTCCTCGGCCCGCGCGAGGTGCTCGACCAGGCGCGCATGGGCGGCCCGTTCCTCGGGCGAGACGACGTAGCCCGCGGTGGCGCGGGCTACCGCCCAAGCGTCCTCGATCACTTCGCGGCCGACGCCGCGCAAGGCCTCGGCGAGACGCCCGGCTGCTTGTGACGTGGCGCTCGGCTGCCTACCCTCGACCGCGACGATCCCGATCCGCGGGGGTTCTGCCGGTGCTGCGGCGAGCACCCAGGGGACGACGAGCATCACCCGCCCATTGTCATGGACCGCCCTCGACTTCGCAAAGTGCACCGTATCCGCGAGCCCCACGCGGACGGCCCGCGCATCGTGCTCTACGATCCCCTCGGCTTCGCCGACGAGGTCGCCATCGATGCCGTCTTCGAACCGATCCTGGATCGCCTCGACGGAACCCGTACGGTTCGGCAGATCCGCCAGTCCCTCCTGATGTCCGACGGCCCCGCGATCTCCACCGAGGATCTCGCCGCGTTCGTCGAGGATCTCTCGGCCGCCGGCCTGCTCGACGACGAGACCTTTCGCGACCGGGCGGCGGCGGCCATCGCGGAGTTCGATGCGGCCCCGGTGCGCGCCCCCGTCGCGCCAGGCACCGTGTTCCCCGCCGATGTCGGGCACCTCGTCCGCAGCCTCGGCAGGATCCTGTCGCAGCCTCCCCCTCGGATCGAGGCGGGGGCGAGCACCTGCGCCGTCGTGACTCCGGACCTTCCCCCGAGCGCCGTCGCACCGCTGCTCGACGCGACGGTACGCGCCCTTCCGGAACGCGACGCCGTGGACCTCGTCGTGTTCCTCGGGACGGATCCGATGCCCGGACACGTGCCGTACACGGTTTGCACGAAGGCGTACGCCACCGCCGTCGGCACGGTGCCCGTCTCGCCCCTCGTCGACGCGTTGCTCGAGCGCGTCCCCGAGGCCGGCCGGGAGGAGCTGCGCCACCGCAGGGCCCACACCGTCGAGATCGCGGCCACGTACCTGGCCTGGGTCTACGGCTCCGCACCGCCGCCTGCGCTCTTCGTCCTGGTCTCCCGCGCGGCCGTCGAGGACCAGGCTGCCCGGGACCGCTTCCTCGCAGCGCTCGAATCGGTCTGCGCGGGGCGGCGTCCGTTGCTGTGGGGAAGCTGCGCCCTTTCCCACACGGGCCCAGCCTACGGCGTCGACGTGCCCGCCGACCAGGCCGCCCGATCGGACGAGCGCATGCTCGAGGCGTTGCGAACCGCCTCGCCGAACCGCCTCGCTCGTGCGGCCCGGCGCGCCCGCCCTCCCTCGAGCGGCGCCGGCGTCCTTTCGACCCTACTCGAGTTGCTGCCCCCGGGCTCGACGGCCACGGCCGTCGACTACCGACAGGTCGCTCCCGGGCACGGGATCGAGGGGCGAGTCGGTGCCGTCGGCGCCCGTTTCGCATCACCCTAGGCCCGCGCACCGCCCGGACGGGCCGATGGGCTCAACGGGCGAACTCTACGGTGGAGACGTCGGCAGGCTCCGGGCCCGCCGTCGCGCGAGGCGCCGTCCCCGGGGCCCGGCGCAAGAGCGCCGCCACCCGCCGCGCCACCTTCATGGCGGCATCGCCGTCCACGGGACGCCCGGTGGCGACCGCCGCAGCAGCCACGCCGTGGACGACGCCGAGCACGACCTCCGCGTGTTCTGCCGGATCCCCGTCGCGAAACCGTCCGACGCGGATGCCCCGCTCGCAGACCATCGTGTACACGTCGCGCAGCGCCGCCGTGTAATGGGCAAGCGCCGCGCGGCAGGCCTCCGAATGGGGGGCGAGGGACACGAGCATCATCGCCAGGGCCGCGCTGCCCCCTTCGGGCATCGTCCCCACCAAATGCTCGCGCAGGATGTGGACGAGGATGTCCTCGGCGCCGAGCCCCGCTTCGAGATAGCCCTCCACGCGGGCACGAAACCGCCGCGCATCACGCGCGAGAATTTCCCCGACGAGGTCTTCTTTCGCCCGAAAGTGGAAGTACACGCCCCCCTTCGACATGCCCGCTTCCCGTGCGATGTCGAGGAGGCGTGTCGCCGTAAATCCTCGCCGCAGAAAACAACGGGTGGCCGCCTGGCAGATCTGTTCCTTGCGCTGTTCGTCCTTACGGTGCTTCGTCATCGGTCGTACGCCCTTCAGCGATAGCCCGGATTGGCTAGTTTCTAGCCCACAGCGAACGATGTTCTCAAGCCCCGAGCGCTGCGACCGCAGCCCCGCGAGATCCCACGGCATTTTCGGCGCTCGCCACGCACCTTACCGGCCGGCCGGTCGGTGCGCCTGAATCCCCACGTTCCTCGTCCGTCGAAACTCGTGGTACGACCCCCAAAGGACCTGCGCCATGAAACACTTCCTGCCTGCCCTCCTGTCCCTTGGTCTCTGCCTGTCCGGCGGGGCCTGCTCCTTCTCCTTCCACGCCAGCGCCGGCTCCAAGTCCTCGTCGCGGCCCGCGGGCTCGAAGACCGGAAAGCCGGCCAAGCCGACGAAGAAGAAGGACCCGACGAAGAAGAAGCTCCACGACGAAGGCGGCGACGCTCAGCCCGAGCAAGGCGGCGGTGAAGGCGATGCGACACCGCCCGAACGCCAGCCGACGGGGGACCAGGGGGCTCAAGGACAGGCGAAGGGTACGACGCTCTCGGCCCGCCCGACCCCGGACGATCCGAAGAACCCGGATACGGTGACGAACCGCGCCGGCTCGGAGCATCCCAAGCCCGCCCCCAAGGACATCACGTCGCGCCCGAAACCCACTTCGCCACCGTCCGGTCCCTCCAAGGTGAAGGCTCCGGACTGACGGCGACGGCACCACGGATCCGCCGCGCAGCGTCGAAGCCCCTGCCGCCCGCCGGGCGCAGGGGCTTCGTCACTTCACGCGCCCCATGGACACGAGGATCGCCGGCAGGACGACGAGCGCGGCGACGAGGCAGCCGGAGATCCCGAGGACCATCACCGACCCGAACGAGGTCATCGCCCCGTAGTCGACCACCATCAGGGCGGCGAACCCGACCATCGTCGTGACCGCGGCGATCACCACCGCGCCGCCCGTACCGCGCACCACGGGATCGAGCGGCGCCGGCCCGGTCGCCCGACGCCGCTCCGCCTGTACCCGGTGCATCATGTGGACGCCGTAGGCCACCCCGATGCCCAGCACCAGGGGGAGGCTCACGATGTTGGCCGGATCGAAGCGAAGGCCCACGAGCGCCATGATCGCCAGCATCCATGCCCATCCGAGTGCCGTGGGCAGGCTCGCAAGGACGGCAGCCGCGAAGCTGCGGAAATCCACGAGGAGCGTCACGAAGATGAGTATGGCGGCGATCCCCGCCGCTCGCCGAAATCCCTCGACGATCATCTTCTCGTGCACGTAGCGATTCAGTCCAAGACCGGCCGCATCCTCGTCGAGGGCTTCCATGGCCTCGGCGAACGCGCGACCGACCTCTGGATCCCAGATGTCTCCCCTCGGTGTGACGTAGATGGCGTAGGCCGTGCCGTCACGGGACACGAACCGCGAGCGAAAGGCCTCGGGCACGACGTACGGACCGTAGCCACCGTGTTCCACGACGGCGGCGAGGGCCCCGTGGGCCCGACGGACGACGGCCCCTACCCGGTCCTCGAGCTCACGAAGTCGATCCCGTACGGCCACGTCCCGACCCGCCGATGCCACCGTCTTCTCCAGGGCCCGCAGGGCTGCGACCAACCGGATCGCCCCCGTCGCGTCACGCCCGGCCTGCTTGAGGGCAAAACGCATCTCGTCGGCCGTGTCCGCAAGGTCCCGAACGGCGCGGGCGAGGGCATCTGGCTCGCTTCGGCCGAAGGACACGGGCGTCGGGCCCCCGAGCGCGGCGAGGTCCGCCGCGAGGGCCTGTAGGGTCCCCTCCTCCATGGGCGGGACGAAGTCCGTGGCCGACTGCACCCCGCCGACCACGTCGAGGGCCCGCGCCCGCTCGGCCAGCGCGCGCGCCTGCGCAAAGTCGTCGGCCACGAGATTCGCGGTGATGGGCGACATGAGCGGATCACCCTCGAGGGCAGAAAGCCCCTGGGCGCTCTCTGCATCGTCGGGGAGGAAGCGAAAGTAGTTCGAGTTGAACTCGATACGCGGCAAGGCGACCGCTCCCGCGATGCCGGCCGCGATGCCGATCACGACCAGCGTACGCGGCGACCGTCGGGCGAGGCTCGCCACCTTACCGAGCCCTGGTAACTCGGGCGCCCGCTTCTGCCCGGCCCCGAGCCACAGGTAGAGGGGAGGCACCACGAAGATGGTCGCCAGGAAGATGAGGAGCAGCCCGACGGCCGTGATGACGCCGAGTTCGGCGTACGCCGTAAACTCGGTGGTGCCCGTCGTGAGGAATGCGATGGCCGTCACGAGCGCCCCCACGGCGATCCCCGGCCCCGTCACGGCCACCCCCGTACGCGCCGCCTCCTCGGGGGATGCACCGTCCCGCACCGCCTCGTTGATCCGCGACAACAGATGCACCGCGAAGTCGATACCCAGACCGAGCAGCACGGCCACGAAGCTCGACGTGATGAGATTCAGATGGCCATAGATGAGGTACACCGCCCCTAGGGTCCACGCGACGCCAACGCCCAAGGGGACCAGGGCAATGATCGACTTTCGCAGGGATCGAAAGAATCCGAGGCAGAAGAGCACGATGCCCGCGGCCGCCACGACGCTCGATACGTAGAGCCCCTGCTCGATGTAGCCGAGTTCGTCCACGGCCAGGGCGGGCAGTCCCGTCACGTAGGCCACGATGCCCTCCGATGCCCCCTCGACGGCCGCGTCTCGGGCGGAACGGACCTCCGCGACGACCGGTGCGAGATCCCGGGCCGCGTCGTCACCGGCCAGTTCGGGCATCGTCTGGATCACGTGGGAGGTGCCGTCGGCGGTCGCCAGGTAGCCCGCGTCGTCGACGCCCGAAAACTTCGCCTGGCCGACCGGCAATGCCCCCAGCGTGAGCTCCGGACCCGGACGGCCGGCCAGGTAGGCGTCGATGGCCTCGACCACGGTCGCCGCCGCGGTGACCGACGCATCCGCCGAAGCCTCGGCGCCCTCGGGCACCTCGACGGCCCCCTCGAGCACCCCCGCCACGAGGTCCGTGGTCGCGCCTACGATCCCCACGAGCCCGCCTTCGACCATGGGGCGAAGGGACGCCGTCCCCGTACGTCGTGCGAATTCCGACACGGCGCCCGGCCGCTGAAGCAGCAGGACTTCGGCCACCTGCTCGGGACCGATCCGGGCCAGCACACGACCTCGGAAGGCGGGGCGGCGCTCGAGCTCGGCCACCAGGCGATCGACCACCCGTCGCCGCGTTGGTGGGTCGGCGCCGCGCACCACGACGACGGGCGTATCCGGCGAGCCGAATCGTTCGAAGAAGGCGATGAGCCTACGTTGGTAGGGGTTGTCCTTCGAGACCAGCCCGTAGCGCGACGTACTGATACGGATCCCCGGGACCATCGCCACGGCGACCGCGGTCAGGAGCAATGCGACGACGAGGACCGTCCACCGGCGCCGCTGCGCGAACCCCCCGATGACCCCGAACATCCGCTGCATGGACGTGCCCGCGCCCATGCCGCGTCACCCCGTGCCGTGCTCCGTATCGTCGTCGTGTCTCGGCATGCCACGCCGGACGCGGGAAAACGGCGCATCGGCAAGACCGAGTTCGGCGAGCAACTCCGTGTCCACGGGTTCGTCCCAGGCCTCGGCTTCCTCCCGCGTGGTCAATCGGCGGCCCCCCGAACTTCCCCGGCGGACCGATGCAACGGACCCCGCGGCACGATTGCGTTTGGAACCTCCGTTCATGGCCTCCCGTAACCTCCGTGCCGGCTTGAAGTCCACGACGTACGTCGCTTGGATCGTCAGCGGCTCGAGGGTCTTGGGATGCACGCAACGCCTTGCGGCGCGCTTCTTCTTCACGAAGGTGCCGAACCCCGGATAGGAGAATCTCGGCTGTGACGACCGCGTGACCTTTGCGCGCGCGAAGTAGGTCGCCAACTCGTCGAAGACCATGTCCACGATGCGGGCGACGGACTTCTTCGTTACGTCGGCAGGAAGTTCGCGGGAGCGGAAGATTCGGTCGATGAGTTCTGCCTTGGTCATGAGCGGTCGCGAGCGAGGGAGGCCACGCTACGAATCCGCGTCCCCCGCGTCAACCGCCCCGACATGCGCGTGCGCAACCCGGCGATCCCGTCCGTCGAGTGCGCTTCTCGTTCCGATTCCCTCCGAGGGCTTGACGACGGGGCCGAGATCCACTCATCGCCGCACGTCACGGGTGCTCACGTCCCGACGACTCGGCAATCTCGATGGCGCGCCGTAGGTCTCCGAGCACACCCGACTCGAAACGGTCGCGCTCGGCACCTTCGGGCTTACGTAGGATGAAAGCGGGATGGTACGTCGCGACCACCGGTATCGTCCGCCCTTGCATCTTCGGATCGCGATACGCCAATTGCATACGGCGCAATCGTCCGAGGGACATGTCGTCCCGTCCCGACATGAACATGGCCGCGTGTCGGCCGAGGGCCACGATGACCCGGGGCTCGATGGCACGAAGTTGGGCGCGAAGGAACGGCGCACATGCGTCCACCTCGGACGGACGGGGATCCCGATTGCCCGGCGGCCGGCACTTGACCACGTTGGCGATGTAGACGTCGTCGCGTGCAAGCCCCACGGCATCGAGCCAGGCGTCGAGGCGTGCCCCCGCCGGCCCGACGAAGGGCTCGCCGCGCAGGTCTTCCTCGCCGCCCGGCGCCTCGCCCACGAAGACGATCCGCGCCCGCGCCGACCCGACACCGAACACGATGGAGCGCCGGCCGCGGGCCAGGGGACAGCGGTGGCAGTCGCCGATGACCTTGTCGGCGAGGTAGCGCAGCTTCATCTCGGGCGGCCAACGGGCGGCGCGGGCCCGCAGGTCCTCCCCGCGCGCCGCGCCGCTTCGCGCCGATTGCGCACCCCTCTCCGTCCCCGCTTCCGGCGCCCGCGCAGCGCCGCCTGCACTCCCCGACCGGGCGGCACCGTCCGACGTCGAGGGCGCCCCCTTCGCCTCCAGGGTGCCCTGGTGCGCCTTCGGGGTGACCGCCTCGTCCGAGCGCAGGATCTCCTGTCGTTCGACAGGGCCGGCGCTGCGAACGCATCGCAGCCCGCGGAAGGCGGCGGCGTGTCGCAACCACGCCGCGACCGAACGGCGCACCTCGACCGGATCGGACGCCATCACGCCGCGTCTCCTCCGATGCCCACGAGTGGCTCG
>RFGU01000110.1 GCA_003696955.1 Deltaproteobacteria bacterium | reverse complement strand
GGGTGGGGGACGGCATGGCAGGGATCCGGTGACGGCGGAGCGGTCGACCTGCCCGAACTCGAGGACACGAACGACCCCCTCGCCGTGGCCCTGTTCGATCAGGTGACGCTCCTCGCCGCGTTCGGCGGGCGGATCGACGACCCCGTGGACCGGGTGGCCGACGGCGCCGAGATCGTGTCGATGCAGGTCGTGCTCGACGACCCCGAGGCGTTCGTCCGCGGCTTCTACTATCCGAGCACGGGCGGCGTCGTCCGCGTGGTGTTCGCATCGATGTTCCAACTCGACACGCCGGACGTGGACGCCATGGTGGCGAGCATCGTCGTCGAGGGGCACCGGGTGCCATGATCGCGTTGCACCTCGTTGGCGTGCTCGTCCTTGGGCCGGTACCGCCGGTGTTGCCACCGGAGCCCGGCACGGGAGGACCGCCGTCGTCCCTCGAGGAGGAGGCGCCGGCACCGCCACCTGCGGCGCCGCCGCCCGAACCGGAGCCGGTCCGATCCGCGGACCGACACGCGTCCTCCGCATCGGCCGGTACCGTTGGGCCGGCACCTGCGCCCTCACCGTCCCCGGATGCTCGGCCGGCCCCCGCCGATCCGCCCGATGCGCCGGCGGCAACCGGTGCCATTTCGGAGGGCGCCCGCCACGCCACCGAGCCGGCCCCTCCGTCCACCTCGGAGAAGACCACGGTCGCCGTCCCGACCGGACGACTCGCGCCCCTGACCCCCGAGGAACTCGCCCGGGACCGGGCCGTACTCGACGGAACGCTGCCACGGGCACCGGCTCCCGAAGCGCCCGCGCCATCTGCGGATCCCCCCGTCGTCCGTCGATCGGCACTTCCGGCCCTGCCGCCCCTGCGTACGTCCGCCCGCCGCTTCACCCCGGAGCGCTCGGCGGTGTTCGTCCTCGGATATCGGGTGTTCGACGTCCACGACCGGCTCGAACGCCGGCAGACCTGGCACAGCGTGTCGGTCGAGGCGGGCCTTCTGCGACGGTACGTACGCCTCGGGCTTCTGACGGAGGTCGGTGTCGAGGGGGGCGAAGCAGCGCGGGGTGATCGCAACGACTTGATGGTCGTCCAGAAGGTGGGGCTCGGCGCGCAGTATCCCCACTTCGTGACGCCGTTCTTCGAGGTGCAAGGCGGCGTGGGGTTGCTTCGTACCGAGCTGTTCGAGCGCAACGACCTGGGTTGGGTGGCCACCGTCGGAGTGGAGGCCGGGGCGCAGTGGGCCGTGGCGCGCTTCTTTCGGCTGCACCTCGCGGTGGGGTGGATCCGCCCCTACCTGCGCGACGGCGCCGGCGTCCGCCACGAGGATACGGCGACGTTTCGGGTGGGCGTGGGGTTCTAGGGGCCGCCCGATCAGCCCGTTTCCGGCTCCGAACATGCACGCTACGTCGTCTGTCGTAGCACCGATTCCGGCCGCTGCGTCCGCGTTCGCGTGGGCGGTGTTGTGGTAGCCTCACGGGGTGTCCTTCGACGACGACCCGCTCGCGGGCCGCGTTGGTATCCCGCATCTCGAGATCCTGGCCGGCCCCTTGCCGCGGGGGCGTCGTATCGAGCGCTTGCCCCGGGGAACCATCGTGCTCGGGCGCGGGCTCGACTGCGATCTGATGTTCGAAGCCGAGGGGGTCTCGCGCAAGCATGCGAAGATCACCTTCTTCGACGACGGCGCGGTGACGATCTACGATCTCGGATCCCGCAACGGGACCTTCGTCGGCGGCCAGCGCATCGAGATTCGCGATCTCCGCGACGGGGACGAGATCGTTCTAGGGGCCGTGCGACTTCGTTTCGGCCGGGACGATCCCAGGTACCGCCAGGCCCAAGGCCCCACCGGGTCCGGTCGCAATCCCCTCGACCTTCTGAGTCATCGGGAGCGGGAGATCGCCCGCTGGGTGGCGCAGGGCCTTTCCAACGCGGAGATCGCCCGCCGCCTCGGGATCAGTGCGCGCACCGTGGGCACCCACCTGTCCAACATCTACCAGCGGCTCGACGTGCCCAACCGAACCAAGCTGGCCCGGTTGGTCCTCGAGCACGAGATGGCGCGGACCGAACAACAGCGGCCATCCGACTCGGACGAGCCGAAGGCGCCGTGACGTATGCGCGCCAAGGCTCGCCCGGGCTGCGCCGACCGGCAAAGGTCAGTCCTCGAGGGACAGGGGGGAGGCGAGCCCCCATGCCTGGAGCTTTTCCGCTGCAACCTCGGCGTCCGATCTCGGCTCGAGGTCGTGGGTCGTGCTCTTCGTGCCGTCGGAGAACGTGACGTGCCCGAAGCCGAGCGCTTGGGCCTCGTCGAGCAGTCCTTCGTCGACGAGCCGGGCTGCGGCGTCGGCTGGAATCGGGGCGATGCGTACCCGGGCATCGATCCCCTTGCCCCCCGTGGTCACCCGGACGCGCGGGTGCTCGGCGCGGATCCTCCGCTGGAGGTCTTCGGCGAACCGACGTCGCGCATCCATCCGCGCGCGCTTGGTCGCAAGGAGCGTGTGGCGTTCGAGCTTCTTGCGGCAGTCCTCGAGCCGACGGACGGCACGTTTGGCCGCAGCGAACGTAGGTTCGGTCGCTGCCACGGTTCGGACCTTGTTGAACGCCGCAACGATGGCCTCGCCGTCCGTACACGGGCCCCGCGCGACCTGCACGGCATCCGCGATCCACTGCTTGACGGCTTTCGTCCGTGCCGCTGCCACCTCCTTCCATGCGGCATCGAGGCCCTCCGGCGCAGGTTGCATGGCCGACAGGACGCGGTAACGCTGGCCGACGCGCAGGTAGTCCCCCTCGGCCGCCGCCGCGCGCATGTCGGCGATGAGCGCCTCGGCGGTGGTCGGCTCCTGCCGTTCGGCCGTGTCCGTCGACTCGGGAACTTCGGCGGTGTCCGGGGGGCCGTCCGTCGTCGTCGCGTCCGGGCCCGTGGCCGCCTCCGGGGCATCGGCGTCGAGCGTGGGCGCCGGGGGCGGTGGCGGGGGGGGCGCGTCGATCCTTGCCGGTGCGGTAGCTTCGGACCGAGCCGCCCGGATCCGCTCTGCGGTACCTGCCACGGCGCTTCCCAGGAACCCGACGAGCGCAAGGCCGAGCAGCCAGCCGGGAGCCCGCAGTCCCGCGCCCCGCAGCCGGGCGACGGCCATCCACGCAAGGGCGATCCCGGCAAGCCCGGCGGCTGCCGACATCGCCAGGGCGAACGGGTCGTCGGTCGCAACGAGGAGCGACGGCATGGCGGGGACAGTAGCACGGAGCCGTGGTCGTCTTCGACGGTGGCCGCCCGTCCCCGGCGGTTGCGACGGCCATGTGGGATGCCATCGGCCGCCGCAGCGCCGCGGCAGGCCGACGCCGCCGACGCTCGACGACGAGCGTCCGCTCCTAGAGCTCTCCGCGCTCGCGCATCTTGTCCGTGGTGTCCCCCTGGATCCGCTCGCCCACCTTGGCGCCGAGCAGTCCGAGGGCGAAGCCGATCCCGGCGGCGATGACCAGGCCCACGATGCCACCGGCGTCGGCGAGTTGTCCCCGGGCGACGGAAACGATGCCGTTGACGACGACGGCGACCACGCAGGCGATGGCGGGTTCGGCGAGCGTTTCGCCGGGGCTGAGCCAGCCCACGAGCAGGCCCCCGACGAAGAAGCTGCAGACCGCCACCACGAGGGCGAAGACGACGAGCCCGCCGACGTCTCCCATCGCCTCGACCAGGTTCGGTACGAGGGCGGGGCCGAGCCCGGCCGCGGCGAGTTGGTTGAGGGCGACGATGACGGCCGCGCCGATGATGGTCCACTTCAAATCGATTGCAGGGCGGTCGGACATGGGGCGTTCGCCTTCTTCGCGAAGCCTACCAGAGGCGGCCTTCCGCGCGAAGCCGTCTGGCCGGGCGTTTCGTTTCGCATCGGCTCGGCGTAGCATGGCCCCGGCGACACCCCCATGCCCCCTCCCATCCTGGTCTACGGTGCCTACGGTTACACGGGCCGCCTCGTGGTCCGCGAGGCCGTCGCCCGGGGGCTCGAGGTCGTCGTCGCGGGGCGAAACGGCGAACGCGTGCGCGACATCGCGGGACGCTACGGGCTGGCCGGTCGGGTCTTCGGCCTGGACGACCCGGGCCGGCTCGAGTCCGAAGTGGCCACGGTCGCGGCCGTGCTGCACTGTGCCGGCCCCTTCGTTCGGACGAGTGCCCCCATGCGCCGGGCGTGCATCGCCGCGGGCACCCACTACCTGGACATCACGGGGGAGATCCCCGTGTTCGAGGCGACGTTCGCCGAGCACGCCGAGGCCGAGGCGGCGGGCGTCGTGCTCCTGCCCGGCGTCGGGTTCGACGTGGTCCCGAGCGACTGTCTGGCGGCCAAGGTGGCGGCGGCGTGTCCGTCGCCGCGGTCCCTCGAGATCGCCTTCGCCGGGGGCGCGGGCGTAAGCCGGGGGACCCTGCGCACCATGTTGGCGCACGCCGGCGAGGGGCTTCGGGTGCGGCGCGGCGGCGTGCTCGAGCGGTTGCCGTTCGGCGCCCTGACCCGGACCGTGGAGATCGGCGGCCGCCTTCGGCGGGTGGTCGCGATCTCCTGGGGAGACGTGGCGACCGCCTACCGCACGACGAAGATCCCGGACATCACGGTCTACACCGACCTCGGCCGGTCCAAGCTCGTGGGGCCGGCCGGGCTGCGGGCACTTTCGGCGCTGTTGCGGGTGGGCCCGGCCCGCCGGGCCCTCGACGGCCTGGTGGCCCGCCGCCTCGACGGCCCGAGCGAGGCCGCGCGCGCCCGCGCCCGTGTGGAACTATGGGCGCGGTGCGTGGGCGAGGACGGCACGGCGGTCTGCGGCCGGATGACCGTGCCCGACGGCTACGACCTGACCGCCCGGACGGCCGTCGAGGCCGCGGCGAAGGTGGCCGAGGGCGCCGTGCCGCCCGGGGCCTGGACGCCGGCCCAGGCCTTCGGCGCCGACTTCATCGATGGGTTCGAGGGCGTGACGGTCCGCGTGCCCGCGCCCTGCTGACCCGCTTCGGGCCGCCCTTCGGAGGCATGCCACGCAGGTTCGCCGGCCCGAGGGCCGACGTCGACTACGGCCGTCGCCGCCGTCGGTGAACAAGCGGGCTGCGGCCTGCGTCGAAGCCCCGGCCTTGGAAACCCCGCGCAAATCCGTGATACTCGCGAGGACGCCGCGCGTCGAAACCTGCGTTTCGGGCGTGGCGACGGCCGACCATGCAGATTGCCACCTCGTTTCGGATCACGGCAGCCCTTCTCGTATCGGCGCCCCTCGTCCTCGGCTGCAACATGCACAAGATGACCGCGGACCTGACGGCGGGGCCGGTGCGCGTGGGCTCCATCGCCATGGATCGGGAGGCGGACCTTGCGTTCGCGGAGGCCGCCTTTCCGGGCAGCCTCAAGACCATCGAGGGGTTCTTGGTCAACAGCCCGGACAACCCGGACCTGTTGCTGGTGCTCGCCCGGGGCTATGCGGCGTACGCGTTCGCCTTCCTCGAGCGCAAGCGGGACAAGGCGCAGTTCGTCGGGACCGAAGAGGAGGTCGAGACGCTGACCCGTCGCGCCGTCGTGCACTACCTGCGCGCGCGGGACTACGCCTTTCGTCTGCTGGACCGTCCCGAGCTCGAAAAGGCGGCCCGCGCCGGCGACCTGAAGGCCCTCGAACGGGAACTGGCCGAGGTCGACGAGGAGGACGTGCCCGCCTTGTTCTGGGCGGTCTACGGTTGGGGTGGGGCGGCGAACCTCGGGCAGTCGGATCCCGACCTGGCTGCGGCGCTTCCCGTCATCGAGCGCATGATCGCCCGGGTCGTCGAACTCGATCCCGACTACGAGCACGGATCGCCGCTTCTGTTCCTCGGGGTCTACTACGCGGCCAAGCCGACCATGGCCGGGGGCGATCCCGAGAAGGCCAAGGCCTACTTCGAACGGGCCATGAAGTCCCATGGCGATGCGAACCTGCTGGCGCCCTACCTGTACGCGCGCTTCTACGCGCCGCAGGTGCAGGACCGGGCCCTGTTCGACCGCCTGCTCGGCCAGGTCCTCGAGGCGAACGTCCTCGCCCATCCCGACCTGCGGTTGCTCAACGAGGTGGCGCGGGATCTGGCGGCGTTCTGGCTCGAGCACGCCGACGAACTCATCTTGGATGCGTCGGGCGCGTGATGCCGTCTTGGCGCCACGCGTTCACGCCTGCCACCATCTGGGGGATGCCATGACCGAACAAACCGGAGCCTTGTCCCGTCGTTCCTTCCTCACCACGGCTACCGCTGCCGCCGGTGCCGCGACCTTCGGCGCACCGTGGGTCGCGCGCGCGGTGGGGGCCAAGTACACCCTGCGGATCGCGACGCTCGCGCCCCAGGATTCGAGCTGGATGCGCACCTTCCGGGCGGTCGGGCGCGAGATCAAGCAGGCCACGGGCGGCGAGGTCGCGCTCAAGCTCTACGCCGGTGGCGTGATGGGGGACGAAGGCGCCATGGTCCGCAAGATGCGGACCGGCCAGCTCGATGGCGCCGCGGTCACCAACGTCGGCCTCGGCGACATCAACAAGCAGCTGCTCATGCTGCAGCTGCCGCTTCTGTTCCGGAACTACAAGGAACTCGACCGCGTGCGCAACGCCATGGCGGACACCTTCGCCAAGCTGCTCTACGACTCCGGGTTCCTGCTCATGGGGTGGGGCGACGTCGGGCCGCTCTACCTCTTCTCCAACTCGCCCATTGCCCGGCCGGCGGACATCCGGGCGACGAAGATGTGGGTGTGGGATGCGGACCCCGTCTCGCGCACCGTGATGAAGGTCGCCGGCGTCAATGCGATCCCGCTCTCCGTGCCCGACGTGCTGCCGAGCCTGCAGACCGGCGTCGTCGACGCCTTCGCCAACTCCCCGTACGGTGCGATCGCGCTGCAGTGGTACACCAAGGCCAAGTACGTCACCAATCTCAAGCTCGCCATGGTCATCGGCGGGTCGGTCATCACGCGCAAGGCGTGGGAGCAGCTTCCGCCGGCCCACCAGGCCGTCATGAAGCAGATCGCGGACAAGCACCACGGCAAGCTCCTTCGGCGGATCCGTGCCGACAACGACGCGGCGGTCAAGACCCTGACCGCCAAGGGCATCTCGGTCGTCCAACCGAAGGCCTTCGGCGAGTGGAAGGCCATCGCGAACAAGGTCCGCGCCGAGATGACCGGGTCCTTCTTCGACCCGGCCCTCGTCAACAAGATGCTCTCGCTCCTCTAGCGAGGTCGCGGCGCCCCGGCCGTTCGAGGCGGCGCCCCGTCGGTGGACGTGGCGTCGCCTTCGTTCGTGGTCGTGGCGGGCCATGGGAGGACGGCGATGGGATGATGACGGGGGTACGGGAATTGGGGTAGAACCGTGTTCGATGCCGCTTGCCCGGATCCGACGCCTCGAAGACGCGATCCTCCGGGCCGAAGGCGCGGTGGCCGTGGTCGTGCTGGTCTCGATGCTGCTCCTTTCGGCCTACAACATCGTCTATCGCAACATCCTCGTGCCCCTGCAGCGCAAGTGGGCGACGAGCGGTCCTCCGGTTTCGGCCGCGGGCCCCGAGCCCGTGCCGTCGGCTCCGGCCCCCGCCTCGGGGGCGGACGGGAGCGGTGGGGCCGAGGGTTTCGCGGGCGGATTCGGCGGTGGCGGATCCGAGGACGCCGAGGGCTTCGCGGGGGGCTTCGGCGCAGGTGGCGGTGCGGAGGCCGCGGAGGGTTTCGCGGGCGGCTTCGGCGGATCGGGTGGCTCGGAGGACACCGGAGATGCCGCCGTGGGAGCGGGCGAGGCATCGGGGCCGGCGGCCGAGGGCGAAGCGAGCGGGGGGGACGCGCAGAAGGAGCCGGGAGCGGCCGAAGCCGACGATGCCGGTGGCTTCGGCGGCGGTTTCGGCGACGATGCCCCGAAGGGCGAGGACCCCGCGGCCGCGGAGGGCTTCGCGGGTGGTTTCGGCGCCGGGGCCGGGGACGATGCCGGCGGTTTCGGCGGCGGCTTCGGTGAGCCGGCCGAAGGTGGCGGGGACGAGGCGGCGGAGGCCGAAGCCGAGCTTGCGCGACTTACGGCCCAGGCCGAGCCTGCCCCGGCACCTCCGGCGACCCCGGTGGGCGGCCCGCCGCCACCGGGTTCCTTCGAGGCGCGGGCCGTCGCCTTCGTCGACGCCCTCAAGCTCGATTGGATCGACATCGTGCTGCGTCAGGGGGTCATCCTCCTGGGCTTTCTCGGGGCGGCGTTCGCCACCCGGCGGCGCAAGCACATCAACATCGACGCCCTGAGCAAGGTGCTGCCGTCGCGGGTGCAGCGGGTGGTCGCCCTGCTGGTCGACGTGTTCTCCACCGTCGTCTGTCTGGTCCTGGCCACCGCGGGTTGGCGCCTGGTCCGGATCTCCCGCGAGTTTCCCAAGGAACTGGTCTCGTGGGCGGACGAGTGGACGTTCCAGCTGATGTTCCCCGTCGGATTCGGGCTGCTCGCACTGCATTTCGCGGTGCGCATCGCCGAGTCCGCCCATGCCCTGGCCCGGGGAGGGGAGGGCACCCCGTGACCGCGCTGCTCATCGTTGCGTTCCTCATCGGCGCCCTCTTCGGCACGCCGCTGTTCGCGGTGCTCGCGGCCATCGCCGCCGTATCGTTCGCCGCGTCGGGGACCGATCTCGTCGTACTCGCCGAGGAGCACTACAAGCTCGCCACGAATCCGCACCTGGTGACGATCCCCTTCTTCACCGTGGCCGGGTTCCTGATGGCGGAGGCCAAGGCGGCCGATCGACTCGTGCGGGTCTCGCGGGCCCTGCTCGGATGGATGCCCGGAGGGCTCGCCATCGTCGTGGTGGCGTCGTGTGCCTTCTTCACCACGTTCACCGGGGCCTCGGGCGTGACGATCATCGCCCTCGGCGGCCTTCTCTTCCCGATGCTCCTGTCCGAGCGCTACCCGGAGCGTTTCAGCCTCGGGCTCATCACGGCCTCGGGGTCCATCGGGCTGCTCTTTCCGCCGTCGCTCCCCATCATCCTCTACGGCATCGTCGCCGGGGCCAGCATCGATCAGCTCTTCGTCGCGGGGATCGTGCCGGGGTTCATCTTCCTCGTCGTGCTGTCGCTCTATGCGATCGCCGTGGGGGTGCGCAACGACGTCAACCGCACGCCCTTCGACGCCAAGGAGGCCGCGGCCGCGGTGTGGGCCGCCAAGTGGGAGCTGTTGGTCCCGGTCGTGGTCATCGTCTCCATCTACGGGGTCCCCGGCGTCACCGGTGGCCTGGTCACCTTGGCCGAGGCCTCGGCCATCTGCGCCCTCTACCTGCTCGTCGTCGAGGTCTTCGTCTATCGCGACATCGACCTGCGGCCGACCTCCCCCGACCGGCCCCACCTCGCCTTCGTGCTGCGCGAGGCCATGGTCATGGTGGGGGCGATCCTGATCATCCTGGGCGTCGCCCTGGGCCTTACGAACTTCCTGGTCCAAGAAGAGGTGCCCATGAAGATCCTGGCGCTCATCCAGGATCATATCCAGTCGCGCTTTACGTTCCTCGCGCTGCTTACGGTGTTCCTGCTCATCGTGGGCTGCTTGATGGACATCTTCTCGGCGATCATCGTCGTCGTTCCGCTCATCATCCCCATTGCCATGGAGTACGGCGTCCATCCGGTGCATCTGGGGATCATCTTCCTCGCCAACCTCGAGATCGGCTACATCACGCCGCCGGTGGGGCTGAACCTCTTCATCTCGTCCCTGGCCTTCGAACGCCCCGTCGTCCAGCTCTATCGCATGGCCGTGCCGTTCCTGCTGCTCATGCTCGCGGCCCTCTTGGTGATCACCTTCAACGAGGGCGTGTCCTTGTGGCTCGTGGAGGCGTTCGGCTTCGACCTCGGGCGGTAGCCGACCGGCTGGGGGCTCGGGTAGGATGGCGGGCGGATGCTCGGGGCCCCAACACGAAGTCGCATGCGCACACGTCGTGCCGGATGGGCGTTCGTCGTCTCCACGTGGGTGTGGGGCGGCTGCGGGGAGAGCCCGTCGGCCCCCGCCGGCTCGTCCGATACGGGGGGCATGTCGGGGCTGGTGACCTTCGAGGCCGCGACCGACGTGGGGCAGGCGTGTGGCGCGGACGGAACGGAGGTCGTCGTGCGGGCCCGCAAGGTCGGATGCATCCCACCGCCGCCCGCGCCGTGCACGTTGCCGCAGCAGATCCCCGAGATCCTCGGTTCCGCCCGGTCGTGCGCCGCGGCCGACGGCAGCCTCGCCGTACAGGTGGACGAGGCGGGCCGCTACTACGTGGACCTGTTGCGGCGCCACGCCGACGGCACCACCGAGGAGATCTGCCTCGAAGACGGCGCGGGGCAGGTGCTCCACGACGTGACGACCCACGATCTGGACGCGGGCGCAACGTTCGCCCTCGCCCTCGGCGACGGCCCGTGCCCGCCGCCGCCGTGACCTGCCTCCGGCGCGACGCTCCTCAGCTCACCGGCCGCAGCTTGGCGCTTCGTCGCGGCCCCGCGAAGGCCTCCTTCGCGGCCGAGAGCATGACGTTGGCCGCCACCTTCGCGAAGGCGTCGGCGACCGGGTCGTCGGGGGCCATCTCCACGATGGGGGTGCCGGCCTCGCCGCCCGCGGCGATCCGGGGATCGAGGGGCAGCTCTCCGAGGAAGGGTAGATCGAATTCCTCGGCCAGCCGCCGGCCGCCACCCTCGCCGAAGACCCGTTCGGCGTGGCCGCAGCTCGGGCAGCGGTAGAGGCTCATGTTCTCCACCACGCCGAGCACCGGCACCTCGAGCTTGCGGAACATGTCGATGGCCTTGCGCACGTCGAGCAGGGCCACCTCCTGGGGCGTGGTGACGATGACCGCACCCGAGACCGGGACGAGCTGACAAAGGGAGATCTGGGCGTCGCCCGTGCCCGGTGGCAGGTCGACCACCAAGGCGTCGAGGTCGCCCCAGCGCACGTCCTCGGCGAACTGCCGCAGGAGCTTGTGGATCATGGGGCCCCGCCAGATGACCGCGCGTCCCGGCTCGACGAAGTAGTCCACGCTCATGGCCGGCATCCCGCGATAGAGCGCCGGGGCGATGCCCTCGCCCTCGGGTGCCTTGCCCACCTCGCGGTCGGGCTCGCCGAGCATCTTCGGCAGGCTCGGGCCGTAGATGTCCGCGTCCATCAGACCCACCCGGGCACCGAGACGGTGCAGGGCGAAGGCCAGGTTCGTGCTCACCGTGCTCTTGCCCACGCCGCCCTTGCCGGCCGCCACGGCCAGGACGTGCTTGACCCCGGGGATCGGTCGTTGGCCCGGTTTGGGGGGGCGATCGGGCACGGCCAGTTCGAAGGCGACCTCCAGACCGTCGAGGTCGAGGTCCGAAAGGGCCTTGCGGACGCGTTGCTCGAGCTCGTCGCGCCCAGGATGGCCCGGGGCGACGAGGCCCACGGTCACCTTCGCCCGACGGTCGTCGTCGGTGGCGGAGACGTCGCGCACGAGTCGTGCGCGTTTGAAACCTACGCCGATCGTCGGATCTTCGAGGGATTCGAGGCGCGCGCGGATCTCGTCGGCGAGGGACATGGTGGAGGGCTAGTAGCAAAGGCCCGTCCGGGGGGCTACCCTTGCCCGTCGGAGCGCGATTTCGCCTCCCCGGAGCACGTCCATGGCCGTTCTCGACATCGTGACCTTCCCCGATCCGCGCCTTCGTCAGCCCACGATCACGGTGCAGGAGATCGACGAGGGGATCCGGGCCCTCGTGCGCGATCTGACCGACACCATGTACGCCCACGACGGCGCGGGGATCGCGGCCATCCAGGTGGGACGGCCGGAGCGGATCTTCCTCGTCGACGGCCGGGTGGCCACGGGCGATCCCAAGGCGGATCCGGTGGTCTTCATCAACCCGGAGATCGTGGAGACGGGCGGCGGCGTCGTGGGGGACGACGAGGGGTGTCTGAGCTTTCCGGGGGTGTTCGTGGAGGTGCGCCGACCACGACGAGCCAAGGTGCGTGCCACGGACCTCGACGGACGCACCTTCGAGATCGAGGGGGAGGGGCTCCTCGGCCGGGCGTTGCAACACGAGTTCGACCACCTCGAAGGACGGCTGCTCATCGACATGGTCGGGTTCGTCAAGAAGGAGATGATCCGGCGCAGGCTCAAACGGTGGTACGCCGAACAGGGCCGCGCGCCTGCAGCGGCGCTCTGACGGCCGGACGAAGCGGTGGCGGCGTCGCGACAACGCCATCTGGGGGCGTACCTCGTGGCCGTCGCGGCCGTGTTCGTCCTCGTGGCGGCGTGGTGGGGCGAGACGGGACGTGTCTACGTGGTTCCGGATCCTCCGCCGCGGCACCTTTGCGCAGGCGGGACGACGACGGTCGAAGCCTGGGTGCTCGCCGGTCCGGGCGTGAGCCTCGACGGGGCCGAGGGGGATCGGTTGTCCCATCGAACGTGGGTGGGCGGGGCCGTCCGCGACGGTCCGCGCTCGGCCGTGCCCCCGGGCGTCGCAACGATGCGTCCGGTGCGGACGGAACTGCGTATCGAGGCACCTTCCGTCCCCGGCGCCGCACGGATCCTCCCGGCGGCCGTGCGGGAAGGGGTGCGGTGGTACGCCACGGGCCTTGCCCCGTTCGTGGTGGACGTCGGCCCGCCCGCGGGCCGCTTCGCCGTGACGGCCGGCCCCCCGCCCACGACCGGCCCGGCCGGGGCGCCCGTGGAACTGCGCTTCGACCTGCGCAACGAGGGGTGCCGGCCGTGGGATCCGGCCCGCGGGGATACCGTAGGGGTGCGCTTCGTCTCGCCCGCGGACGGCCGCGTCCTCGGGGAGGGGCGGCTTCTCCTGCCCGGGAAGGTTGCGCCGGGGCAGGGGGCCACGGTCGTCGGCGCGGTCGAGTTGCCCGCCGAGCCGGGGTCCGTCTGCATCGACGTCGCTCCGGTCCTGTCGGACACGGGTTGGGGGATGGCCGACCCCGGGGCGTCGGCCCGTTCCTGCGGCCATCGGGTCCTCCCGCCGGCCGTGGCCGTGGCGGTCGAGGCGGCGAGCACGGCCGGGCCGGCGGTGGCCGGGGAGCGCCTGCCCCTGCGGGTCGTCCTGCGCAATACGGGGCGCGAGCCCTTCGTGCCCGGACGGGACCGGATCGGCGTGCAGATCGAGGTGGACGGGAAGGTCCGGGATCCGGGCGCCCGCCTCGACGTGGCACGGCGGGTCGAACCCGGGGAGCGCGTCGAGGGAACGGTGGAGGTTCCCCTTCCGGCCGACGCCGCCGGCCGCGTCCTCGTCGTGCGGCCGGGGCTCGTGCGTGAAGGGGTGCAGTGGGCCGTCTGCACCGAAGGATGCGATCGAGCGGCGCTCCGCCTCGTCCCGGCGCCGCCCCGCCTGGCCTACGCCGCACAGGCCCTCGCCGCCTCGCCGTGGGCCTTCGTCGGTGGTGACCTCCGCGTGGCCGTCCGCCTCGTCAACGCGGGCACGGAGCCCTGGGATCCGGCCCGCGGGGACGTCCTGGGTGTGCGCGTTCGAGCCGGCGACGGGCTCCCTACGGAACATCGCCTCCCGCTGCCCGCCGCGGTGGCGCCGGGGGCGGACGTCTGGGTGGTGGGCGCCCTCCCCGCGCCGACGGAACCCGGCGCCTACCGGCTCGAGGCGCAGCCCCTGCGGGAAGGCGAGCGCTGGTTCCCATCCGTCGCAAGGGGCGCGGTGGTCGCAACGGGCCGGACGATCCCCATGGCCCCGTCGCTGTTCGCCCTGACGGTCGTGGCCGCGGTGATCGCCCGGCGCCGCCCGTATGCGCCCATGCTTGCCGTCGCCTGGACCCTCGCCCTGCTTTCGGCCGAGCGGAGCGTGGTGGAAGCCGCCGGCATACGTCCATGGCCGGAGCATGGACGGGTCGTCCTGGGGCTCGCCCTCCTCGCGGGCGTCCTGCGATGGGGCGCCGGCCGGCGGCGCGGGGTCCGGAGCGTCGCATTCGCGGCAGCCCTCGTCGGAGCCTCGGTCGTGACGGCCGACGGGGCGCTCCTGCGCGTCTTCGGCAGCGTGCTCGGGCCGGAACACCTCCTGGCGTGGCGGCAGATCCCCGACGTCGCCGACAGCGCGGCGGCCCTGGCCGCGAGGGCGCCCCACGGAGCCTTGGCCCTCGTCCTCGTGGCCGCCCTCGAGGTGACGTCGCGTCGCGCCGACCCCGGTCGGCGGCCGTGGCTTCGTCCCGTCCTCGGGACCCTCGCCCTCGCGTCGGTGGTGCTGGTCGGGCCCTTGGGCCGCGCCATCACCGGCCCCGAGGCGCGACGGATCTACGACGGGCGGCAGCTCGTCGCCCGCTACGGGGCCTTCGGGGCCCACGTCCTGCGGACCGTGCAGGGCTTGCGCTACGGGGGCCGCGTGCCCCTGCCCGAAGGCGGGATCGCCGCCGTGCGCCGAAGACTCGAGGAGCGCCGCCTGCCCCGTCCCCCGGCCTTCGGCGCCGGGCGCGGCTACGACGTCGTGATGATCCAGGCCGAGGCCCTGGCCGATTGGGTGCTCGATGCCGAGGTGGGCGGCCGTCCGGTCGTGCCCACCCTGCGCAGGTGGGCACGCGAGGGAACGAGCCTGCCCCTCCTCGACCAGACGGCCGACGGCAACACTTCCGACGCGGAACTGCTCGCCCTGGCGAGCCTCTATCCCCTCGAACGCGGCGCGGCCGCGTTCCTGCGCGCCGACGTGCCCCATCACACCCTGGCCCACGTCCTTCGGGCCGCCGGATACACGACGATCTCGGCCCATCCCTTTCGGGGCACCTTCTGGAACCGAGTGCGGACCCATCCCGCCTACGGATTCGAGACGTCCTGGTTCGAGGACGACTTCGCGGCGGGACCGGTGGTGGGGTGGGGGCTTTCGGACGGCGCCTTCCTCGGGCAACTCGCCGAGCGGATCTCCAGCCGGCCGTCGCCGATCTTCGTCTATGCCATCACCTTGGGGTTGCACCATCCCTACGGGGCCTTTCCGCCCCACCTGGCCGAGTTGGATCTTCCCCCCGAGATCGAGGACACGCCCCTGGGCAACTACCTTCAGGCGGCCGCCCACCTCGACCGGGCCCTCGCCGACCTCGAACGCCGGCTGCGGGCGGCGGGACGGTGGGAGCGCACCCTCGTCGTCGTCTTCGGGGATCACGATCCGCGCCTGCCGCCGGGTCCGCGTCCGGCGGAGATCGTCGGGGTCGACGAGGGGCCCGCCGGGTTGCCCCGCGTGCCCTTCGTCCTCCGGGGCCCTCCGAGGCTTGCCGCCGCGCGAACGGTGGCGGGGCAGATCGACATCGCGCCCACGGTCCTCGACGTGCTCGGCCTCGATCCGCCGCCGACCATGCTCGGCACCTCGATCCTGCGGCCGTCCGCGCGTCCTTCGTGGGTGCCCCGCCGCGGCGTGGTCGGCCGGGACCGGGTGTTGCGGTGGCGGGACGGCGCGGCCGAATGCCTCGACCTCTCCGGAAGGCGGCGTCCTCGGGAGGCCTGCGCCGAGCTTTCGGCGCAGGCGGCCGAGGCGCGGGACCTGTCGCGGTGGCTGCTCGACCACGGCGCCGGGCGGGTGCTCGCCGGCTCCGGCGCACCGGGCCGTGCGCCGGCCCGCACCGCCCCTTCACCCTAGCCGGGCGCCGGCCGACCGATTGACGGGTGCGACCTCGTCGCCGAAGATGGACCCATGGCCGCGTACGGTCCCGAGTCCTGGCAG
>RFGU01000109.1 GCA_003696955.1 Deltaproteobacteria bacterium | reverse complement strand
GCCCATCGGCGGGACGGGTTGGTCCTGGGCGCACGTGCAGCTCTCGAACGGGGGCAACGGCAATCACACGGTGACCGGCGACCAGGGGGTCGGGATCAATGTCTACGGCGTCCAGAGCTACGGCAGCTACTGGTACCCGGGCGGCCTCGACCTCAGCATCATCCCGCAGTGACGGCCGGGTCGGACCGACGGCCCCGTGGAAATGGGGGCGCGCGATCCCGGTGCAGCCGTACACCCGCAAGAGGCCTAGGGACCTCGACCGGCCCCTAGGTCACGGGAGCGTGCGACGCGTCGGCGGACGCGGGGTCCAGCCGCTTGCCGAGTGCGGCGTCCCGGCAGCCCACGCCTCCACCGAGCCGCACCGCCCAATACACCTCCCACGCGTGCAGCGCCATGTCCATCGTGCCCGCGATCACGGCCCCCGCGATGATGAGACCTCGCCCGTCCTTCTCGCGCCGCGCCCCGCCGCGTCGGCGCCCGGAAGCCCGAGGCGCCGAACCTCCGGCATCCGGCCGGGCATCTTCGACTCCGCTCGCCTCGACCCGCGGAGCGGGCGGAGCCCCGGCCGCCAGGTCGTCGACCGGCGCCTGCAGCAGCAGGCCCGACAACATCCAACTCGTCGTCATGGTGCTCTTCGTTCGTCGCTTCTCGCAGCTTCTCGGATCCATCCATCCGTGCTCGCGGTCCAGCGGCCGGTCTCGTCCACTTCGCAGCATCGTCGCCCACACACGGGCACCCCGTCGCTCTCCGTCGGCGGGGCATGCCCTGGCTCCTTTACCGAAGAGCGCCGCGTCCCCGGGGTACCACGCCAGGATCCGACCCGTATCGCTCGCCCGCCCAGCGGGCCCTCCCCCGTGGACCTCGCCCTCGCCACCTTCGTGCTGCAGATAGAGTGGCCCGGGCGTCCCCCCGACGTGCCATGATCTCGTCGAGGACGGGTTTGCCGGCCCCGCCGGATACGAGGGCTGCGGGACATCGAACGGGGACGGCGACCGCCGCCCGGGGCCGTCCACCGGCCCCCCGAGGCCACGTGCAAATGCTCCCGCCGAGGCATCATCGAGACGTCCATCGGCCCACGCTGCAGCCGTCGTCACCGGTCGGTCGACCCCTGGACGCCTCCTCCTCGCAACGGGCTTCCTCTTGCAGCCGGATTTGGACGTACAGGATATCGATGAAAACGTCCCGCGATGGCGGCTCCCGGTTCGAGAGCCGCGAGGACGCAACGTCGGCGTGGTCCCACGGGACGCGCCGCTCACCAGGGCACGGGATGGGACAACGATTGCGTGGATGGCGCACCTTTCCGCACGTCGCGGCACGAGCCCTTCCGCACGGCGATCCTGGTTCACTGCGGCGGCCTCGACGTGTCCCCACGACCTGCCGCTCACACGAATTGCCGACGCCCCCGAAAATCGCCCCGACCGAGTGATACTGCCCGCATGGAGCATCACTTCTCGGACTCTCCCTGGGAGGAGAAGGTGCAATTCGCCCGGGCCGTCCGCGCCGGTCCCCACATCTTCGTGGCGGGAACGGCCGCGGTGGACGCGTCGGGCACGGTGGCGCCGAACGACGCGGCCGCCCAGACCCGCTACGTGCTGAACAAGATCGAGCGGGCCGTCGTTGCGCTGGGTGGGCGGCGCGACCACATCGTACGCACGCGATTGTTCCTGACCCGCAGGTCGGATGCCGAGGTCGTGGGGGCGGAACACGCGAAATTCTTCGCGGGCATCTACCCCGCCGCCACCATGGTGTTCATCGACGGGCTGGTGGCCGACGACATGGTGGTCGAGGTCGAAGCCGAAGCCTACGTGACCGAACGTGAGGGTTGAGGTCCGCGACCGGTGGCTGCCCCACCTGCGGGGAGCGGTGACCTTCGTGACCGCCATGGCACTCGCCCACGTGTTGGTACTGGTGGGAGAATGGTTGGTCGGTGGCGGCGCCATCGATCTCGGAGCCGTCGGAGGGCTGGCGGCGATCTCCCTGGACTACGTCGTGACCCTCTGCCTGCCCCTTCTCGGGGCACACCTCGTGTACCTCGCCCTGACGGGCGTACCCCGAGGCCACGCCCTTGCCCTGCTCCTGGTCGCCGCAGCCACGATTCCACAGGCCCGATTCCAGGGCGCGTTCCTGACCTCGGGCGAATGGATCTCCCGCCACCGTCACGTTTGGCTGATCGAATTGGCGATCACGCTCGTGGTGGCGGCTTCGTTGCTCGGCACCTGGCTCCTTCACCGCAAGGTCGTCCTCGGCCGGGCGCGAGGCCGCTGGAGCGCGCTGGCGGCCGCGAGCGCCATGGCGGGCCTTTGGCTGGCCACCGGCCGCCTCGACGCATATGCGCCCACGGCCCTGCTCGTGTCGAGCGCGAGCACCGTGCTGCTGGGCTCGGCGTTCTTCGCATGGATCCGTACCGTGCCCGTTCCGGCAACCCTCGCGGCGTTGGCGGTCCTCGTGGGTCTGCGCTTCGCCGGCGATCCTCCGCGCCTCGTGGCCACCGGCCGTCTGGCCAGTTACAGCTCGTTCGCGGTCGCGGGCCCGAGTGCCGACGTGAACGCGCGACTCGAGTTCGCAGGGCTGGATCCATCGACGTGCACCACCCCTGCACGTGCACCCGTTCCATCTATCTGGCCCCACCCGCCGCGCCACGTCGTGATCATCTCGATCGACGCCCTGCGTCGCGATGCCGTTTGGGCCGCCCCCGAGCAACGGCCCGTGGCGCCCGCCCTCACCGCCTTCGCGGCCGCTAGTCGACGCTTCACCCGAGCGATCACGCCCTATCCCTCTACGTTGTTCGCTCTCGGGGCCGCGACCACCGGCCTCATGCCAAGCGAACTCGCGCTGGCTCCTGCCCTTCCGCAGAATCTGTTTTCCCGGACGACGGCCGTTCTGCCGCACCAGGCGATCATCCTGCCTAGCGATTCGTGGTTTTCTCTCCCGATCATCGATGATCTCCTGGTCGGTCCGGCCAATCGCATCGATCGGCCCCCCGACGCCACCGCCATCGCGAGCGCCCTGGTCGACGAGGTGCGAGCGGCTCGCGCAAGTGGGAAGCGCTCGTTCGTCTGGGCCCACTTCCTCGACCCCCACAGCCCCTACCGGATCCATCCCGACCACGACTTCGGACGGGGCCCGTGGAATGCCTACCTTTCCGAAGTGGCCCATCTCGACGAAACACTCGGCAGCGTCTTCTCCGCGTTCGAACGGGACGGCGTATTCGAAGATACCCTGGTCATCGTATTGTCCGACCACGGCGAGGCGCTGGGAGAGCGCAACTACCTCGGGCACCACGTCTACCTGAACGGCTGGCTCCTCGATGTTCCGTTGTTCATTCGCGGTCCAGGTGTGGAGGTCGGCATGGACGACCGTCTCGTCAGCCTCGTCGATGTGGCGCCCACGGTGCTTCATGCGCTCGGACTTCCGTCGGCTTCCCTTCACGGGAGGTCGCTGCTCGCATCGGCGCCACCGGATCGTGCCCTGGTGTCCGAGGCCTTCCCGCTTCGCGGTGAAGCACTGTTCCGCTCGCTGGACGCCCCTCCCGCCTCCACCGGGGAACTCATCGCCCGAGCGCAACGGTTGCAGACCGCCGAACACCTCAGCTACGAACCCAAGGTTTCGCTCACCACCGCCACGCACCGTCTCATCGTGTCGCGCCGCACCGGCACTCTCATCCTATACGATCTCGTATCGGACCCCCAAGAGACCACGAACCTGGCGCATTCGCAACACGCGGTGTTGCAGCGACTTCTGGACGAACTTGGACGCTGGCACGAAGAAACGTCTCGGGCCATCTACTGTCGCGCATTCGCCTCGCCGCCTACCCCGTGATTGGGCTCGACGACGTCTACGTGCGACACGGATCGCATCGCAGGTCCTCGACGTCGACGCCTTCATGGCCATGTGCCACGGAAGGCGCCCTGGCGCGGGTGGTTTCCGACGACGCCGCCGGATCCGTCCTCGTTCGCCGCGCGTCGGGGGAACGGGGCCCCGAGGACGACGCGGTCTGCATCGGAAACGAAGGGCTACGGGAATGCGCGCGGTGTCGGGCGGAACGATCCGTTCCACGCCGGGTCCGACTTGGCGGACGTCGTCGCGCCCGGCGGTGCACGCGTCACGGTGGACAACCCACCCGTGTCGGTGGGGAGTTGGACGTCCATCCGCGTCACCGGTGGGTCCTGGGCGCACGTGCAGCGTTCCAACGCAGGCGGCAATCCATCGTCACCCCCGACCAGGGGCGCCGGGTCGAGGTCTACGGCGTCCAGAGCTACGGCAGCTACGGGTACCGGGGCGGCCTCGACCCGAGCACGATCCCGCAGTGACGGCCGGGTCGGATCGGCGGCCCCGATGGGCGCGGGGCGCGCGCACGGCCGAGGCGAGAGGCGGGTTCGCCGGAGCGGGGACCTGCTACCCTTGGGGACGTGTCGGCCCCGTCCGCCCGCAGCCGCGTCCTCGCCACGCGGCCCCCGGAACTCGTCGTCTACGACGAGCCCGGTCCCTGCCCCTACCTGCCGGACGAGACGGCCCGCCTTCCGCTCCGGCTGCCGCTTCGCCCCCTCCGGCCGGCCGAACTCGACGTCCGGCTCGAACGGGGCGACCGCCGCCAGGGCCTTCTGCTCTATCGGACCGCATGTCCGGCCTGTGACGCCTGCGAGCCGATCCGCATCGACGTCCACCGCATGCGCTGGTCCAAGACCCATCGCCGGGTCTTTCGCCGTGGCGAGGCTGCGTTTCGGGTGGAGTTCGGCCCCCTCGAGACGACCCCCGAGAAGGTGGCCCTCTACAACCGCCACAAGCACGGGCGCGGCCTGACCGCCGGCGAGCCCGACCTCGACGCCGACGGCTATCGGCCCTTCCTCGGCGAGTCCTGCTGCGACTCCTTCGAGATCCGCTACTTCCACCAGGATCGACTCGCGGCGGTGGCCATCGTCGACCGCGGCGCGCGGAGCCTGTCGGCCGTCTACTGCTACTTCGATCCGGCCCTCTCCCACCTCTCGCCGGGCACGTACTCGATCCTCAAGCAGATCGATCTGTGCCGCAGGTGGGGGCTCTCCTACCTCTATCTGGGCCTGTACATCGCGCCGTGCGCCACCATGGCCTACAAGGCGCGCTTCCTGCCCCACGAACGCTACCTCGGGGGCCGTTGGGTCGAGATCACCGAGCCGCCCGAGCCCCCGCAGGGGGGGGACCGCGGGCCCGGATCGCCCGAGAACCGACCGTAGCCGTGCGCCCCGACGGCCGGGCGAGGCGGCGGGGCGATCCAGGACGGATCGTCCCCCCACGGAACTACGAGTCCTTTCGTGCGCCCGTGCCTACGTGACACACGCACGTACGTCCCGTTGCCTCGCCGTCCTCGCGCTCCTTTGCCCGCTGGCCTGCTTCGGCCGGCGCTCCTCCACTGCGCCGCCGGACCCCGGCCCGGCGAGGACCTCATGCGTTCAGTTCTGGACGCAAACGGGATCGCCCTACCTCGACGACGCGATCCGAACCTACGTGCCCCGCGGCATCGACGATGCCGCGGGGTTCCGGGCCGTCGGCCACGATGCCGACCTTCCCCTCGTCTTCGCCTTCGAGGTGATCCGTATCGGCAACGTGAACACGGGCTACGCCGT
>RFGU01000108.1 GCA_003696955.1 Deltaproteobacteria bacterium | reverse complement strand
CTCTCTAATCGACGGCATCCTTGGGTTCGGTGGCGAAGACCTCACCGTCCTCGGCCCAGAGCTTGACCTCCCAAAGTTGGGCGTCGGCATCCTCGATGTAGAACTCGTAGAAGTAGGGACCGTCGTCGTACTTCACCTCCCATGCGACCCGCACGCCGTCGACGACACCATGGGCCACCGCGGCGGCTTCGGCATAGGTGAGCTGGCCCGGAAGCGGGTCGAGTGCGTAGTCGAAGGGGCCGGCCTGGTCCTCGATCTCGAAGAGGTCGCCGCTTTCGGCGAAGAGCAGGACCTCGAGGCTGGCTCCGTTGGGCATGGTCACGGTGACCTCCCAAAGGTCGTGCCCATCCTCGCGAACGCGTTCGGCGTCACCTGGTGTGCCATCGGTGCGCTCGGCCGCCGCCGCTTTGGCCTCCGAGGCCGTCGGCAGGGCATCGTCGTCGGCGCAGGCCGGCAGGGTGGAGAGGGGAAGAAGGAGTGCGAGCGTGGAGAAATCGGTGCGCATGGTTCCGCTTCGAAAGATGATGAAAACGATTATCATATTCGAGTTCATCGTGTCAACCCGGTTCGCGAAAAGGCATTCGAACCGGGACGGGCACCGTTTCGAAGGTCACGCGTGCGATGGGCTCCCCACGGAGCGGGCCCGGAAGGCCGGACGCGCGTAGGTCGGTGGCGCCCGCCCGCCACGGCGCTTTGCCACCGCCCGGCGGCTCCGACATGATCGGCACGAAGTGGACGACCGCACCCTGCTCGACGCCTGGCGAAACGGTGACGCTTCCGCCGGCCAAGCCCTCGTCTCCCGCCACTACGAAGCCGTCTACCGCTTCTTCCTCGGCAAGGCGGACCCCCAGGCCTGCGAGGATCTGGTGCAGGCGACCTTCGAGGTCCTCTGTCGGCGGGCCGACGACTTTCGCGGCGATTCGACCGTGCGCACGTTCCTGTTCGGGATCGCTCGTCACAAGCTGCTGCGGTACTACGAGCGAAAACGGATCGCCCGGGACCGCAGCGCCGGGTTCGACCCCGCCGTCGAACCCCTGCCCACCGAGGGCGCCGAGCGCTCCATCGTCTCCCTGTTCGCGGCCCGGGATCGGGAGATGCTGGTGGTGCAGGCCCTTCGGACCATGCCCTTCGACGATCAGGTGCTCCTCGAACTCAAGGACTACGAGGGGCTCAAGGCGCGCGAACTGGCCGAGATCCTCGAGATCCCGCCGGGCACCGTGGCGAGCCGCCTGCACCGGGCGCGCAAGCGGCTTGCCGAGGCCGTTCGCCGCCTAGAGGCCGATCCCGCCCTGGTGGAGCGGACCGTGACCGACCTCGACGGCGCCATGCGCGCGATTCGGGACCGGATCCTCGCCGCGCGAGCTGCCGAGGCCGGCGGTGGTTGACCGCCTGGGCCGTTCGGGCCGAAAGTCGGGAACAATCGTCTCGCGGCGCGAACGAACTCCACGAACCCATGGGTCACCTCCCACGCAATGCCCGAGCAGCCGGACCGGCGGCGATCCTTGCGGCCCTTGCGCTGTCGGGCTGTCTCAACGTTCCGCCGGCGGACACGACGGCGGGATCGTTCACCGAGGGAGACACGGCCGACGTGGGCACGAGCGGCCTGACCGGGAGTGCGGCCGGGGGTGGGGCAAGCGGCGATGCGTCGGCTTCCTGGGGCACGGGCGGCACGGGCGGTGGCGGCAGCGGATGGACCTCGGACGGCGTGACGTCTGGCGGTGGTGACACGTCGAGCACCGGCTCGACGGGCGCCGGCGGCACGTCGGGTGGTACGGGCGGAACCGGTGGCGCCACGTCCTTCGGGACGGGTGGCAGCACGGGGATGGGCGGCAGCGACACGGGCACCGGGGGCAGCGACACGGGCACCGGGGGCAGCGACACGGGCACGGGCGGCTGATCCCGCGTTCGGCGGGGCATCGGGCACGCCGTGCACATGGGGTGCACGGGTGAGTCCGGGGGGCGTCCGCCCGTGACGGGCCGACGATGTGCGCCCTCCCAACGTGCCGGCCGCAAGGTCCGGCGGGGCGGCACCGCGGCCAGTGCACCTCCGAGAAACGAACAAAACCCGCCTGGCCCGAACCCACCGGTCGCCATGAACGTCCTTACCTTGCCTTTCGGTTCCATGACCGGTGTCCGTGGCGTGGTCGTGACCTTCGCCGCGGTCGGACTGTGTGCGCTCGCCGGAGCCTGCTCCACCACCCAATCCGAAGGCGGCGGATCGCCCCTCGAAGGTGGCGCCGCCGAATGGCCCCCGCCGCCGGTGGATCCGCCCGGAGGGGAGGGCGACCCTGGGAGCGACACGGGGGCCGGTGACGGTGGGTTGACCGGCGGCGGCGGCACCAGCGGCGGCGACTGGGGCTCGACCGGTGGGGCGACCACCGGCGGTGGCTACGTGTGTGAAGTCGATCCCGGTGGGGCCACCGGCGATTCGGGTTCGTCGGGCGGTTCGTCGAGCGCAGGATCCGGCACCACGTCGGGCGGTTCGTCGGGTACGGCCGGCACGGCCGGCGGTTCGTCCGGCTCGTCGAGCACCGGCGGAGCGAGCGGCACGGGCGGCGGCCTCTCGTGCGACCAGATCCCCGGCGTGTGCGAGCCTGCCTACAATGGCGCGGCTGCGCCCTGCTGCATGGACCCCGACTGCGTGTGTGCAACGGGCTACTGCGACGAGCCTGCGTGCATCGCCGACGGGGCCTGCGACTGCAAGTGCGCGGCCGACCCGGACTGCGGGCCCAGCGAGTGCTCGAGCCCTGCGTCCCCGGCCGAGGGAAGCTGCCCCGCGGACACCGACGACGTCACGCTGCATCTTTCGAACGACGACAGCAACTCCATGGCCTCGCCGGCCTACGCCCGCGCGATCCTGCGGGCCGGTGGAATCGTGCCGCGCAGCACCGTGCGGGTCCACGAGTTCCTGAACTACTACGACCTCGACTACGACACGCCGGGCGACGGTCCCGTGACGGTGGGGATCCAGATGCGGCGGGTCACGCCCGAGAGCACGGACTTCGCCCTCTTGCTCGGGGCGCAGTCGAAGCCCCTCGCCCCCGAGGACCGCAAACCCATGAACGTGGTCTTCTCCATCGACACCTCGGGAAGCATGTCGGGGCATCCCATCGAGATGGCTCGGGCCACGTTGTTGTCCGCGAGCAAGGGCCTCGTCGCCGGTGACGTCGTGTCCGTGGTGACCTGGAGCGACAGCCAGTCGGTGCTCCTCGACGGTCACGTGGTCGAAGGTCCGGGGGATCCGATGCTGCAGCAGATCGCCGCGGGTCTCGAGGCAGGAGGATCGACGGATCTCCACGCCGGCCTCGTGACGGCCTACGAACTCGCCGAGCAGTACGATGCTGCCGACCGCCTCAGCCGCGTGGTGCTCATCTCCGACGGCGGCGCCAATACGGGCGTGACCGACATCCAGCTCATCGCCGAGGCGGCCGACGACGCCGACGGCTCTGGGATCTACCTCGTCGGCGTCGGCGTCGCGGATCCGGGGGGATACGACGCCACGTTGATGGACGAGGTGACGGACGCCGGCAAGGGCGCCCACCTCTTCGTCGACTCGGAGGAAGAAGCCGAGCGCTGGTTCAACGACCGTTTCGCCCAGGTGATGGACATCGCGGCCCGCGACGTCCGCATGGAGCTTACGATGCCGTGGTACTTCGGGATCCGAGAGTTCCACGGCGAGGAGTACAGCGCCGATCCCAAGGAGGTGGAGCCACAGCACTTGTCCTACGGCGATTCGATGAACTTCCATCAGATCGTCGGTGCGTGCGACGCCAAGGAGATCCTCGGCAACGACGAGATTCGCGCCACCGTCCGTTACCTCGACCCGTACACCCTCGAAGAGCACGAGGTGTCCACTGCGGCGACGCTCGAAGAACTCACCAAGGGCTCGTCGGCCGAACTGCTCTACGAGGCCGACGCCATCGTGGCGTTCGCCCACACCCTCATCCAGGTGGACTACCTGCGCTCGAACGGTCAGTCGGCCGAGGCCCTCGCCCTCGCCCAGCAGATGGCTGCGTGGCTCGCCGATGCCAAGGCGGCCCTCGCCGATCCCGACATCGACGAGATCGCCGAACTTTCCTCCCAACTGGTCGAAAACCTCCAGAACGCTCCTTGATCGTGGCAAGCATGGTGTGGTTGGAATAGGGCCGCGGGGGGGCGGGCGCAAGGAGGGGACGGCGCCCGCCTCCCGCGGCCGCGGTCGCGGTCCGCTCCGGCCGGGGTCCCGGCCCCGCTCAGCAGGTGTCCGTGCCCGCCCGCGGGTGGGGGAAGGCGTCGGCGTCGTCCTCGCCCTCGCG
>RFGU01000107.1 GCA_003696955.1 Deltaproteobacteria bacterium | reverse complement strand
CGCCGGGGGCCATGCGTCGGCCTCCTCCGCTCCCGAGGCCGACGCCACCCCCACCGCTGCGACCGCGCGGCCCCCCGCCCCCGAAGCCGACGCACGCGCGCCCGGGGTGCCGCCGCGGGCCGCCCTCGAGCGTGAATCGTCGGTGAACTTCCCCAAGGTGAAGAAGCGCGGGCTCTATCGGCCCCCCGGCTCGCCCCAACGCTTCGAACTCGAGGTCAAGCTCGGTCCCTACGTCCCGGAGGTGGATCGGCGCTACGACGGCCCGGGGCTCGGCCCCTACGCCGCGGTCTACGGCGAGACCGACGAGAACGGCGTGGCCACCGGAGCCCCCAAACCCGAGCCCGTGGGGTTCGTCTCCTTCGAGTGGCAGTTCTTCTACGTCTACGGCGCCCTCGGTCTCGGCCTGCAAGCCGGGTTCTTCCACGACGAGGCCAAGGCTCCCTTGGCCGATCCCCCGCCCGACGGCCCCGCCCGAAGCGAAGCCGACGACACGGCCTTCAACGTGCTGCCGCTTTCGCTCACCTTGGGCTACCGGTTCTCGTACCTCGACGACCGGTTCCACGTTCCCATCGTGCCGTACGTCCGCGGCGGCGTCGGCTACGGCTTCTGGTGGTCCACCGACGGCAGCGGCAAGGTGGCCGAGAACGACGCGGGCAAGGCCTCGGGGGGCAGTTGGGGCTGGCAGGTCAACGCCGGCGGGATGCTTCGGCTCGACTGGGTGAACTTTCGCGGCACCCGCGCCATGGACGCCGAGACGGGGGTCAATCACTTTTCGATCTTCGGCGAGTACCAGATCCTTCGACTCGACGACTTCGGCAGCGGCAAGGCCCTCTCCGTGGGCGACGCCACCTGGCTCCTGGGGCTCGCCGTGGAGTTCTGAGGGGGGCGGCCCGCACTGCACACGCCGGATACGCGGGCGGGACTTGCCTCGATTCACACCGATTCGAGCAGCTCGTCGTAGAGGGACATGTGGGCGTCGACGACGCCGTCGAGCCCCAGCCCGGCCTCGGCGAGGCGGCGCCCTTGCTCGCCCATCCGCCGCCGCATCCCCGCGTCGTCCACCAGACGCTCCAGGGCGAAGACCGTCGCGTCCACGTCTCCGGGGGCCACGAGCAGCCCGTTGACCCCGTGGGCGACGACCTCGCGGACGCCCGGCACGTCGGACGCGACGATGGGCCGCCCGGCGGCGGCGGCCTCGGCGAGTACCTTGGGCAGTCCCTCCCGATACCGCGTGGGAAACGCGACCACGTGGCACGCCGCCATGAGCTTCGCCATGTCTTCGACGTGGCCGCAGACCTCGACGCCACCGTCGAGCTCCGCACGCCGCAGGTCGCTCTCCGAAAGGCTCGTGGGATTTCCCGGATCGATGCGCCCCGCCATGGTGAACCGCACGTGGGGCCGCCCTCGCATCCTCCGCGCGACCTCGACGAACACGTCCGCCCCCTTCTCGGCGAGCAGTCGCGACGCAAAGAGGACCCGCACGGGCCCCGGCGGCTCGGGCGTCGGTCGGAAACGGGCCAAGTCGACGCCGGAGCCGCGGATCCGTATCACCCGCTCTGGCGTTACGATACCAAGTCGGACGAAAAGATCGGCATCGTCGGGGTTCTGGAAGATGACGCGCACGGCGCCGCCAGCCACCGGCATGCGCAGGGCGGATCGGTAGAGGCCCTCCACCAGACGGGCGAGCGGCCGGTTCGGCCGTCCGAAGGCTACACCGAGGCCGCTGACCGCTGCGACGATCCGTCGAACGCCGGCGAGCCGCGCCGCCCACGCACCATAGATGACGGCCTTGGGCGTGACCAGATGCACGATGTCGGGCCGTAGCCGCCGAAAGGACCTCGCGAGGGCACCGACCGTCCGAAGGTCACGGCGCGGGTGGAGCCCCCCGCGGTCGAACGGCACGTACTCGAACCCGAGTCCGTGCCCACGCACCTCGTCCGCACGGCCGGCCTCCCCGGCGAGCAAGGTGACGCGAAAGCCGGCGTCGCGGGCCGCCAACGCGATCGGCAGACGATGGGACAAGAAGAACCAATCGGTGTTGACGACGAATACGAGATGTGGGGTCGGCATCGGCTCGGTGGACCGCGCGTTCGGTTGACAGGTGGAAAGCTAGCGAAATAATGCATGCAACGTGGAGGAACCGGCTTCACCGAGCGGCGGGCGCGCCCGTGCTTCCCGTCGCGTCGGGTCGTTCGACGACGATCAGGCCAGATACCGAGCCACTCTCGCATCCGTCGTCGGCCCGGGGATGCACGTGCTCCACTTCGGCTGTGGCTGGGATCGCACGGGCGTCGTGCCCGTGGTCGAAGGCGCCGGCGCCGAGATCGTCGGCGTCGAGGTCGATGCGGCGGCGGCCTCGCGCTACCCCGCCGAGGTCTGCGTCACCGACGGCCGCCGGCTGCCGTTTTCGGATGGGTGCTTCGACGTGGTGGCGAGCGAGTACGTGTTCGAACACCTGGTCGACCCGGCCCTCGCGTTCCACGAGATCGCCCGCGTCCTTCGGCCAGGTGGAACCCTCGTCGTGCTGACGCCCAATCGATGGTCGTACAAGTCCGTCGTGGCCGCGCTCACGCCCAAGTGGTTCCACGACTTCGCGGCGCGCCACCTACGTCCCGATGCACGGGACCCGCAGGACGTGTACCCGACGTTCTACCGCGCCAACACGGAACGAGACCTGCGCCATCTCGGCGCCGCCGCCGGTCTGAGATTGGTCCACCTGGAGTACATGAACAATGGGCCGACGTGGTTTCGCAAGCTTCCCGTCGTGCACGGGGCCGCCCACACCTACCACATCGCGTTGCGGCACCGATCCCTGCGGCGCTTGCGTTGCGGCCTGCTCGCGCGCTTCGTCAAGCCGCAACACTGGTACGTCGACTCCGAGCGCCGTCCGTTCGCGTACCGATGCACGCAATGTACGTACGCTCCGATGACCGTCGAGTCGACGTGCGTCCGATGCCCGCGGTGCGGTCACGTGTTCGCTCGGGACGGACGCACGACGGACACCCGGAGCCCACGCGGTTGACATGGGTGCCTGCGGCCCACCCACCGCGGTAGGTCCCCTCGTTCGCCGCCTGCTGCTACCCTCGCGCCGTGGGACGCACCGCCACGCCTCCGCACATTCCGGGACTCGTCGACACCCATTGCCACCTCGACTACCCGCCCATGGCCGACGACGTGGCGGCGACCCTTGCGGCCGCGCGGGCGGTCGGGGTGGAGCGGGTCGTCCACGTCGGGTGCGCGCCGGATTCCATGGCGCGGGCGGTGGAGCTCGCGGCCGCCCACGACGACGTGTACGCGGTCGTCGGCGTCCACCCCCACGAGGCGCGGCTGCTCGACGACGAGGTGTTCACCCGCCTCGAGGCCCTGCTCGACGCCCCGAAGGTGGTGGCCCTCGGCGAGACCGGGCTCGACTACCACTACGACCGCTCGCCGCGGGACGTACAGCGCGAGGCGCTCGCCCGGCAGGCCGACCTGGCCGCCCGTAAGCACCTGCCCCTGGTGCTCCACGTGCGGGACGCCCACGAAGACGCCCTCGAGGTGCTCGCCGGCGTGGATCTGCCCCGTGGCGGGATCGTCCACTGCTTCACGGGCGATGCAGCCACGGCCCGGGCGTGGCTCGACCGCGGGTTCCACGTGTCGTTTTCGGGGATCGTCACCTTCCCCAAGGCGCCCGAGGTGGCCGAGGCCGCGCGGGTCGTCCCGGACGATCGGCTGCTCCTCGAGACCGACGCCCCCTACCTCGCGCCCGTGCCCGTCCGCGGCCGCAAGAACACGCCCGCCAACGTCGCCTTCACCTGCGCGTTCGTCGCCCGCCTGCGGGGCGTGCCCCCCGAAGAGCTGGCGCACCAAACGGCGCTAAATGCGCAATCCTTGTTGAACCTTCCGGCCGGCGGCGCTTGACGCCCCGCGCTCCGCAGGCAATAGTCCGCGGCCCCCACGCCCCCGGGGACGGGCACGCGGCGTGCCCGACCGGTCCGGCGAGGAGAACGGAGTCGCCATGCATCGCAAGGTCGGCCTTTTGGCCCAAAAGCTCGGCATGACCCAGATCTTCCGCGAGGACGGCACGCGCGTGCCGGTCACGGTGCTCTACGCCAAGGGCAACGTCGTCACCGCCCACCGCACCGAGGATCGCGACGGCTACACCGCCGTGCAGCTCGGGTTCGGCGAGCGCAAGGCCACCCGCTTCACCAAGCCGGACCTCGGCCGTTTCAAGGCGGCGGGCGTCGACCCCAAGCGCTGGGTCCGGGAGTTCCGTTGCCCGGCCGACCAGCTCGAGCAGCTTCCGGTCGGCAGCGAGGTGCCCCTTACGATCCTCGAGGAAGGCACCCTGGTGGACGTCACCGGCACCAGCAAGGGCAAGGGCTACCAGGGCGTGATGAAGCGCCACGGCATGCGCGGCAAGCCTCGGAGCCACGGCGTACACGAGTACTTCCGTCACGGCGGTTCCATCGGTATGCGCAAGACCCCCGGCCGCGTCCTTCCAGGCAAGCGCATGGCCGGCCGCATGGGCGGCGAGCGCGTCACCGAGGAGAACCTCGAACTCGTCAAGGTGATGCCGGACGAGGGCCTCCTGCTCGTGCGCGGTCCGGTCCCCGGCCCCAAGGGCGGTCTCGTGCTGGTCCGCCCGTCCCACAAGGCCGCCATCCGGGCCGCCCACGCCGCGGCCTGAGCCGGCCCGCCCTTCGAGGGAGCCGGACGGTGGCGCGGCGCCGCAAGGGTCTTTCGGACCGCGGCACGCGGCACGACGCCGCCTACCGGCGGGCCAAGGCCGAGGGCAAGGTCGCACGGGCGGTCTACAAGCTCGAGGAACTCGACCGCCGCTTCCGGTTGCTCCGCCCTGGCCGTAAGGTCCTCGATCTCGGCTGCTGGCCGGGCTCGTGGCTCGCCTACGCGGCCGAGCGGGTGGGGCCCGAAGGACTGGTCGTCGGCATCGACCTTCGGCCCGTGGAACTTGCGCTGCCGCCCCACGTGCACACGGCCGTAGCCGACGTCACCGAGATCGATCCCGCCGTCCTCGTCGGCCGCTTCGGCACCTTCGACCTGGTGGCCAGCGACATGGCGCCCCACACCTCGGGGGACCGCGCGACGGATCAGTTTCGCAGCGAGGAGCTGGCGTTCGCCGCCCTGCACGTCGCACGCGGCGTCCTGCGCCGCGGCGGCCACTTCGTGGTCAAGGTGTTCCAGGGGCCGCGCTTCGGCGAACTGCTCGCCGAGGTGCGCACCCATTTCAACGAGGCACGCGCCCTCGTGCCCCCTTCGACGCGCGCGGCGAGCCGGGAGCAGTACGTGATCGGCCGCGGCCTGCGTCGCGGCCCGGCCGCCGAAGCCGCGTCCTGCGACCCGTAGGGACTCGGCCCGGCGACCCTGCTTCAGAACCGAAAGAGCACCGGCCCCCTCGGCCCCGCACCGCCGATGGGGATCGTGCCGAGTTCCGGCTCCGGCTCGGCGCTGCGCCGTCCGAGCAACACGCCGAGCACGACGGCTCCCGCCACCAGGGCCGCCGCACCGAGCCCGAGCCCCACGCCCAGGGCGATCTTGCGACGGCGGCGATCGTCCTTCGGGCCCCGGGCGTCGGCGACTTCGGCCTTGGCAAGTTCTGCGTCGATCTTCTCGATCTCGGCCAAGGCATCGCTCGCCGCCTGGGAGTCCCCGTAGTCCCGCGCCCGCACGAAGCTCACGTAGTTGCGAAAGAGGCTCCGGGCCTTGCGCAGCTTGGCGAGGTCGGGTTCCACCTCGTGCCAGCGGGCGTAGGCCTGGCCGAGGTTGAACAGAAGCTCCGGCGCCGGGTAGAGGTCGTAGCTCGCCTCGAACTTCTCGACGGCCTCGCCGTAGTGGCCGAGGGCGTAGGCCTTGGCGCCGGCTTCGAAGAGGGCCCGGGCCTCGCGCCGGCGCGGATCGTCGTCCCCACCCTCCGTCTCGGTGTCGGCCGGAGCCTCGCGGGACGGTTCGGCCGCGGCGTCTTCCGGCGAGGCCGTCCACGCCGGGCGGGGCCACGCAAGCACCGTGGCCGCGAGCAGGGCCGCGCCGATCCGCCGCCGTGCGTGCATCGAACCGGGCGACGTCAGTTGCACGTGTAGTCTCCTGGATCGTTGAACATGCATTGGTTCGCACACGCCCCATCGACACGCATGCCGCCGACGCAGAGCTGCAGATTCGTGCCGTTACAGCCGTCGTCCGCGGACGTACAGCCGTTTTCCGTCTGGCAGGCGCAGGTCCATGTCAGGCCCTGGGTGAAGCACCCCACGGGGGTCGTGCCCGAACCGCAGATCGTGCCGCAGGGCTCCGACGGGTCGACGAACACCCACGTCTCGGATTGACATTCGAAAATCTGGCCGAGGCCGGTGGACGGGTCCACCTGGCACAACTGGCCCGTTCGACTGGCACCGCACGAGCCCGGCCCGGTCGTGCCGGTCGTGCCCGTGGTCCCCGTCGTGCTGCCCGTGGTTCCCGTCGTGCCGCCGATTCCGGTGCTCCCGCTCCCGGACGAGCCCGCAGTGCCGGTGCCGCTGCCCGTGGCCTCCGTCGTCGTCCCCGTCCCGGAGGTTCCCGTGGCGGAGGTCCCGGAGGTTCCGGCACCTTCGCACCCGTCGGCACCGAGTTCCACCGCATCGCCGAGGGGCGGCAACTCGACGTCCGCGTACGTGGCCGTCCGCGGCGGCGAAGGCGGCGGGTACGTCCACGTCAGCTCGACGTCGATGCGGGTCACCTTGGCGGCGGGGACGTAGAACAAGGTGGCGTATCCGTCGTCGAACGCCCCGTCCGGCACCGGAAACGATCGTTCGACGGCCTCGGCCACCACGTTGCCGGCGGCATCCTCCGGCACGATCCGCACCGTCACCTCCGCAGGTGGTGCCATGCCGTCGCAGTCCAGCAGGCGAAGCTCCACGTAGTTCGGGTCGTCGCCGCAGGCACCCGCGCCCGCGACGGCCGCGGCGAGGGCGATGGCGCGGCACAGGGCCTCGCCCCATGGACGTCGGGCCGACATGCGGGCGCAGGGTACCATCGACGTCAGCCACGAGCCGCTCCGGGGCCATCCTACGTGCCCCGGGACACACCGGTCGCCGGCCAGGGGACGCAGGGCTCGACGACCGTCGCCCGGTCGCGCCCGGCCTCCTTCGACGCATAGAGGGCCTTGTCGGCCGCCCGCACGAGGCGCCTCGCCATGGCGTCGACGTCCACCCCGAACGCCGCCGGCCCCTCGGCCCCCGCGACGCCGAAGGACATCGTGAACGCACGGCGCTCCCCGGTCGGGGTCGCCACCACCTTCGAGCGCAGGGCGGCACCGAGCTTGTCGGCCACCACGCGTCCGCCCGAAAGGGGGGTGTCGGGCAAGACGATGGCGAACTCCTCGCCCCCCACGCGCGCCACCATGTCGGTCTGCCGCAGCCCGTCGGAGAGGATCGCCGCCACCATGCGCAGCACCTGATCGCCGAACGCGTGCCCCCAGGTGTCGTTGACCTTCTTGAAGTGGTCGATGTCGCCGTAGACGACGCAAAGCGGCCCGCCCGACCGAGCGATGCGGGCCACCTCGTAGACGATGCGCCCCGAGAAGGCGCGCCGATTCGGTAGTCCGGTGAGCGGACACGTGATCGACAGGCGTTCGAGCTCGCGGTTGCGCTGTTCGAGTTCCCGTGCGAGCCGCTCCTTCTCGGCCAGCGCCTCCTCGAGCCGGGCCACGAGTTGCTCGTAGGACAGGTTCATCTCCACCAGACCGCGATTGGCGGTCTGGAGGATCTCCTCGAGGGTCGGTTGCTGGCCCACGCCGATCCCCAAGGCCGCGCCCGTCGCCTCGACCTCGCCACCGAGGGTACGCAGCAAGTCGTCGATCGCATCGTCGTCGAGCCCCGCTGCGAGCAGCAGCATCTGCCGCGCGCGATCGAGGGCGCGACGGCGGTCGTCCGCGGACAGGACCGCGGCCACGACCTCCCCGAGGGCCGCCACCGTCGTGAGGAACTGGTGCGGCTCGGCCGCCCGATCGGGCGCATGGTGGTGGACGACGGGGACGGCGATGTCGTCGGGCACGCACCACTCGGCCATGATGTCCACCGCGACGGCGTCGTGGGTGGTACCGAAGATCTCGCGTTCGCGCTGCCGTCGCTCGTCGGGCTGCAGGCGTAGGAAATCGTTCCAACGAGCCGCCACCTCGGGCATGGCCTGGGCGAGCACGAGCACGCCGACGTCCTGCAACAGCCCCACGGTGAAGGCCGTCTCCACCACCGCCGCCGCCGCGCCCATCTTCTGGGCCACCAACCGGTTCGCGGTCGCCCGCCGCAGGCTCTCCTCCCAGAATGCACCGAGATCGAGGCCGCCGACCCGCTCGGCGGGCACGCAGGCCCGCGCCACCGCGCACAGCACCAGGTTTCGCAGGCTACGCAGCCCGAGCAGGCCCACGGCCCGGCGCACCGAGGTCACATGGTGGCCCCGGAAGTAGGCCGGCGAGTTCGAAAGGCGCAACACCTCGACGGCGATGTTGGGATCCGATGCACACAGCTCGGCGATCCGGCCGACGGCCGCGTGCTCCCCCTTGCCGGTCTCCTCGAGGAGCGAGGCGAGCACCGCGGGAGGGGACGGCAACTCGATGCGCCGGGTCGGCGCGGCGGTGGAGGTTGCGGACATGGTCTTCGCGTGGGCGTGCGGTCCCAGGATTCGCCCTCGCCCCATCGCTCGTCGGCCGCACCTCCATTAGGTGCGGCGCCGAAGCGAGTCCACCCGGCCCGATCGGGTCCGGCGGGCACCGTTGCTTGGCCGGATTCGTGCCGACAGGGAGCGACTTCGCGCCGCCGGCTCACCCGGCATCGATGCGCGGCGGCGGCGGGTCCGAAGCGCCCTCGCCTTTCGGACTCGGCTCGGACGGCTCGCCGGTCGGTGCCATAGGTTCGGGCGGCGTCGGTGCCGGGATCGCGAGCATCACGTCCGAGATCTCACGCACGCCCTTGCCGGTGACCACGATCCGCCGCACGGCGAGGGCGGCGCCTTCGAGATCCTGTCGTGCGACGACGTCGTAGCTGCCAGGTGGCAGCACCACGGCCAACGAGAAGCGGCCCTGGGCGTCGGTGCGGGCCCTTGCGACGCGGGGGCCGTGCCCGGCAGCGCGGGTCGGGTCGTCCACCCGGTGGATCGTGATCGCCAGGTCGGCGATCCCCTCCCCGATACCCCCCGGCGCGCCGTCGACCACGACCCGGCCGGAGAGCTTGGTGGCCCCCTGCCCCACCGCATCGTCGTAGCTGCAGCGCCGTAGATCGGGACTTGCGTCGAGCCCCACCGGCCGGTCGGGACAAAGGGGCGAACGCCCCGCGGACGGTTGCGTCGGGACGACGACCTCCGCCCGCCCGCTCCGGCAGGCCGATGGCGCAAGTAGCGCCGCCACGAGGATGCCGCAGCGCAGTCCGGAACACGCCATGAACGGGCGGGCCATGGACGCAGTGTGCCGTCACGGGGCCTCCGCGAACAGCCCGCACGGCCCGCGGATTCGGGTTGACCCGGTGCCACCCCGTGGCCAAACTGCCCACATGCACCAAGGTCCCCTCTACGCATCCACGACGGCGTCGACCCGTCCCAAGCTCCACGAGGGCGTGGCCTCGTTCATGAACGGGGTGTACGCGTGGATGGCGGCCGGCCTCGGGGTGTCGGCGGCCGTCGCCTACGGCCTTTCGCACTCCCTCGAAGCCATTCAGTTCCTGTACGGCAGCGGCTTCGGGATGATCGTCTTGCTCGCGCCCCTGGCCATGGCCTGGTTCCTGCCGAGCCGCATGCAGCGGATGTCCACGCCGGCGGCGGTGGGGTGGTTTTTCGTCTTCTCGGCCACCATGGGGGCGGGGATGACGTACCTGCCGCTGATGGCGGCCGCCTCCCCCGCGTTCATGTCCGTGGTCGCCCAGGCGTTCGTGACCACCGTGGCGGTGTTCGGCGCCATGGCCGTCTTCGGCTACACCACCAAGAAGGATCTCTCGGGCGTCGGCCAGTTCCTCGTGATGGCGATCCTCGGGGCCATCGTGGCCTCCCTGTTGAACCTCGCGTTCCTCCAGAGCAGCGGCCTCTCGCTGGGGATCTCCGTGGTCGTCGCAGTGGCGGCGGCGGGGCTTACCGCCTACCACGCCCAGGCGATCAAGCAGATCTATCTGGTCAATGGCGGCCGCAACAACCTGGCCATCGTAGGCGCCCTCGCCCTGTACGTGGACTTCGTCAACCTCTTCCTGTCCCTCGTGCGCCTGTTTGCCGCGAGCCGAGACTGAGCGAACGTCCAACGTAGCGTCATGACGCCGCCGCGGCCTGGGCCCGGCGGCGTCATGCGTTCTGCGGGCCGCCCTCGGCGGCCGCCAGGGTGAGGAAGCGCTGTCGTACGCGACCGACCCAACGGCGCACGTGGGCCGGCAGCGCCGCCCCCGAGCGCACGTAGTAGCCGGCCACGAGGGGGGCCGGCTCGGACCGCAGGCACCGGACCGCCACCGCATCGGACAAGAACGCCAGACGAAAGCGCGTCACGAGCCCCACGCCGAATCCGCGCCCGACCATTTCCACGAGCCGGGGCGTCGACCCCGCCTCGAAGGCGTAGGTCGGCACCAGGGGCCCCCCGGCCGCCCCCGCGAACCACGCGTCGATCCGTGCGCGGGCCGGCCCCGCCGAGAGCACCACCAGCGGAGTGTCCGCGAGGTCCTCGACCCCGAGCGGGTCGGCGAACGCGTCCGCACTGGCCGCCGGTACGATGGCCGCCCACCCGAGGCTGCCGAGTCCGTAGAAACGAAGGCCGGCGGGGGTCTCGGCCCGTCGGGTCCCGAACGCCACGTCCACCTCGCCGGCCGCCAGCGCCGAGAGCAGCCGGTCCTCGGGCAACTCCACCACCGCGAGACCAACGGCCTCGGGCCCGGTCCACGCATCGGCCACCACGTCTGCGAGCAGGTCGAAGGATCCGGCCAAGGTGCCGACCCGGACCCTGCGGGGCCCGGCGACGGCGTCGCGCAGGCTCACCGCCGACCGCGCCCAGTGGTCCACGAGGACGCGCGCACGGCGCGCGACCTCGTGCCCCTCGGCCGAAAGGAGCAGCCGCTTGCGCCCCGGACGGCTCTCGAACAAGGGCGGCGCATCCAACGCGCTCCGTAGGCGATCGAGCCTGCGCTGGATCGTCGTCCTCGAGATCCCGTGCCGCCGGGCGGCGGCCTGCACCGACCCCGCTTCGACCACCTCGAGAAAGGTCACCAGGTCCACGCGCCGAAGCTCCGAAGACATGCACCAATAACGATACATGAAATGTCCATTTCATGCACCATCTTGTGAGCATGAAGGTGGAGTGCTAGCTCCATGTCCATGAAGCTCTCCGGACGCATCCTGTGGCTCGCCGAAGACCCCGACCTCGTACGACGGCAGATCGAGGGCGAGGACCTCGATGCCACGGGGGCGACCCCGCCCGCGCTCCACTACGGCGTCAATACGGACCTCATGATCAGCGGGGCGGCCTGCACCTTGGGCTACACGCCGGAGATCCTCGGCCCCCACTTCCTCGAGAACTTCAAGGAGGTCGTGCCCGAAGACGGCGTGCGCGCCGGCGGGTTCCAGGTGGTGGTCGCCGGTGACGCCTACGGCTCGGGATCGAGCCGCGAGGTGGCCGTGGTCGCCCACCAGGGGGCCGGCATCGAGCTCGTGGTGGCCCGTAGCTTCCAGCGGATCTTCCAGGAGAACATGGTCTACAGCGGGCTGCCCTTCACCACGGACTTCGGCGTGGTGGACCGCCTGCGGGCCGGCGAGGAGGTGGACGTAAACGCCCTCTTCGACGATCTGCCGCCCTTCTTCCGGGACGTGGCCCGAAGCGGCGGCCTGCTCGACTACGGCACGCGGCTGCTCGCCGGCGAGATCGCGCCGCCTCGCCCCGAACACGCCCCCGGCCCCATGACCTGCATCGAGAAGATCGTGGCGGCCAGGACCTATACGGGCGAAGGCCGCCCCCTCGGCGTCCCGCGGGTCGTCCCCGGCGATCAGGTGCTCGCCCGCACGGGCTTTCGCGGCATGCACGAGTACACGGGCGGCATGGTCATGGACATGTACCGCCGCAAGTGGGGCGATGCGCCGATCGCCGATCCCGAGACGGTCGCCGCCTTCGAGGACCACTTCGTGCTCCTCGATCGCCCCACCGTGCCCGAGCGGGTGCGCCTTGCCCGTGGGGCCCCCGCCCGAAGGCTGCGCGACGAGATGATCGAGGCGTGCCGGCAGGCGGGCATCCGGGTGCACGGTCCCGGCCAACCCCACGAGGCGGGCGTCTGCCACCGCATCGTGGTGGAGCGATACGCCGTCCCGGGCGAGGTCGTGGTGCTGACCGACTCCCACACGCCGACGGCCGGTGTCCTGAACGCCTTCGCCTTCGGGGTGGGCTCGTCGGCCATGGCGTTCGCCCTGCGCACGAACCTCGTCCCCGTGACCGTGCCCAAGACCGTGCGCGTGTGGGTGACGGGATCGCCCCAGGGCGTGCTCTCCCCCAAGGATCTCATCTTGCACATCATCGGCGACCCGTACTTCCGCGAGGAGCACTGGCGCTCGTCGCCGACGGACACGTGCGTCGTCCAGTTCGGGGGCCCGGGCCTCGACGCATGGTCCGTGGACGAGCTGTCCGTGCTCACCAACATGACCGTCGAAGGCGGGCTCATGACGGGCATCGTCGAGCCGTGCGACGCCGTGCGGACCTTCCTGGCCGAGCGTCGCGGATCGTCCATGGACGCACGTTTCGTTGCACCGGACGAGGGGGCGACGTACGTGCGCACCCTCGAGATCGACCTGGCCGACGTACCGTTGACCGTGGCCACGCCGGGGGACTCCCGCAACCGCAAGCCCCTTTCGGAGGTGGGCGACGTCCCGATCCACAACGTGGTGATCGCCTCGTGCACCGGCGGTTCCCTCGCGGACCTGCGGGCGGCCGCGCGGATCCTCCGCGATCATCCGGTGCGCGAGGGCGTGCGCTTGACGGTGACCCCCTCGTCCCAGGCGGTCGCCGAGGCGGCCGAACGCGAGGGCCTGCTCGCCCTGTTCCGCGACCGTGGGGCGGACGTCACGCCCCCGGGATGCGGCTCGTGCATCGGCAACGGCCCGGGCGTTCCGCGGGACGGAGAGACGACGGCCAGCACGACGAACCGCAACTTCGACCGCCGCATGGGCGCCCCGGGCCCGGTCTACCTGGTCAGCCCGGCCGTGGCCGCCGCCAGCGCCGTGACGGGGCGCCTGACCGACCCGCGCGATCTGCTCGCGGGCTGAGGCCGCGAGCGCGCCCCTGCCGGCGGCCGCCCTCGGATGTTACGGTTGCGGGGGATCCGGGTACGTGACGCCTACGCTCCTCCTGTCGATCGCCCTGTCGGCCGCCCCCCGCGGGGTCGATGCGCCGGCCATCGCGGACCTCAAGGACCCCTTCGGCCCCCCGCCTCCCGGTCGCCGCGTCACGGTTCTCGTTCACACCTCCGCCGATCTGCGGGACCCGTTCGGTCCTCCGGCGGACGGCCGCCGCACGCAGGCCGTGCCACGGCGTTCGGTCGTGGTGGACCTCAAGGACCCCTTCGGGCCGGCCATCCCGCCCTGCGCGCCGTCACGACGCACCGTACGGATCGGCGGCCGCATCGTGGAGATCCAACGCCCCCGCAGCGCCGACGCGCTCTGCCGGCGGACGTCCGCGGACGCCGACCGGATCCCGGCCCGCACCGGGGATCTGCGCGACCCCTTCACCCACGGGTCGTCGGCCTGACGCCCGCGGGCGTGCTCGACGTCCGCGACGAGCGCCGACGGCGGTGAGATTGGGCACGTCGAGCGTGCTGCGGCGACCGTGGCGAGCCGTGCCACCCGACGCGCCGCCCTGGTAGCTTCACCGCCATGGAAAAGCTCGCAAGCTACCTGGCCGGCACCTGGGAGGAGGGCACGGGTCCCCGGTTCGTGCTCGAAAACCCCGCCACCGAAACGCCCCTGGCCGAAGGCCGCGCCGTGGCGTCGGCGGCCCCCGCCTTCGCCTGGGCTCGGAACGTGGGGATCGAAAACGTCACCGCCCTCGGCTACCGCGAACGCGCCGAACGCCTCGAGGCCCTTTCGAAGCGCATGTTCGAAGAGCGCGAGCGCTTCCTCGACCTCGCCGTGGCCAACGGCGGCAACACCCGCAAGGACGCCAAGTTCGACGTGGACGGAGCCTCGGCCGTGCTCGCCGCCTACGCCCGCATCGGCGCCGACCTGCCCGAAGGCAACGTCCGGCCGGTGGATGCGGCGGTCCCCCTGCTCAAGACCGGCAAGCTGCGCGCCCAGCAGGTGTTCGTACCGCGGCGGGGCGTGGCCGTGCAGGTCAACGCCTTCAACTTCCCGGCCTGGGGGATGGTCGGCAAGTTTGCCGTGGCCTTCCTGGCCGGCATGCCGACCATCGCAAAGCCGGCCACGAGCACCTGTCTGCTCGCCTACCACATCGCCCGGGTGTTCCTCGAGTCCGGCCTCCTGCCGGACGGGGCGCTGCAGCTCTACCTCGGCCCGGCGGGCGACCTGCTCGACCACGTGGACGGCCAGGACGTGATCGCCTTCACCGGTTCGGCCGATACGGGACGGAAGATCCGCACCGGGGCCCGCGTGCTCGATGCGGGCACGCGGGTCAACGTGGAGGCCGACAGCTTGAACGCGGCCGTCGTGGCGGCGGACGTGGAACCCGGCACGGAACTGTACGACACGCTGCTGCGCGACCTGGTCACCGAGATGACCCAGAAGGCGGGCCAGAAGTGCACGGCGTTTCGCCGGATCCTGGTCCCCGAGCCCCTCGCCGACCGGTTGCAGGAGGACCTGGTGGACAGGCTCGGCGCCGTGGCCGAACGCACCGGGGATCCGGCGCGCGACGAGGTCCGCATGGGGCCACTTTCGTCGGCCGCCCAGCTTCGGGACGCCCGGGCGGGCCTCGCCCGCCTCTCCGAAGCGACCGAACGCGTGTTCGGCGATCCGGAACGCACGAGCTTCGTGGGCGTCCCCGACGGCAAAGGACACTTCCTCGAACCGATCCTCCTGCGCGCGACGTCGGATGCCGCCCTCGACGGCGCGGCCCCCTTCCATCACTGCGAGGTCTTCGGGCCGGTGGCCACGCTCCTGCCCTACGACGGCACGCTCGAGGCCGCTGCACGCATCGTCGCCCTCGGGGGCGGCAGCCTCCAATCCAGCCTGTACACGAACGACCGGGATCTCGCCGCCCGCGCCATCGAGCACCTCGGCGCCTACCTCGGTCGCATGGTGATCGACGACGAGAAGAACGCCGCGGGCTCGATTCCGCCCGGCGGCGTACTGCCCCTGGTCCACCACGGCGGCCCCGGAAGGGCCGGCGACGGCAGCGAACTCGGCGGCACCACGGGCCTGGCCCTCTACCAGCAGCGACTTTCACTCCAGGCGGGGGCATCCCTCCTCGCCAAGACGGTGCCCGGCGCCGCGTCGTAAGCGGCGCGCGCGTTCGCGCGTACGAAGCGGCGTGCCCGGGGCGCTGTCCGTGACCTATACTCGTCGCCGTGCATCGCAAGCTGCTCATCGTCGTCCTCGCGTCCACCGTCCCCGCATGCCTCGAGTTCGACCCGGACTTCGACGGCGCGGGATCGGGCGGCGCCACGGGGAGCGGAACGGCCGGCAGCGCGGGCACGGCGGCTACGGCCACGGGCGCCGGCTCCGCCGGGAACTCGGGGCCCACGAGCCAGGGGTCGGACAGCGCGTCGTCGGGCACGTCCACCTCCACCACGGGCGGCGCGAGCGCATCGGGGACGACGGCCGGCACGACGGGACCGGCCACCACGTCCACCACGGGGCCCGGCACCACGTCCACCACGGGGCCCGGCACCACGTCCACGACGGGGCCCGGCACCACGTCCACCACGGGACCCGGCACCACGTCCACCACGGGACCCGGCACCACGTCCACCACGGGGGGCTCTTCGGGGGGCAACGGCACGACGACGGGCGGGACGACGGGGGGCGGCGGAATCCCCGCGGGCTACGGCGAGCCCTGCAAAATGGACTCGGACTGCAATCAGAACGACGGCCTTACGTGCTGCAAGGCCGGGCAGTGCAAGGATACCTGCCACATCGGGTGCAAGAACGACCCGTTGATCTGCCCGGAAGGCACGGCCTGCGCGCACGACTACTGCCTCGTGAAGTGCGACGACAACGATGCCGACTGCGCCTGGTTGCCGACCGGCGACTTCACCTGCCAGCACAAGGTCATGGGCAAGAACACCCTCTGCGAGAACGACTGAAGGGCCGTTCCATCCCCGTTCCACACACGTTCCGTCCCTGGTGCGCGGACTTTCGGTAGGTTCGCGGCCATGCGCGGTCCATGTTGCCGTCCTTTCCTTTTGGCGCTTGTCGTCGCCGCGTGCACCGGCGGTTCCGACGATTCGGCGTCGGACGACGCCGCGACGGCCGGTACCTCGGCCGCCTCGACCGGTGACACGAGCGCCTCGGGATCGTCGACGGGTTCGTCGTCCGCGTCAGGGTCGGAGACGGGCACCGCGACCTCGTCGGGCGGCTCGTCCCAGGGCGCGACGGCCGGGAGCGACGGAACGACCGGTTCGACCGCCGGGTCGGGCGGCTCCACCGACGGGACCGCGGGAACCGCCGGCACCTCCGCGAGCGGTACCAGCGGTTCGTCCGGCGGCGCGGGGGGCTCGACCGGAGACACGGGGGGCGCCTCGGGAACGGCCGGCTCCTCCGGCGGCTCCGGCGGATCGTCGGGCACGACCGGCGGCCAGGTCCCGGATCCGTTCGGCTGCGAGGGCCAGACGTGGAAGGTGCGCCTTACCCTGCCGAACAACCAGACGGCGACCTACGACGATCTGCCCTCGGCCCTCGCCACGGCGACGAACGGGTCCACCCTGGAGGTGTGCCCGGGAACGTATACCGTGTCCGACACCATCGAGATCCCGGTGTCGGTGACGATCCGCGGCTCGGGCCGCGGGGTGACCGTGTTCGACGGGGCGGGTGCCGTCCGACTGTTCGAGATGCTCACGAGCGCAGACAACGGTGTCGTCATCGAGGACATGACGCTGCAGAACGGGTTCACGCAGGATTCGGGCGGCGCGATTCTGGCGCCGCGGCCGCTCACCGTGCGCCGCGTGGACTTCCTCGACAACCACGCATCCCAGTACGGTGGCGCCATCCAGGCGGCCTTCTACTGGTACTACGACTTGGTGGTCGAGGATTGCCACTTCGAGGGCAACCGGGCCGACCTGACCGGCGGCGCGGTGTTCCTGCAAGGGAAGACGACGGTGTCGGACACCACGTTCGTGGCCAACACGGCGGGGATCGACGGTTGCGCGATGGTGGTGAGTGCCTACGACGAGGGCACGACACCGGCGGACCGCACGTTCGATACCGTCGTCGTGCACCAGAACGCCTGCGACGGGCAAGGGGGCGCCCTGAGGGTCTCCTCCGCGATGCGCTGCATCGACTGCGACTTCGGCCTAGGGCCCACCGACAACGCGCCCGGCGACGTGAGCGACTACGACGACCTCCATACGAACTATGCCGACGGATTGACCTTCGACTGCACGATCCAGTCCGACAAGCCCCAGTGCCCCAACATGTAGGTGGCGCACCCGCCGACCCACCTGCCGTGGGCCGGTAGCCCGGCGAGGTCATCCCGAACGGGCCCGTTGCCACGGCGCGAGGGTGGCACTAGACTCCCGCCGTCGTGCCCCGCGCACTCATGGCGCTCCTCGTGTGCCTTGCCTGGCTGCTGGCGACGGCGGTCGGGCCGACGCAGGCGCACGCCCACCGATTGCCGGGGCTTTCGGCCGGCACGCCGGCACCTTCGGCCGCAACGGAGGTCGCGGCCGAAGATCGGTGCGGTGCCGAGGATGGTGAGGAGGACGGTGAACCAGACTCGACCGGCCGTGGGGCCGACGTCGCCGTACACCGAGGCCCGCTTCACACGGCCACGACGCCCTCCGACCGTGCGCCAAGGGCCCGGCCCCTCGCGACGTGCGCCGGCCGGGCTGCGGTCGCCGCCCACGCGCCCCGTGGGCCACCGGCTCCTTGCGCTCCGTAGGTACCTCCTACCTGGTCGCCGCCCCCGGCGATCCCCGTCGAGCGAAAGCGAAGCCGCATCCATGCCACACAGATCCCGTTCCTCCCATCACCCCCATCGTACGCTTCGAGCGGCGCGCCGGCGCCGGCCCGGTGGTCGTGCGCTCGCCGCCCTCGCGCTGTGCGCGAAGCTACTCCCCATGGCGAGCTGCGAGCACGCCGAGAGCGCCGAGCACGCCGAAATCCTGGCGCTGCCGGTGGTGACGCCCTTGCGCAAGGACGTCTCCCTCGATCGGGCCTACGTGGCGCGCGTCCGGGCGATCCAGCACATCGAGGTCCGAGCGCTCGAGCGCGGCTACCTCGACGAGATCTTCGTGGACGAAGGCCAGGTCGTCGAGGCCGGGCAGAAGATGTTCGTCATCCTGCCGGTGGTCTACCGCGCGGAGGTCGCAAAGGCCCGGGCGGAAGCCGAAGCCGCCCGGATCGAATACGAGAACGCCAAACGCCTCGCCGACAAGAACATCATCTCGCCGGCCAAGCTCGCCCTTGCCAAGGCCAACTTCGAGAAGGCCAAGGCGGAGTTGGCCCTCGCCAAGGCCCACCTCAAGTTCACCGAGATCCGGTCGCCGTTTCGCGGGATCATGGACAAGTTCCACGTGCGGCTCGGCAGCCTGGTGGACGAAGGGGAGTTGCTCACGGAACTTTCGGACGTCTCCAAGGTCTGGATCTACTTCAACGTCCCCGAGGCCGAATACCTCGAACTCGCTCCCAAACTCGAAGAGATCAAGCAACGCCCGCTTCGGTTTCGCATGGCCAACGGCAAGATCTTTCCCCACGTCGGGAAGATCGACACCATCGAGGCCGACTTCGACGTGGAGACCGGGAACATCCCGTTCCGGGCCACCTTCCCCAACCCCGACCTCCTGCTGCGTCACGGCGAGACGGGCACGGTGCTCCTTCCCGAGCCCTATCCGAACGCGCTGCTGATTCCGCAGAAGGCGACCTTCGAGGTGCTCGAAAAGCGCTACGTCTTCGTGGTGGACGACCAAGGTAAGGTCCACCAACGCGCGATCCAGGTGGCGGCGGAACTGCCGCATCTGTTCATCGTGTCGGAGGGTGTCACCGAGACCGATCGCATCCTCCTCGAGGGGCTGCGCAAGGTACGGGACGGCGACACCATCGAAGCGAAGGTGCAAGACCCGACCGAAGTCTACGAGCACCTCGAACCCTACGCCGAGTAGGCCCCATCGGCCCCCGAAAGGCACAGCGCCATGTTCGCCAAGATCCTCCGGCGTCCCGTCCTCGCCTACGTGCTGTCGATCTTCCTCGTGATCCTCGGCGGCATCTCCATCGCGACCCGGCCGGTCTCCCAGTTTCCCAACATCGCACCGCCCCAGGTGCAGATCTTCCTCGCGTTTCCCGGCGCGAGCGCCGACGTGCTCGTGCGGTCGACGATCATCCCGCTCGAACAGTCGATCAACGGCGTCCCGGGCATGCGTTACATGTTGTCTGACGCTACCAGCGCCGGGGAAGGCACGATCACCGTCGTCTTCGACCAAGGCGTCGACCCCAACGACGCCCTGGTCCAGGTCAAGACGCGGGTCGACCGTGCCATGAACAGACTGCCTCCGCTCGTACAGCTCGAAGGCGTCATCCTCATGCCGATCGTCCCGAGCATGTTGATGTACGTCAACATCTACAGCGACGACGATTCGGCCGACGAGAAGTTCCTCTACAACTACGCGGGCGTCAACATCCTGCCGGAGATCCAACGCGTCAAGGGGGTGGCACGCGCCAAGATCCTCGGCAGCCGAACCTATGCCATGCGTATCTGGGTCGATCCGGACCGCATGCGCGCCTACGACATCGGCATCGAGGACGTGATGGACGCCATCGCCGAGCAGAGCGTCATCGGACGTCCCGGACGCATCGGTCGCAGCTCGGGGAAGCGGGCCCAAGCCCTCGAATACGTCCTCATCTACCCCGGGCGCTACGACGATCCGGAGGAGTACGAGAACATCGTCCTGCGCGCTACGCCCGATGGCCACGTCCTACGCCTCGGCGACATCGCACGCGTCGAACTCGGCAGCGAATTCTTCGACATCTACTCGAACCTCGACGGCCGCCCGTCGGCTTCCATGGTGCTCAAACAGGTGGTCGGCAGCAATGCACGGGAGGTCATCGCGCGGGTCAAGGGGAAGCTCGCCGAACTCGAACGCGAGTTCCCGCCGGGGATGAAGTACTCGTTCAGCTACGACGTCTCCGCCTTCCTCGACGCGTCCATCAACCAGGTGGAGCACACCCTGTTCGAGGCATTCGTCCTCGTGGCACTGGTGGTCCTCGTCTTCCTCGGAGACGTGCGTTCGACGATCATCCCAACCATCGCCGTCCCCGTGTCCCTCGTCGGTGCATGGATCTTCGGCGCGGCCTTCGGGGTATCCGTGAACCTCATCAGCCTCTTCGCCCTGGTCCTCGCCATCGGGGTGGTGGTCGACGACGCCATCGTCGTCGTCGAGGCCGTGCACGCCAAGATGGAGGCCGAGCACCTGTCCCCCTTCCACGCCGTCCGTGGCGTACTCGGCGAAATCACGTCGGCGGTCGTCGCCATCACGCTCGTGATGGCGTCCGTATTCGTCCCCATCACCTTCCTGCCCGGACCGGTGGGCGTATTCTACCGCGAGTTCGGCCTCACGATGGCCACGTCGATCGTGCTTTCGGGCCTCGTCGCCTTGACCCTGACGCCGGTGCTTTGTGCCACGTTCCTGAGGCGACACCACGGGCACGCCCTCGGTGGGAGCCGCAATCCGTGGGTGCTCTTCCTGGGCCTGTTCAATCGAACCTTCAATCGTGTGACGGAGGCGTATGCAGGCGTCCTTCGGCGCACGGCAGGCCGCCCGCTGGTGACGCTCGCGATCCTCGGCGCCTTCGTCGCCGGTATCGTCGTCGTCGAACGGGACCTTCCCGCGGGCTTCGTCCCCAGCGAAGATCAGGGGATCATCTACGCCATCATTCAGACGCCCCCCGGCAGTACCCTCGAACGCACGAACGAGGTCGCACGCAGACTTCAGGAGGTCGCCTCGGAAATCGAGGCCGTCCACTCCGTCACCTCCCTTGCCGGCTACGAGATCATGACCGAAGGTCGTGGATCCAATGCCGGTACCTGCCTCATCAACCTGAAGCCCTGGGAGGAGCGCGAGGCCTCGGTCCACGAGGTGATCGAGGAGCTCGAGGAGAAGACCAAGGACTTCGGCGCGATCATCGAGTACTTCGAACCGCCGGCCGTACCCGGTTACGGTTCGGCCGGCGGCATCGCGCTGCGCCTCATCGACAAGAGTCCGAGCCCGGACTACCAAGAATTCGATCGCGTCACGCGCGAGTTCATGGCCGCCCTCGATGCGCGCCCGGAAATCACGGGGTTGTTCACGTTCTATGCCGCGAACTATCCCCAGTTCGAGTTGAAATTCGATCCCAAGCTCGCGATGCAGAAGGGCGTGAGCATGGCCAAGGCACTCGAGACCCTGGCCATCCTGGTAGGCAGCACCTACGAGCAGGGGTTCATCAAGTTCGGCCGCTTCTTCAAGGTCTACGTCCAGGCGGCCCCGGAGTTTCGGGCATTGCCCACCGACATCCTGCGCCTGTACGTAAAGAACGAGGAGGGCGAGATGGTGCCCCTTTCGTCCTTCATGCGAATGGAGCGCACCAACGGCCCGAACGAGCTCACGCGCTACAACATCTACAACTCCGCTGCGATTCGGGGCGTGCCCGCGCCCGGGTACACCACGGGTGATGCGATTCGAGCCATCCGCGAGATCGCCGAAGATCTGCCCCACGGCTACGACATCGCCTGGGAGGGCCTTTCCTACGACGAAGCCCGTCGCGGCAACGAGGCGATCATCATCTTCGGTGCCGTCGTGCTCTTCGTCTACCTGATCCTCTCGGCCCAGTACGAGAGCTTCGTGCTGCCCCTGGCGGTGCTCTTCTCGTTGCCGCCCGGGATCTTCGGTGCGATGGGGCTCTTGCGCCTCCTCGGCCTGGCCAACGACGTCTACGCCCAGCTTGCATTCGTGATGCTCGTCGGCATGCTCGGCAAGAACGCGATCCTGATCGTCGAGTTCGCCGAACAACGCAGGCGCCGCGGGATGCCGGTCCTCGACGCGGCCATCGAGGGAGCACGGGCCCGGTTCCGGCCGATCCTGATGACGTCGTTCGCCTTCATCGCCGGCCTCGTCCCCCTGGTCCGGGCGACCGGCGCCGGGGCCATCGGAAACCGCACGATCGGCGGCTCCGCCCTCGGCGGCATGCTGGTCGGGACGGTCATCGGCGTCTTCGTGATCCCGGGCCTCTACTACATCTTCGCCAACATCGCCGCGCGCGAGTCCTACATCCGCGAGGACGACGAGGCGCCGCAGCGGACGCGGCCGGATTCGGCGGCGTCCGCCGCCGCGGACGACACGGTGGCACGAGCCGAGGAGGCCACCGAAAGCGGAGCGCCGCCGGCCGAGGACCATGGGTCGGACGGCCCCGATGCCGACCAGGAGGAGGAGCAGCCGTGAACGCAAGGCTGCGTGTCCGCGCTGCATCCATCGCCGTGGCCCTCGTGGCCGCCGCCTCGGGGTGCAAGGCCACCCTCGAGGGCAACCTGCCGCGGGAGCCGAGGACCGAGGTGCCGAAGGACTACGGCGCAGGCCAGGAGGCCGCCCGCACGGCCGAGGACGCCGAAGTCCAGAAGTTCTGGCGCGAGCTCTTCGCCGACCCGGACCTACAGGCCCTGATCCGTGCGGCGATCGATACGAACCAGGAGCTTGCGATCCTGCGCCAGGAGATCATCGTCGCCAAGGCGGAGATCGGGGCCCGGCGCGGCGAGTACATCCCGCGCCTCGGGGCGCAGGTGGGCGCCGGAATCGAGAAGGTCGGCGAGTATACGAGCCAGGGGGTGAGCGACGAGGCCCACGACGTGGCGGTCAACCTGCCCGATTTCCGTTTCGGCCTCGTCGCCTCGTGGGAGGTGGACATCTGGGGACGGCTCCGGAACCTCAAGCAGGCGGCCCAAAAGGCCTACGAGGCCAGCATCGAGGCCAAGAACTTCTTCGTCACCGAGTTGGTGGCCGAGATCGCCAAGTCGTACTTCGAGCTCGTCGCCCTCGACAAGCAGATCGAGATCGTCCAGCGCAACCTCGAGATCCAGAAGAACGCCCTCGAGATCGTCCGGCAGAAGAAGCTCGCAGCCGAGGAGACCGAACTGGGTGTGCAACGGCTGTCCGCCGAGGTGCTCAAGAACCAAGGGGCCCTCAAGACCCTCGAACAGCAGCGCATCGCCCTCGAGAACCGGATCAACTTCCTCGTCGGTCGCTACCCCCAGCCAGTACGCCGCAATCCGCAACTCTTCGACGCCGGCGCCCCCCACCAGGCCGTGGTGGGCCTTCCGAGCGCCTTGCTCGACAACCGGCCCGACGTGCGGCGTGCCGCCCGGGAACTCGAAGCCGCCAAGCTCGACGCCAAGGCCGCCAAGAAGAAGTTCTATCCCTCCCTGAGCATCGATGCCTCGGCGGGGTACCGAGCGTTCAATCTGCGCCACTTCGTGGCCACCCCCGCCTCCCTGGTCTACGACATCGCGGGCGGCCTCGTGGCCCCCCTGCTGAACCGCGCCGCAATCAAGGCCGAGTACCAGCAGGCCAATGCCCGGCAGATCGAGGCGGTCTACGACTTCGAGCGGACCCTAGTTCGCGCCTATACCGAGGTGGTCACCCAGCTTGCCGCGATCCGCAACTACGCCGAGCGTTACGAGAAGATCTCCGAGCAGGTCCGCGCCCTCACCTCCGCCATCGACATGTCGACGATGCTCTACCAGAACGCGGAAGCGGACTACATGGAGGTGCTGCTGACGCGGCGTGACGCCCTCGAAGCGGAACTCGAACTCGTCGAAACCAAGAAGGACCAATGGATCGCCCTCGTCGAGCTGTACCAGGCCCTCGGCGGCGGCTGGAAGGAGCACCCATGAGCGACCCCTGCGCGACCTTTCGAACCGTCCTCGTACCGGTGGAACTCATCGAGCTCGAAGGTGACGAGCCCGGTGCGGGCCCGAAGGTGCACATCGGGGACGTGGATCTCGGCGTCAACGAGGCCACACGACGGGCCATGGAACTCGCCGGGCGTCTCGTGCGTGACGGCACGGTGGTCCTCTTCCATGCCATACGCGACCTCGCCGGGTCGGCGGCCTTCATGCGCGCAAAGGACTCCATCGCCCTCGAGGACGCCGCCCGTCGCAACGCCGCGACCGCGCTCGACGCCATCGGTGCGGCCCTCCTGCCCGACGCCGAGCGCCGCATCGAGGTGACGGTGAGCGACGATCCCCTCGACGCGATCCTCCACGCCGTGGCGGACGACGGCATCGAGGCCATCGTGCTCGCCACGAGCAGCCGCACGCGGGTGCAGCGGGCGTTCCTCGGCAGCACGGCCGACAAGGTGATCCGGCGGGCGCCCTGCCCGGTGGTCGTCGTGCCCGCCCATCCCGCGTAGGCGCCTAGGGCCCTACCGGCCGCGGGCCCTACCCGAAGTAGTCCGGCTCGTTGCCCGGCTTCCACTTGATGTTGCAGCCCACCGAGGGAATCTGCCGGTCGGGCGGCGGCTCGCCGGCGAGCAGGCGGTCGAGGGCGGCCGTAAGGTCCTTGCCCGTGACCGGCTTGCCGTTGCCGGGCCGGGCGTCGTCGAACTGGCCGTGGTAGTAGAGCTTGCGGGCGCCGTCGAAGACGAAGATGTCCGGCGTGCAGGCCGCTCGGTAGGCCTTGGCGACCTCTTGGGTCTCGTCCACCAGATACGGAAACGTGTACCCGAAGGCCTCGATCTCCTCGGCCATCTTGTCCGGCGCGTCGTCTGGGTACTTGCTGGCATCGTTCGAGTTGATCCCGAAGAACGCGATCCCCTTGGCCTGGTAGGTGCGGGCCACCTCGGCGAGCTTCTCCCGGATCAGCTTGACGAAGGGGCAGTGGTTGCACATGAAGATCACCACGTAGCCCTTGGCGTCCGCGGCGTCGTCGAGCCCGTGGAGCTTGCCTTCGGGGTCGGGCAGCGAGAACGGGGGGGCCGGCGTTCCGAGGGGAAGGTCTTGGGACGGGGTCATCACCATGGTGCCGGGATTATACCTAGGAGGACCGCCCGCTGCCCGCGGACGCGGCGTGCGCCTCGACGGTCCACTCGCGGGGCCCATGGTCCGCGCCCCCCGTGCAAGCGGTCGCCGGAACCCGCGATACCGGGCACCGTCCGTTCTCGTGGACGGGCAGCGTCGCGCTCCGTGCTACTCCTGCTTGCGATGCCTGTTCGTCCCCTCGCGCCGTTGCGCCTTTCCGATTGGCACGGTCACCTTCCGGCGTCGAATTCGGCGGCGCGCGACTTCTGGGAGTGGTGGTACTTCGAGATCGACTTCGACTACCGGGGCGACCCCTGGAAGATCATCACGGTCCTGCACTTTCCCCATGCCGTCGATCCGCGGCGCGTGCTCTCCCGCCTTGGCTACAAGGACTTCGACAAATACCCGCGCCACGGGCGGTTCTACGCCGGGGTGACGAGCTACGTGGTGTGCGATCGCACCAACGAGGCGCTGCTCATCACCCGAGCGCACCTCGACGATCTTGCCAGCGTGACCAAGCGCGGCGACCTCGACGTGCGCATCGGCAATCTCGGCCGCTTTCGCCGGATCGGGACGGATCGATACCGCCTGACGGTCGCCCACGACGGTGTCGAGCGTGACGTGCTCGCCAGCGAAAACCGGAGCCTACGGCTCGAACTCGACGCGGTCTTCACCGTCCACACGCCCGGGTTTCGGCCCAAGGATGCCCTCATCATCGACGGAGGCGCCCAAAAGGTGCACTGGGCCTGCCCCATGCCCAACCCGCGTGTCGAGCTGCGCCATCTCATGGTGCGGGAAGGTTCGGCCCATCACGTCCCCCCCACGGCCCTGCCCAAGATCCGCGTGACGGGCGGCTACCACGACCACCAGTGGGGCGACGGCCCCTTGGAACGCCACATCGCCGACTGGTCCTGGGGCCGCATCACGATCCCCCGGGCCGGACAGGACGTCCCCGACCGCCTCATCTTCTTCGGCGGGCGGAACATCTCGGAGTTTCCCCGAGGCGCTCTCCAGGATCCGGCCGTGGTGCTCGCGCGGGGGGATGGCACGGCCAGCTACGCCCTCGACCCCGACGGATCGCGCCCACCGTTGCGCCTTACCAAGCGGCGAAGGTGGCCGGCGCGCCCGCTCCTCGCCCAGGGGATCCACTACTACCGCACGCTCGAGGTGGCCGGCCGCGACCTCGACGGCACACGCCTGCACTACCGGATCACCCACCGGGCGTCGAACAACGTGGACACCTGGCCCTTCTACCTGCGCTTCGTCCCCGAGGCCGAGACCCTCGCAGGACCACCCGGATGCCCGGATCGCGTCGACGCCGTCAGTGAGTACGCCCGCTGGTCGCGGCTGCGGATGCAAAAGCCCAAGTGGCTGCTCGCCCAGAGCGATACGGTCAACGTCGAAGCGACGCCGTCGTGACGATGGCGGGCGACGGGCGGCAGACGGCGGGCGGCAGACGGCGGACGGCCGAACGGCGGACAGAGGACGGCGAACGGCCACGGTGGACCGCGAGCGGCAGGCGGCAGGCAGACAGCAGCGAACCTTGACGGCGGACGGCGACGGCGGACGGGCCGGGATGTTGCACCT
>RFGU01000106.1 GCA_003696955.1 Deltaproteobacteria bacterium | reverse complement strand
GTCCAGCCAGAAGATCCCGCCCAACGATGCCAGGGACGCGGCGGCGACGACCAGGGCCCAAACGGGCCCGAGGACGATGCCCGCCACCATGACCGGAACCATGTACACGGCGGCGGGAGCCGCGTGCATGGAGGAGAAGAGCAGGAGCGCCGCCGTCACCACGGCCCACATGAAGACCGTGAGCAAGACCCCCGCAACCCGTAAGGAGCTCCGTTGCGCGATGCTGAAGACCACGGCGAGCGGGACCAGCACCCCCACATGGAATGCGAGCGTGGTGACCACGTCGTTGGCCGGATCGAAGAGCGCCGCGACGAACGCGACGCCGTCGAGGATCGCCAGGGTCGCCACCCCGCGCACGAATCGCTCGCGGATCCGGTGGGGCGGCAGCCAGGCGTCTCGGGTGCCGGGCTCTGCCTCCGTCCGCTCTGCGACGACGACGTGGGACACGCCGCAACCTTCGCACACCGCGGCCGTCGCGGAAAGCGCATCCGACGGGCCACATGAAACCGACCCGAGCTTGGATGCCGCGGGTCGGTTTCGCGCGTGGCGGACCGGCCGGCGCCGCCGACCGCGTCAGTACCTGTAGTACTCGGGCTTGAACGGCCCCTCGACGAGCACGCCCAGGTATTCCGCCTGCTTCGGCGTCAGGCGCGTGAGCTTGGCGCCGAGCTTGCCGAGGTGCAAGCGGGCGACCTCCTCGTCGAGGTGTTTGGGCAGCACGTACACCTTGCCGACCTCGTACTTCTCCGGCTCCGTCCACAGGCTCACCTGGGCCAGCACCTGGTTCGTGAAGGAGTTGGACATCACGAAGCTCGGGTGCCCCGTCGCGCAACCGAGGTTCACCAGGCGGCCGCGGGCCAACAGGATGATGGCGTGACCGTCGGGGAAGACGAAGCGGTCCACCTGGGGCTTGACGTTGATCTCCTGGATCTCGGGGTCCTCCTCGAGGGCGTGGACCTGGATCTCGCTGTCGAAGTGCCCGATGTTGCAGACGATGGCCTCGTCCTTCATGCGGGCCATGTGCTCCTTGGTGATCACGTCGCAGCACCCCGTGGCGGTGACGAAGATGTCACCTACGGGGGCGGCCTCGTCCATGGTCACCACCTGGAAGCCCTCCATCGCCGCCTGGAGCGCGCAGATGGGATCGATCTCCGTGACGAGGACGCGGGCCCCGAAGCCGCGCATGGACTGGGCGCAACCCTTGCCCACGTCTCCGTAGCCGGCCACCACGACGGTCTTGCCGGCGACCATGATGTCCGTCGCGCGCTTGATCCCGTCGGCGAGGGATTCGCGGCAGCCGTAGAGGTTGTCGAACTTGCTCTTGGTCACCGAGTCGTTGACGTTGATCGCCCGCACCTTCAAGGTGCCCTCGGCGGCCATCTGGTAGAGGCGGTGCACGCCCGTGGTCGTCTCCTCGGAAAGACCGACCACCTGGTCGATGACGTCGGCGTGATCCCGGTGCATGACCAAGGTGAGATCGCCACCGTCGTCGAGCAGCATGTTGCAGGGCTTGCCGTCCGGCCAGAAGATGGTCTGCTCGATGCACCACCAGTACTCTTCCTCGGTCTCGCCCTTCCAGGCGAACACCGGGATCCCCCGTGCGGCGATGGCAGCGGCCGCGTGGTCCTGGGTCGAGTAGATGTTGCACGACGACCAGCGCACCTCGGCGCCGAGTTCGACGAGGGTCTCGATGAGCACCGCCGTCTGGATCGTCATGTGGAGGCATCCGGCGATCCGAGCGCCCGAGAGGGGCTTTTCCTTGCCGTACTTCTCCCGCAGGGCCATCAGGCCCGGCATCTCCTTTTCGGCGAGTTGGATCTCCTTGCGCCCCCAATCGGCCAGGGAAAGGTCCGCGACCTTGAAGTCGCCCGTGGTCTTGACGGTTCCGTCCATGTTCCTTGTCGTTCCTATCGGTAGTGGGGCACCCACCCGGCCTCGTCCTTGAACAGACGAATGCAGCGGATGCGCTTTGCTTCGGTGAGAAAGAACCGATGATAGAGCCCGGCCGGCAGGACCACCAGGTCGCCCACGCCGACCTCGAGCCGGATCCATCGATCGTCCTTCGAACGAATGTCGAAGATCCCGGCCCCCTCGACGACGTACCGCACCTCGTCGTCGTCGTGCAGGTGCTCGCGGGCGAACTTCGCCAAGAGTTCGTCGAGCCCCGGCGTGTCGGGCGAGAGCGCCACCTCGTCACGGGTGACGTACCCCCGCGCCTCGGCCAAACGGTCGAGCATGGGCTCGAGATCGTCGGCCTCGGGCGGAACGTGTTCGCACAGCACCCCGACGGCCGCGAGGTCGTCTCGGGTGGGGCCCGGCGCGGCCCCGCCTTCGAGCCAGGAAAGCTCCATGGCGTGGAGGCTAGCTTCGCGCCGGGGGCGCATCAAGCCCGGCCATTTTCGCGTAGACCGCCACCTTGAACAGGTAGTCGAAGCACTCCGCCTGGGTCTTGGCCTGCTGCCACGTGCGTCCCCACACGTAGATCCCGTGGCCGGCGACGAGCACGGCGTCCACGTCGGGGTGTTCGTTCATCGCCCGTTCGAGGCTGTCGGCAAGCTGCGCCTCGCGGGCCGTGTTGGGAATGACCGGCACCCGCACCACGTCGAAGCACCCCTTGCCGCGCAGGCCCTTGTGCATCTCGAGGTCACGGCTCTCGAAGACGCCCTCGCCGCCGTCGGGCGCGGCCATCTTCGCGGCGAGCACCGCATGGATCGAATGGTTGTGGATGACCGCCCCGGCGTCGCGCAGGCGGTAGGCGTTGTAGAAGAGCGGCTGGCACTCGCTGACCCGCAGAGAGGGATCCTTGGCCGGCCGCAGTACGCGGCACGAGGAGAGATCCGTGCCGTCGAGGAGGAACACGTCCTCGGGCCGGATGCGCTCCTTCTGCACGCCGGAAGGCGCCATGTAGATGCCCGCCTCGCCCCGAATGGAGATCCCGCCGCCGGTGCCGCTGACCCAGCCGAGATCGTAGAACTGTCGGCACAGCTCGCAGATGAGTTCGGGGATCCTCTCGTCGGGGGTGTTCACGGGTGGCGACCCTACGCCATCGCTTCGGCGGACGCGACCTTCACGGCTGGCCGGGATCGCCCGCCTCGTCGGCAGCCCCCGCGGGCAGGGCCCCCTGGCCGGCGGACGAGGCGCCTTCGTCGAGCCCCGCCGGGGGGAGCACGAGCTGCTTCTCCTTGGCCAGCATGGCAAGTCCCAGGGCCAGCCGGGCCGCGAGGTTGGCGCGGCCCGTGGCCATCCCCCGACGCAATTGGGTCGCGCCGAGGACGAGCCCGATCCCCCACAGGATGGCCGCCACGAAGCGATAGGCCGGAAAGAGTTGGTGCACGGCCAGTCCGAGCAGCCCGAAGCCGATCCACAACTGAAGGGCGAGCTTCGCCTCCCCGAGGGCGGGCGCCGCCCGCTCGGCGATCCGCGGTGCGATGCGCAACTCGAACGCGCCGTCGGATACGTACACCTGGGCACCGTCCTTCGGCACGCCGAGGTAGCGCAACATGGGGGCGAAGGTGCGTTCGAGTTCGGCCTTGGAAAGGGGCGAGCGCCCCCGCAGGACGATGCTGCCGTCCCGATCCTCGAGGATCGCCCCGGCCTTGAAGCCCCGCAGGAAGAGTTCGAGCTCGAGGTCCTCCGCGGGGAGCCCGGCTTCCTTGGCGGCCTCGAGGGCCGTCGCATGGTCGTTGCCACGCCACGCCCCCCCGAGCATGCGTGCAGGCAGATCGTCTCGCGACTCGTCGCTCACGGCTTCGATGCCTTCGGTCGTCCGGCCGCGACCCGCTCGCGCATGGCGGCCTCCACCGGCGGCGGCACGAAGCGGCCGAAGTCACCGCCGTGGCCGGCGATCTCGCGGACCAGGGAACTCGACACGTACATGAGGGCGGGATCCGGGACGAGGAACATGGTCTCGAGCCCGGGATCGAGGTCCCGGTTGGCCAGGGCCATCCGAAACTCCGACTCGAAGTCGCCCATGGCCCGAAGCCCGCGCACGATGACGCAGGCGCCCACCTTGCGGCAGAAGTCCACCACGAGCCCCTCGAAATGGGTGGCCTCCACGTTGCCGAGGTGGCCGACCGAGGCCTCGATGAGATCCACGCGCTCCCGCGCGGAGAAGAACCCGCGCTTGACCGGGTGTTCGCCCACGGCCACGAGGACGCGGTCGAAGAGCCGCGCCGCACGCTCGAGGATGTCGAGGTGGCCGTTGGTGATCGGATCGAAGGACCCGGGGTAGACGGCGGTCTTGCGGGCGGCCTGCACCACGGGCGCTCATCCTAGCAGGTCGCGTACGATCCGTTCCCGCACGGCCCGTCCCGCGCGCGCGGCACGATAGAGCGCCCACTGCCCGCGCGCCCTCGCCAGTTGATGCTCGCCGGAGGCCGGATGGCGCGCCGGATCCCAACCGAAGTAGGACTCCTCGAGGGCGTCGGTGGCGAAGCGGGACGCAAGTTCCAGGGCGATGATCTCCACACCGACGACGAGGCCTTCCCGCTCCTCCGGCGCAAGATCCTGCACGGCGCTCGCATACCCGGCGACGGCCCCGCGAAACAGGTCGGGGTCGACCCGGGCGTCCGCCCCCTCCTCCCCCGCCGGATTCGTCCACGAGCGGACGGCATCCCCGAACTCGTAGGCCAGCACCTGACGTCCGCACGTATCGAGATCGACCCATGCGACCGGCCGCCCCGGCACCGCAGGATCGAAGAGCAGGTTCGTGATCTTGGGATCGCCGTGCACGATCCGGCGCGGCTGGCCGCCGACGTCGGGAAGTCCGGCCGCTTCCGCCGCGATGGCCTCGGCAAGGCGGGCGACCTCGTCATGGAGCCGGTGGCCGGCGTGGGCGTCCACGGCGACCACGAGGGCCCCGACGTGCCGTGCCGGATCGTGGGCCACACGAACCGAACGGAATTCGTGGTCGAGATCGGAGAGGGCGGCGTGAAAGGCCCCGAGTGCGGCGCCGGCCGCCCGGGCCACGGCCGGATCGGTGACGCGTTCGATGGCACGCCCCTCGACGAAGGTGAGCACGCGGATCACCCGGCCGCCCGCTTCGATCCACCGGGCCCCGTCGTCCGCCGCCAAGAGACGCGGCGTGACGATCCCCTTGCGCGCAAGGTGGGCCGTGACCGCCTCGATGTCCTCGTGCACCACGGGGTCGAAGATCGGGCTGACCTCCTGCACGACGAAACGGCCCGCGGGTGCATCCACGCGATGGGTACGATGGATGAGCCCACCCGCGAGGACCGACCATCGGCCGCCCCGCAGCCCCCGATACCGGGCCTCGACCGCAGCCTTCGTCGCACCGGGGTCGTCCGTGTCGCGTGGGGGCACGGTGGGCAGCATCGCCAGGGACGGCCGCGTTGGCAAGAAGAGGGTCGTCAGCGGCGGTCGGCCGCCTCGGTGGGATCGGCGCCCGCGTCCCCGCCGCCCCCGAGGCGCTCTGCGAGCGCGAGGTGGTCGGGATAGGGCGGCCCTGCCGTTCGGCCACCCAGCAAGGCGTCACGGGCCGCGGCGGCGAACGTCCGCTTCATCGTCACGACCCGCTCCACCGCCCGTTCGACCACGGCATCGGGCAAGCGCTCGAGGCGGCCGAGGAGAACCTCCTGCAGCTCGCGGCTGCGGCACGCAAGCAGCACGTCCACGCCGGCGCGCAGGGCACCTTCGGCCATCTCGCGG
>RFGU01000105.1 GCA_003696955.1 Deltaproteobacteria bacterium | reverse complement strand
TTGATGAGTTCGGCGCTGCGGGGGTCCTCGTCGAGGAGGCGCTGCCGCGTCCGGGCGTCGATGACGAAGGCCTTGTTCAAGCCGGTCAGAACACCTCGGTAAATCTTGCCATCCACGTACGTCCCGAGGGGGGTGCCGGCGCGGCCGAGCTCATCGAGCAGGCGCTGCGTGCGGTGGTCGACGAGGGCCCAGCCGGCGTCGTCGAGCGCGGCCTGATCCACCTCGAAGGCGTGCGCCCGCACGTAGGCGGCGAGGTCGTCGAAGTCGAGCGTATCGACCTGCACGGCGCGGAAGGTGCGCTTCGGCGGGGCCTTTTTCAGGCGCACGATGCACGGGTAGGTGGTGGCGCCCTGAAAGACGGGCAGGTCGCCGAAGTCGATGATCTCGACGATCCGGCGCTGTTTGAGCCACCGCCGCAGGTTGGTGCCGTAGCGGGCGCGGAGCCACTTGTTCGAGACGATGTAGGCGAAGACGCCGCCGGGCCGGAGCAGCGTCATGCCGCGCTCGATGAAGTAGGCATAGAGGTCGGCGCTGCCGGCATAGACCTGATAGGTGTTCTTGTAGCGCTCCTTCTGCGCCGATGTGAGCGTCTCCTGCCGCACGTACGGCGGGTTGCCGATGACCACGTCGAAGCCGCCCTTGCGGTGGAGGACGTCGCCGAAGTAGACGTTGAAGTCGAACACGCCCCCGGTGATCTGCCGGATGAGGGCGTCGATCTCGTGCTGGAGCCGTTCCTTCTCGCGGGGGCTGTAGGCCCGGACGTGCTGCGGGATGAGGCGCTGGAGGCGGTCGTAGGCCGCATTGTTTTCGAGCGAGAGCGTGACGCCGCCCAGGGCATCGCCCTCGACGATCTTGTACCGGAGGTTGGGCAGGGGCTGGATCGTCTGGAAGTCGTCCTCGTCCACGACGAGCGAGAGCCAGAGGCGGAGCTGGGCGATGTCCACGGCGCTCGGCTCGATGTCGACGCCGTAGAGGCAGTGCTCGATGGCGTGGCGCTTGAAGGCGTAGGCGGTGCGGCCGGGGGCTTCGGGCAGGTAGGGCGAGAGGGCCTCGCGCACGCGGACGACGGCCTGCATCATGCCCACGGGGAAGGCACCCGAGCCGATGGCGGGGTCGCAGACGGCGATGTCGGCCAGGGCCCGGTCGATGGCGGCGGCGTGGGTGCGGACGGCCTCCGGTGCGGCCCAGCGGTAGGTGTCCGTCTCGCGCCCGGCTTCTTGCACGCGGCGGTCGTTCTCGGCCCAGCGCTCGCCCTGGCGCACGAGGGCCTCCAGGTCGGCACGCGGCACGGCGGGGGCACCGGCCTCCTCGGCGTTGTTGAGGGCCTCGTCCAGGTAGGCGATCAGGCTTTCGTTGCACATGTACGCCACGATCTCGCGCGGCGTGTAGAAGGCCCCTTTCGCCTTACGGTCCTTCACCTCCAGCAGGTTCTCGAACACCTTCCCGAGCATCTCCGGGTCAACGGCCACCTCCTTCTCCAGCGGCTCGTCCTCGCGCACGGTGAAGTTGTACCGGTCGAACGTGTCGAGCACCTTTTCGAACGTCCTGTCCGGCAGGTGAAGGGGCACGCGGTCCCAGGCGTAGCCGCCGGGCGGCTCGAACAGGCCGCCGTTGAGGAAGGGGATGCGGCATTCGAAGAGATGGTAGTAGCTGTCGGCGCCGCGTTCGGCGGCGAGGGCTTCGTAGAAAAGGGGCTCCAGGCGGTCGTCGAAGAAGTTGGTGTAGTCGCCGTACCGTTTCTCGAAGAGCCGGCGGAGGAAGTCCTTCGGCCCCTCGCCCCAGGATGCATCCTTGGGTACACCCAGCCAGCCTTTCTTCTGCACGAAATAGAGGAAGACGATCTGGCCGAGGAGTTTTTTGGCGAAGCCCTCGGAGGTCAGGCCGCACCGCTGAAATTCCGCCTCCACCTCGGGCTGCCGCACCCGCACGTCATCAAGGTCCTCTTTGATCGTCAGGAACAGGTCCTTGTACTCGTCGAAGAATGCCTTCGTGACCCGCTCGATCTCGAAGGCGTGCTCGAGGTCGTCGAGGGTGGGGCGGTCCTCGGCGGTGAGGAGGCCGAAGAGTTGCTGCTGGGCCGTGTGACTCGGCTCCCCCTCCCCGACGAGGAACGAATAGCGGCGGGCCGGGGTCAGCTCCGGGGTGACCCGCACCCTGCCGTCTTCGCCCTCTTCGGTTCGGTATTCGAGGCGGACGAACGAGAGCCGCCAGTCGTTGCGGTCGTCCGTATAGAAGGCCACGAGCGCGGCTTCCCGCTCTTTCCGTTTGAGATACTCCGCCACGAAGTTGCGCTGCATCGTCCGGGCACGCTCCAGCTGCGTTCCGCCGCGCAATGCTACGGCCAGCACGTCAATCTCTTCGCCGTCCGGATCGGTGTACTTCGCAATGCGCTTGAATTGCCGCACCTGGTTCCGAAACGAATCGTAGATATAGGCTCCGGCGAAGGGGGGGGTCTGCCTCTCGTCGAGGTCCTTGAACACGTTCCGGACCAGTTCTCGAAACGCGCTCTCATCGAAGGCATGGCCCAGTACCTTGTCCAGGAGTCGACGGGCGGCTTCTTTGTCCATAACGGTACTTCGCAGCGTGGTTGAGGGTCAGGAAGGAATCAGGTACTCGGACAGAATGACTTCGCGCCGGCTGCCCGTGGCGGGTCCCTCGCGCCGGGCCTCGCGCAGCAGCGACGGCGGCAGGGTCTTCCGGAGGACGGAGAGCACCTTCAGCGGGTCGATCTCGCGTTCGATGGCCTGCTTGATGCGCTTGCTGGTGTTCCTGGGCACGATGCCGTCCTCGAACGCCTGCCGGGCCGTGGCCAGGAATGCCTCGTCGTCCTCGGTAAAGCCCTTGAAGCGCTTCATCTCTTTCGCCTTCAGGCGGCGCAGGATGTACTCCTCGTTCGAGCGGCCCCGGCGCGGCGCCACGTCGAGCGCCTCGCCGGCCATGAGCAGGTCGAAGGCGTCCTTGTTGCGCGTGAGTTTCTCGAAGAAGTCGTCCGGGAGCGAGCGGCGCGGCGTCTCGGGCGCGCACGCAAAGTAGCGCGCGGCCTCGAAGAACGTGAGTTCGTGCGCCTGCCGGCCGTCGGTGAGGAAGAACTTCTTGAGCTTGTCCTTCCGGAAGAACGTGACGAGCCGGTTCGCATCCGCACCCGGCACGGCATGGCAGGAGCGCGCCTTCTTCGGCAGGCGCTTGATGCGCTCGAACAGCTCCGGCTCGTTGTCGCGGATGTCCCGGAGCAGCTTGAGGTACTCCAGCTCCGAGGGGCCTTCTTCCTCCTCGGCCTCGTACGTCTCCTTCTCGTTCAGCGTGCGGTAGAGGCGCTCGCCGAAGAGCTCGTGCGTGGAGACGACCTCCTCGTCGGTGAGGTACCGGGCGTCCTCGCCGAGCGTGTCGTGGAAGGCCTGGATCTTGGCCTTCACGTTCGCTTCCAGGCCCAGGTGTTCATCCGACTGCGCCGTGGGGAAGAAGTTGTAGACGTAGACCCGTTCGTGCCCGGTGCCGACGCGGTTGACGCGGCCGACGCGTTGCAGCACCCGCGTCGGGTTCCAGGGCAGGTCGTAGTTGATGACCACGTTGGCGCGGTGCAGGTTGATGCCCTCGGCCAGCACGTCCGTCGTGATGAGGATGCGCACGTCGTCCTCCCGGTAGCGGGCGTTCGGGTCGAAGTTGTTCTTGATGACCTCCCGCGCCGCCGGCACGCTCAGGTGCTCCGTGCCGTGCTGCCCGCCGGCGCTCGAGTAGAACAGCACCTGCCCGGGGAAATGCCGCTCAAGCGCTCCGCGAAGGTACTCGCCCGTCTCCTTCGATTCGGTGAAGATGAGCAGCTTGTTCTTCTTCAACACGCGGTCCTGCTTCAACTCGACGATGAACTGCTCCAGCTTGGGGTCCGACGTGACCGGCGTCCAGTCCTGCCGGATCGCCCGGAGCAGGTCCAGGTCCTGCGCCAGCCGCGCCCGCAGATCCGCGTGAAAATCGGCGGCGGCATAGCGCTGCACGCGGTCCTCCTCGACGAGCGCCAGCAGCTTCTCCTCGTCGTCGTTGTCGAGCAGGTCGAAGATGTTGACGTCCTTGCCGATGTAGATCGTGCCGCTGTCGTACATAGCGATGAAGCGTTCGTACGAGCGGATGAAGCGGTCGAGCGTCCGTTTGAAGGCATGGAAGCTGCTCTCCAGGCGCTTGACGAGGATACCCTTCATGAAGCCGCCCACGTTCCGCTGCGACTGCGCCTCCAGCGGCGTGAGGGTTTTCTTGAGATAGAGCAGCGGCGTATAGCGCGCGTAGGAGAAGTCTTTGAGCCGCTCGATGGTGCGGTCGAAGACGTCCTCGATCTGCGCATCGAATGTGTAGATGATGCGGCGGGGCTCCTCCAGCACGGGGAACGAAAGGCCCTGCCGCTCGAGGTCCTCGCTGAAATAGGTCAGGATCTCGCTGCGGGTGCGGCGGATCATGACGTGCTTGAGCACCTTGTCCCGCACCTCCGCCGAGACGGCCCGGACCTCGTCCAGATAGTGCGGATCGGTACGGTCGAGGTCGCGCAGGCGCTTCTCCTGCCTGCGGAAGAACCGCTCCAGGTCCGGCACGCCGGGGATGGTGCTCCGTTTGGGCGTCTGGAACAGCTTGAGCAGGCTGTAGATGTCGCTGAGGGCATTGTTCAGCGGCGTGGCCGAGACGAGCACCACCTTTTTGCCGAAGCAGATCTGGTGCAACAGCTCGTAACTCTTCGTGGCCTCGTTGCGGAAGCGGTGGGCCTCGTCGAGAATCACGTAGTCGAACTTCTCGTGGCCGCTCCGGATAATGTGATCCAGCTTGCCGAGCGACTCGACCCGGTAGCCCCGGATGCCGAAGTCGAAGAAGGTGTCTTCCCAGTAGCTCTTCAGCACCGGCGGGCAGATGACCAGGATCTTACCGGCCAGCTGCTGGGCCAGCATCGCGGCGATGTACGTCTTGCCCAGGCCGACGACGTCGGCGATGAACACCCCGTTGTAGGCTTCGAGGATCTTACGCGCCGCCGTAACCGCCTGCCGCTGGTACGCCAGCTCCATGAAGCCCTCCGGGAGGTAGAGGCTCTCTTCCTCCGCGTCGAGGTTGATGTCCTCCCGGAAGTACTCGTAGAGGAACTTGAGGTAGATGTCGTACGGCGCAATGTCATCGCTGAGCCAGGTACGCCGGCGGAGGGTATCGACGTAGTCCTCGGATACCTCCACCGCATCTTTCCACAGCTCCTCGAACTTCTCCAGAGCGAACTCGACATCGGCCCGGTTTTTCAGTTCGACGTTGAACTCGCGCTGCGCCACGAGGCCGGACTGCGAGAAATTGCTGGACCCCGTGATGACGCGCCCGAAGTCCCGGTCGTCCGCACCGAACCGGGCGATATACACCTTGGCATGCAGGTCAGCGCTCGGATAGACCTTGATCTCGAGCTTGCCCGACTCCAGGAATTCGATGAACCGGCGCAACCCCATCTCCACCCGGCGGGAGTCCTCGGAAGCGTCCATTTCCGCCACGATACGGCTGCGCAGGTTCTCCCGGGCACGGGCATGGGAGGTGAAATCAAGGCCATCCTGCCCGCGATATTCCTCGATCAGGTCGAACGTCGTCCGATCGACACTCAGCCCGACGAGGATGCGAATCTTTTCGATGGGTTCAAAACTCTCGTGCAGCTGGTGGAAACCGCTGATGCGAAAATACCCCACCAGGATATCGAAGAGCCGAACGTCCCGGAGGGTCTTTTTGAACCGGTCGAGCAGCGTGGCGCCCGGCTCGTTCGTAAAGAAAGTGAGGTCGGTAGATACGGTCGTTTCAGACAGCACGGCAAACGGAGACTGACGCGGCATCATGATTTCGGGATGCAGAATATACGATCGAAGCCGGGCTTTGCCTCCATCGCACGGGCTTTTCGCCGCGCCGGCATCCTCCCACGCTACGGCCCGCCGGTCTGCGTGCCGGGGCCGGGCCGCGCCTACCCCCGGCCCATCTGCCGGGCCAGCTCGAAGTAGCCCTCGCGGATCATCGCCTTCACCTCGTCCATGAGCACG
>RFGU01000020.1 GCA_003696955.1 Deltaproteobacteria bacterium | reverse complement strand
GGCGAGGAGGCCGCCCCGGCCGCTCCCGCGCAGCCCGCGCAGGAGTAGCCCCCTTGCGGCCGGCGAGGTCGCAGGTTAGAAAGCGCGGCCCCACCGATCGGTGGGCCGCGCTCTTTCTTTCTCTTCACTCGTAGCTGCTCTTGGCGGCGATCATCGAGGTTCCCCATGAAGAAGACTCCCCTCCAACAGGTCCGTGAATCCTTCGGCTCCAAGGCCGATCTCGTCGAACAGGTCGCCGGTCTCGTCGAGCCCGCCGAGGGCGAATCTGCGGACGAGCTTCGCGCGCGGCTGCGTCGCGTCTCGAACGCCAAGCTCCTCCACCTGCATGCCGTGGGAACGAAGGTCAAGGAACTCGGCGGCAAGGACGCTCTGGTCAAGAAGATCGCGGAACTCAAGGGACAGCCCAAGGACCTGCCCTACCTCGACGCCCTGGCCAAGAAGTCCCTCGGTTCGTTGCTCGATCTCTACGGCAGCCTTTCCCGCAAGGCCGCCAAGTCGGCTTGACGGCCATCGCCACCGCCCGCCGGCCGCCGCACGGCGCCGGAAAGACCTGCCCTACCGTGTAGGGGCGTTCACGGCACGTCCACCGTCCGCGCGTGGACGGTCAGGTTGCCCGCGGCGTCGTGCACGTAGATCTGGAGACGATGGGTCCCAGGTCGGACCTCGGATGGGACGACCAGCCGAAACGTCTCGTCGAGTTCGTCCACGATGCCGTCCGCGGGCGCGGCCGTGTGCATGGCCCCCTCGTCGATACGGTAGGTGACCTTGGCGATGGGGCTCGTCGCGTCGCGCACGCGCACCGTCACGCTCCGACCCCGCACGTCCACCTTGGCAACCTCCGGTCGGGCGCGATCGACGACGACCGGATCGCCCACGAGGCTGTCCACGAAGGCCTTCGCCACGCCGTTCGCCGGTTCGTCGGAAGCCACGACGCGGACCTCGTAGATCCCGTCCGCCACGGAATCGAGCTTCCAGGTGAGCGACTTCTTCGTCAGGGGCTCGGTCGGGTCGTCGAGGCGCAGCCAAGCCTCTGGAGGATCCCCCACGCGACGGACGTAGACCTCGTAGACCAGATCGTCCCCGTCGCGCGCGTCCACCTTCCATCGAATTTTTGCCTCGGGCTTGGCGGGCTCGTCGTCCTCGTCCGGCTCCGGCAGGTCCACCGTGATGGATTCGACGAGCGGTGGGAGGTTCTCCGGTGCATGGAACACCCGAAGCCCCCGCAGTTTCGCGGCGGGCCCCGCCACGCGCACCTCCACCTGCAGGAAGCGGCGCTCACCGACGCCCGCCAGGGAGCCGGCCATGCCGTCGGCGCGCGCCGACAGGGGGACGTCGCGCCATGGCGACCACCGGGCGTCCGGCTCCTTCGCAGGCCCCGTGCGAACCCGCACCCGAAACGGCCCCGTCCCCTCCACGAGCAGGGTTCCGAACCGCGCCGGCTGCTTGGCATCGAGCACGTGGGACGTGTAGACGGCGTCCATCGCTGGGCCCGCGAACAGGCGTGCCACGGCCGCGCCGCCCGAAGTGGTGGCGAACACGTTGCCCCGGTCCACCCGGCAGATGGACGTGACCACCGCCTGGTCGAGGTCGGCCACGACGGACACGTCACGCGGCCCGCGTAGGCGGTAGATTTTGCCCTTCTTGGAGGTCGCCACGAGCACGCCACCGTCCCGCGTGTCCACGGAAAGCCCCGTGGCGTATCCCCCCTTGGCGTCGAACCACCGCGTCCACGCCGCATCCGCGGCGCGATCCGGGTCGAGCTTGCGCCCCAAGTCCACGGCGTGGATCTCGAACGATGCGCCCTTGTCTCGTTTGGTGAGGTTGACCGAACCGGTTGCGTCGTTGCCCGCCAGGCTCGCCCGCCCCACGGCCTTCTCCAGGGCGTCGGCCGTTGCGACGCCCTTGGTGTCGAAGTCGTTGACCGCCGCCACGAGGTACCGCCCGGTGACCTGCAGGGCCCGAACCTCGTCGCCGTCGAAATCGCGGAGGACGACGCCCTCGGCCGGTTCCCCCACGGCAAGCAGCTTGGCGCGCGGCGCGGTCCCCACCACGATCCGTCCCCCGACCACCGCCATGGACAACAGGTGCTCCTCCTCGCTGTCGATCTCGACGCGAACGTCGCCGCCAGAGCGATCCAGGGAGAAGAGCTTGCCGCTCGGCCCTGTCGCCGCATACACCCGCCCGCCTTCGACCGCGAGGGCCCAGATGAACTCGGCGTCGAGCTTCGCGAAGGGTTTGAGCCGTCCCTTGCGGTCGACGCGGTGGATCGTCGCGCCCGGCAGCGTCGCCGCAAGGACGGTCCCGTCTCCGAGGGGGGCGATGGCGCTCGTCACCACGCCCGGAAGGGCCGCGATCGACCTCGTGTCGGGCGTTCCCCGTTTGCCCCGGCCACGGACCTCGAGCAGCGCCGCCGGCTGCAGCGTGCCGACGATCGCGCGGGTACCATCGGTGGCGCACGCGAACGTACCTTCGGCGGTATCGATCTTCGCGATCTCCGATGCATATCCCTGGGTCACGTACCCCATGGACGAAAGCGCGGCGCCGTCGAACTCTCCCTTGTCGAAGTCGTCGCGGTCTCGGATCTCGAGCACGCGGGTTCCCCCCGCCGTGACCGTCCCGGGGGCAGCGACAACGGCAAGAGCGAGCAAGCGGGTCGTGATGGTGCGCATGGGCGTTTTCGGGTGGCGAGCTATGGGGTACGGGAACGCGGTGGTCGGACGCGAACCTTCACGGTGTGCCGGCCCTCGATGATCGTGGGCGTCTTGGATATGGACCGGGCCACGCGCTTGAACCGCAGCCGCGGCTGCGTGGTGCCGTGGCCTTCGAGGACGTCCACGACGCTGTCGGGAACGCCGGCGAGGACGCCGCCCGGGGCGGCGATGCCCTCTTGGGGCCGGTAGAGCGATACGACGAGCGTCCGGGCGTCGTAGAAGCTCTCGAGCGTATCGAGCAGATCGTCCAGCGTTTCGGGGATGGGGCGGTACGGGCGCACGAATTGCCCACCGGTGACGGTCACCTGCACCGTCTCGCCCGCCGCCGAGGCCGGGATCCTCACCTCGAGGGGCATCGACCGGCGCGCGCCATGGTAGTCCCGAAGATCCGCGACGAGGCGGAGCACCTCTCCGGCGCGGACGTCGTCCTGCTCGACCCGCACGCTCTCGATGACCTCGAAGGGCGCTCCGTACCGCAATCGCACCCGCTGCTCGATGGAGCGGATGCGAGCCACCTCGAAGTCGTTGTCGAGCAGGATCGCCGCCGTCACCACGCCGCGACTTGCCGCGAGCATGTTCGGGACCACCCCCGACGGAAAGAACTCTTGCTCGCGAATCGTCACGGTTCGGGGGCCGCGCGAGGTCGTGACGGCGTAGACGTGCTCCATCTCCAACACGGCCTCCGTGGCGTCACGCAACCCCTCTTGAGCGGCCTCGGCCAGCAGGATCGCCACGAGATTCGGCGTGAGATTGCGGCCGAGCGCCAGACGGTTCTCGTAGATCCGGTCGGGCAACTCGGGCTCCGCCGTGTCCACGTAGGTCTTGATGGGGATCATCTCGCTCGAGATGTCCGTACGCAGGTAGATCGCCGCCTGGCGATCCTGGATCATGGTGCCGCGGATCGTCCCGGGGCTGGCGATCTTCACCGAACGCTCCACGCTGGGAATGATCGTGTGGACGCGGGCGTCGGCGAAGGGGATCGACGTGGGACCGTCCCCGAACATCGGATGGCCGAAGGCGAGGATCCGCGTGGCCGAAGGATCCGTCCACGTCACCGTGCCGTTGGGAGCGATGGCGTTCTCGCCGTCGATGAGCACGACCGAGACCGAGTCCCCGGGACCGAAGCCGCGAAACGAGCCGCTCGCCGACGTCCCCGATCCGCTTCCCGAGCGCACCGGAAGGACCCCGAGCCGATCCGCCGCAAGATACGTCGCGGCGGGCCCGAGTCCGGCCACCGTGGTCGGCACGGGAAGCTGCACCAACCCCACGGCGTCGGAGGTCGTCGGCCGTCGCCGGGGGGGCAGGGGCGTCGTGCCCAGGCCCAAGACGAGGTCCTTCCACGTCCCCGACGTCCCGCGGTGTTTTCGGGCCGTGCGCGCCCGCTCCGTCGGCAGGACGTCCGGACGATGCGGGAGCTTGGAGACCGCGAGCATGTTGCGGATGGGCGTGAGGCCTCCGATGGGATCCTTGTTGAACCGGTACCCGTAGGCGAGGGCCCCCACCAGCTTGCCGTCCACGTAGATGGGACTGCCACTCATCCCCCCGACGATGCCACTGTGCAACAATCGTGGATCGCTCGAGCGAAAGAGCACCGCATCCTGTTTGGGCAGGTAGTTGCGAACGACGTCGATGATCTCGATGTCGAAGCGCTCGGGCCGCGTACCGAAGAACACGGTCTTCGCGTATCCCTTCATCCCGGGGCGGAGCGCATCGACGTCCACGGTGGGCGTCGCCGGCGCCGCGCGCACGTTGCCGGCGACGGTTTCGACGCCGAAGGCGCCCACGACGGCCAGTACGACGGCGGCCGCACCACCGAGCGTCCATCCCCTCATGTCACGAGGCCGAGCCATGACGCGCGCGCGCACGTTCCATCACCGAGACGAGATCGTCCTGGGGGCCGTAGAAGTACAGGAAGCGGCGACGACCCGGGTTCTTGAGGCTCGCGTCCACCTCACCCGTGGATGGATCGAGGAAGAGGATCCTCGGAATGTACTCGCCGTCGGGTGCATAGGCCTTGACCTGCGGCACCTCGTCCTGGTCCACGTTGACCATCACGAACTGCCGAGATGCCTCCACCAGGCGCGGATCGAAGAAGGCGGGCCGGAGGGCCTTGCACTTCGAACACCAACTGGCGTGGACGAGCAACATCACCGGCTTGCCCGTCCGCGCCGCCTCGGCCAGGCCGTCGTCGAGGCTCACCCAGGCGATGGCGTCGTTGAAACCGTGGGCATCGGCGCGGGGCGGGCTCGGTGCTGCGGGCGCTGCCTTCCCGGCGGCCGGGCGCTCGCCACCGCAGCCCCCCGTCTCCGCCGCCACCAACGAGACGGCGAGGGCAAGGCGGATCGTGGCGGCGAGTCGGGGTCTCCTGGGCATGGGGCGCGCCCGGCACGATAGCATCGATTCGTGGAACTCGGCATGCTTCGCCCCCATGCGATTCGACCCGCCCCCGGTCGCCGCCCGATTCCTCCGGCGCTACAAGCGGTTCCTCGCCGACGTCCGCCTCGAGGACGGTTCCACCGTGGTGGCCCACGTTCCCAACACCGGCTCGCTCCTCGGCGTCGCCCGGCCCGACATCGACGCCCTCGTCCAGCCCGCGCATCGCCCCGGCCGCAAGCTGGATTGGACCCTCGTCGCCTTACGCCCGGGCCGGACCTGGGTCGGGATCCACACCCAGTTCGCCATGCACCTGGCCCGCGAGGCCATCGAAGCCGGCATCGTGTTCGATCCGCGCGACTTCGACTCGATTCGCGCAGAGGTTCCCTACGGTCCGAATCGCCGTAGCCGCATCGATTTTCTCCTCGAGCGCCACACCGGCGGCGACCTTTCACATCGGATCTACGTGGAGGTCAAGAACACGACCCTGGTCCGCGACCGCCCCGATGGCCGCACGGCGCTGTTTCCCGATGCGCCCACCGCTCGCGGCCGCAAACACCTCGCGGACCTCGTCTGGGCCCGCGAGCACGGCCATCGTGCCGCCCTGATCTTCACCGTCCAACGAAGCGACTGCGATGCCTTCGCCCCGGCGGAGGACATCGACCCCGCCTATGCCGAAGGTCTGCGTCGCGCCCACGCCGCCGGTGTCGAGATCCACGCCCTCGCCGCCCACCGCGTCGGCCCGCGGGGGGTTCGGCTCTCTCGCACGCTTCCCGTACGGCTCGCCTAGGGCCCGCTGCCCTGGCCGATGGGCCCCCTGTCGAGCGTGTCGACCCACGCCGCGAGGGGCTCGCACGGACGCGGTCGGTCGAGGAGCAGGCGCCGCAACCGTTCGAGCCGTACGGTGACGGGCACGCGCAGCTCCGGAGCGTACCGGACCAGGGCCGGCGGCACCTCCGGGTCCGATGCGTCCACGGCATCGAGCCCGTGCAATTCCAGGTGCAGCACGCCGGCACGCCGCGCCTCGCGCTCGAGATGCCGACGCAAGGCCTTGGGGCCCGCTAGGAGGAACGTGCCCACCATGGGCAACCGCCACACCGGCGTCACGGAGATCGGCAACGACCACAACTCCCCATGGCTGCGAAACGGTTCGGTATGGAGGAAGTCGCGCCACGGAATCCGTGGATGGGACGCACTTACGCGCCCGCGCAGCCGGACGAGTCCCTGCACGGCCCGCCGCGCGAGGAAATAACCCCACGACGGCAGGACACTCGCGTCGTAGCGAAATCCTCGGGCCACGAGGGTGTCGAGCATGTCACCGTCGTGGGTGTAGCCGGGCGCGCGAAATCCCACGGGCGCCGTCCCGAGCCGCTCGAGCGCGGTGAGTCCCCGATCGAGATCGGCCTCGAATGCATGCCTGGGCGCGTCGACGAGGCGGTAGTCGTGGGCGTATCCATGGTGCCCGATCTCGTGGCCGGCGCGGACCATCCTCCGCAGGGCGGCTGCCGCTTCCCCGCCATCGTCCAAGGCGGTATCCACCGTCCGACCGATGCAGAAGAACGTGGCGCGCCCGCCGACCTCGTCGAGGAGATCGAGCAGACGGACGAGCCCTCGCGACAGCACCGGATCGTCGTTGCGCACCCCGACGTCGAAGCCGTAGATCGCCCCGTAGCACGCCACGTCGTCGAGATCGATCCCGACGTACGTCCGTCGTGCCACGAGGCGCCGTCCCGTCATGATCGTTCCTCGACCGACTTCGTCGCGGATTTCGTCGCCTCGGCCTCCGGCCCGATCCCGCCCGGCGCGTCCGCCAACGCGGCGCGCAGCGCCCGGAGGTTCCGCAGGACCCGCGGTACGCGCCGCAACAGATGAATGGAAGGCGCCCGCTTCTCGTGCACGTCCACGGGAATCTCCACCACCGAAAGGCCCATGCGCTCGGCACGGATGACCAGTTCGCTCGCAAACACGTCGTGTTCGACCCGGCAGGCCTCGACCACGGGACGAAGGCGAGCCCGTACCCCCGCCTTCAGGCCGTGGGTGTCGGTTCCGCCGAAGCCGAACAGATGGCGCAACAGGCGGTTGTAGACCCGCGTCGCGAAACGACGCAGCCACGGCCGATCGTCCCGCGCCCCCTCCATCGCCTTCGAACCGACCACCAGATCGGCCCGACCTGCACGCAACAGTTCCAGGGCTCGCCGATGGAAGTCCGCGTCGCACAGGTCGATCTCCTCGCAGACGACGAACCGGCCCCGTGCTGCGAGCAGTCCCGCACGTAGCGCTGCGCCGTAGTTGGGCGTGGCGACGTGGATCGCCCGCACACCGGGCATCCGACGGGCCAGGTCCTCGGCCAGCGCCAAGGTGCGGTCGGTGCTGCCGTTCTCCGCCAAGACGATCTCGTAGGCCGTCGTAAGTGCCGCGAGAGAGGTGGCCAGGTCCCGCGTGCTCTCCTCGAGCATCGCCTCCTCGTTGTAGACGGGCACGACGACACTGATCTCGGGTACGACGTCAAGCGTCGCCATCGTCCACTCCTCGGGCGGCATCGAGCCCGTCGGCGATGCAGTCCTCCATCGAGTTGTAGGTCCAGCGGCCGTATCGGCCGCGCGTCTCGACGCCGGCGCGCGCGAAGTGGTCGCGAACGATCGAGCGGGCCCGGTTCCAGGCGGCGTCGAACACGACGTAGGCCCGTGGGATGCGGCGTTCCTCGAAGAAGGCGACGTCTTCCCTCGACGCGATGACGCCGATTTCGACCAGGCCATCGAACACCTCTTCCTCCGCGAGGGGACCTTCGCGGTCGGAGAGTTCCACGTAGAGCGAGCCCTTGCCCGGCGGCGCCAGCGGCGGATGGGCGTTCGAGTAGGACCCCACCCGAAAGAACGGCACGTCCCGGTCGGCGACGTAGATCCAATGCTCCGGCCGCCGCGGAGGCACGCGCAGGGCCACGTCGAGGTAACGCCAGTCGACGGCACGCAGCTTCGAGGCCTCGGCCCGCACCTGCGGGGGCACGTGGTCGCATGCGGCCACGAGGTCCGGCAGGGGCATGGTCGAGATGAGCCGCTGGTAACGATAGACGGTGCCGTCCGACGCGACGGCGCGCCGCCCGGAAGGATCGAGGGCACGCAACGCGGTTCGAAGGCGCACGACGCCGGGGGCGAGCCGCGCGGCCAGGGCCTCGGCGAGGGCACCGATCCCGCCCGTCTTCGGGTAGAGGAACCTGGCGTTGTACCCGGCAAGGTGCGCATCGAGGCCGAGGGCGCCGGAGACGACCTGTTCGACGGTGGGGTCCGGCAGAAAACGTCCCATCCATTCCGCCGAAAGTTCCGAAAGCGGCATCCCCCACAACTTCTCGTTGTACGGCACGAAGAACAGCGCCGCCATCGTGCTGCCGAACCGGCGCTCCACGAACTCGGCGAAGGTGCGCGGGGGATCGGAGCGCGTGGCGTCGTCGATGCGCGCCTCGACGAAGTCCCGCAGCGCGTCCCGCACCGTCTCCTTGGGCAGGGCGCCGAGATGGGTCTGGAATGGATAGGGCACGTCGGTGCCGGCGACGCGCACCGCCGCCCGACGCTCGATTTCGACCCAAGCCTCCGGGGGCAGCAGCTCCAGGACGAATCGGCGCACCCGCTCCGAACGCAGGTGCAGCCAGTGGCCGGTGCAGTCGAACACCCACCCGTCCCGCGAGCGGCTGGCCGCCTTGCCGCCGACGCGATCGCCGGCCTCGAGGACGACGACCCGCAACCGATCCGCCAAGGCCACCGCGGCCGAGAGCCCGCACAGCCCGGCGCCCACGACGAGCACGTCCACCCGCTGCTCCGTCATCGGACCTCCGTCCGTGGCACGCGCGCCACGCGGTCGGCCGACCGTCGGGCACGGCGGGACATGGGGCGGGACACGGGCGCAAGATACCTGGACAGCCCGATCCGTGCCATGCAGACTTGCCGCGCATGGAGATCCACATCCTCGGGGGCCTCGAACTCGTCGACGCCTGGCCGCCGCGCACGGGACCGATCCGGAGCTTTCGCGCGCGCCCGGCCGGAGCCGGCGAGGACGCACCGATCACCCACTTCGTGAAGGTGCGCTGGCCCGAGCGCGGCGAGGCCGATGCGTTGCGGGCCGCCCAGTTCGCCCACGAGGCTGATCTGCTCGAACGACTGAACCACCCGGCGATCCCCACGCTCCACGATCGTGGCGAACAGGCCGGCCTCGAGTTCTTCGCCATGGACTACATCGACGGCGTGGCGCTGCGGGATCTCGTCTTCGAAGGCGACCGCGACGCTCCCGGGCTTTCACGTCCGCAAGCCGTGTTCGTGGCCGCCCAGATCGCCGATGCACTGCGCCACGTACACGACCTGTCCGACGTCGGCCCGGAAGGCGATCCCGTCCCGCTCAACGCCCTCCACCGGGACGTCACGCCCGACAACATCGTCATCGACACGAACGGCGATGCCACCCTCGTCGACTTCTCCATCGCCGACAGCGACCTCCTCGCTCCTCGGTTCAAGACGCCCACGGCGGGCACCCTGGGCTACATGGCGCCCGAACGGCTGCGGGATCCGCCCCATGCCACCCCCCGCAGCGACCTTTTCGCCCTGGCGGTGGTCTTGTGGGAGATGATCCGCGGCGAGCGCTGCTTTCCCGGCCAAGACCGGCAAACGGTGCTCGACGCCGTCATGGGCTTCGACATGCGCCGAACGACGCACCGGATCCCGGGGCTTTCGAGCCGTCTGTCCGAGGTCCTGCGCAAGAACCTCGACCCGACCCCGGAGCGCCGGTTCGAATCCGCCTACGACGTACTGCGCCGGCTTTCCCAGGCCACCGAGGCGGCCGATGCCGAACGAGCACGCGCCGAACTCGGGGCACGGGTGCGGCGTCGCCTCGGCCGAGAGGAGTGACGTGCCGGCAGCCGGCCGCCTCGCCCCCTTGGGGGGCCGCCTCGCCCCCTTGGGGGGCCGCCTCGCCCTGCTCCTCTTCGTGACCGTCGCCTACTTCGTCGGGCGACCCGGGTGGAACCAAAACAGCCGGCTCGCCCTCACCCGCGCCATCGTCGAGGAAGGCTCCGTCGCCATCGACACCTACGCCCACACGACGGGCGACCGTGCGCGGGTCGGCGGCCACGCCTTCAGCGACAAGGCGCCCGGCGCCAGCCTCGTCGCGGTGCCCGCCCACGCCCTCTTCGAGTTGGTCCGCCGCGCAGGCGGCATCGCCCCACCCGAGACGACCGTGCGCGACGCCCTCGGGGACCCGGTGCCCCCCGACGAAGCCGACGTGGCGTACCTGCCCCCGGGGTACACCGTTCACTACGACGCCGCCTTTCGGGCCGACCTGTACGTGTGCAGCCTCCTGGCCGCCGCCCTTCCCACCGTGGCGGCGGCATGGGCGATCGCCTACCTTGCCGTCGCGACCGGCGCCTCCGTCGGTACCGCACGGGCGTGCGCCGCAGCGTACGTCCTGGCTACGCCGGCCCTGGCCTACGGCGCGAACTTCTACGGTCACCAGCTTGCGGCCGGTGCCCTGGCCGTGGCCGTGGCGTGGCTCGTCGCGCGGGATCCGCCGGGGCCTCGGCGCGCCGTGGCCATCGGGCTGTGTCTGGGTCTGGCCGTCGCGGCCGAGTACCCGGTCGCCCCCGTAGCCGTAGCCCTTTGGGCCCATGCATGGATCCGCCACGGGACGAGAACGGCCTGGGCCATGGCCGGGGGCGGAGCGGTTTGGGCCGCGCTCCTCGCCACCTATCACACGGCCGCCTTCGGTGGCCCCTTCGCCACCGGCTACGATGCCGTGGAGCTGCCGACCTTCGCCGAAGGCATGGCCCGCGGCTACGGCATCTCGTGGCCCGACCCGCAGGTTGCCTTCGACCTCCTCTTCGGCAGCTATCGCGGCCTCCTCGTGGCCTCCCCCCTGTTGGTCCTGGCCCTCTTCGGGCTCGCGTCCGCCGTACGTTCGACCGCGCTGCCGTTCGTCGTGGCAGCCATCATCTTCGTCTATTTTTGGCTGTTGAACAGCGGCTACTACATGTGGGATGGCGGATCGGCGGCCATCGGCCGCCACGTGTTGCCCGCGCTGCCGTTGCTCTGCCTCGGCCTTGCCCCCATGGTCGAGCGGTATCCGCGGGCGGTCGCGGCACTCGGCGCCGTCTCCGTACTGCACGCCGTCGCCTTCGCAACCGCGGGGCCGGAGGCACCGCGCTACGGCACGGCGGTGTGGGACCACGCGCTGCCGCGGTTGTGGAACGCGCGCCTGCATCCCGGTGCCCCTGCCGGGAACCTGGGCGTGCTGCTGGGACTTCCGGGCGTTTCGAGCCTGCTTCCGCTCGTGGCGGTATGGGTCGTGGCCTGGCCCAAGGCCTCGTGGTCACGCCAGGTCCCCCCGCACGCGGGGTCGTGAGCCCCCGCCCGGGCAGGTCTCGGCCCCCCGCCCGACGCCTTTCAGAAGCGGCCCGCGGCCGCCAGCCCGTAGGATCCGGTGGCCCCGTCGAACACGGGCGCAAGACGGACGAGGCCCGCCTTCTGCTTGGCCCGCCGATTGGCCTCGGTGCGACGCTTGACGCCGATCCCGACGAGGGCGCCACCGCCTCCGGCAAGGCCGAGGCCGACGGCGAACATCGTCCAACCCGCGATCGCGAGCCGACGGGCCTGCGTATCGGCGCCGAGTGCGCCAGTCCCGACGCTCCCAGCACCGAATGCCAATCCCAACACGATGGAAAGCGCACCCACGCCGATCATCGCTGCGCCACCGCCGATCATGCCTTTGCTCGAGCGATAGAGCGGCGCGATCTCCGGGTCGGTGGTGAGGATCTCACGGTACTTGAGCTTCTTCTTCCGCTTCTCCTCTCTCAGCCGGGCCCGTTCGTCCTGCGTCGGTGCCGCCGCCGGGGTCGCGGCCTGGGCCTCGGCCTTCGCGATCATCGCGTCGATCTGCGCGATCTTGGCCTCGGCCTTCGCGACCTCCGCCTTGGCCTCCTCGGTGGGCTCGTAGAGGGCCTTGTACTCCTCGACGTAGCGCTCGAGGAGCCCGCGCGCCTGCTTGAGGTACGTGACGTCCCCTTCGAGTTCGAACTGCTTCTCCTTGGCCGCCGCGATGTTGTAGACGAGGTTGTTGCGGATCTCGCGGTTTTCGGGGATGGGCTCCACCATGGCGTAGGCCTTGGTCCAAAGCTCCACGGCGCCCGCGTAGTCGAGGGTCTCGTAGCGGGCCCGGCCCTCCTGGTAGAGGCGGCGTACCTCCTCGATGTTCGCATTGGCCGGCCCCCACGAGGCCGTGACGAATGGTACGCCGAGCACGTTCGGCTGCGCGCTCGCCGACGCGGCGCGCGCCGCGGGCGACACGGGCGCCGTTGCGATGGCAGCAGCCAGAGCCGCACCGAGGACGCGGACCGGGGCGCGACGTGTGACAACGCGAAACGGCTTGGGCATCATGGCTGCGGAGCTTACCAGGATGACGTGCCCACGATCACCGAACCCGCGCCCCCGGGCCCCGTGGCTCGCCGGCTCGGCGGCCGCCGTGGTCTGGTCGGTCGCGACGCCGGCATGGGCGGGCCCGTTGTGGGGCGAGGCCGGCTCTCCCCAGTGGTGGGCGGCCATCGCGGGGGTGTTGGTCGGGACCGGCATCGCCGTGGTCCAAATTCGCCGTCGCAGCCGATGAGAGGGTCGGGCCCTCAAGCTCCCGTCGCCCCGGTCGATGCCTCCCCCGCATGTCGGACGGCGTCGCATCCCCTCGCCATCGCGCAGCCCCCCTGCGCGCGGTGTCGTCCCCGCACCTGGTGACCGGATGCGCCCTCGACATCCCCATCGATCCGGTGTTGCTCGCCCATCTCGAACGGGCGGCCGCCGTCGAGTTGCTCTACGTGCACGTCCCCTTCCTCGAGGATCTGGACACCGCGGCGTTCGCCCCGGTCTACGATGCCGTGCACACGACCACGGTGGAGACCCTGCAGGGTTTCGTGGAGGACTTGAATTGCGCCTACGGCATCGCCAGGTGGCCGGCGGACGACTACCTTGTGTGGCTCGCCGACACGGTCGACGCCCCCATGCGGCCAATGCTCGATCCCGACGAACTCGCGGTCGCCTGCGGCATCGTGTTGCGCCAGGCCATCGCGCGGCGCGTCAACCACCCCGTCATCGACGAGCGCCTCGACGAGCTGACCGTCGCCCGTGCGGCCGTGCCCTTCGCACCGGAACAGCCGGCAGAACGCCGCTTCGCGCGCACCCTTCGCCGCGCCCAGCAGGCGGCCTGCGACCCCCTGGCCCAGAAGAAGCAGGAGGCCGTACGCACCCTGGACCGCGCGATCACGGCACGGGCGTTCCACTTCCACTATCAACCCATCGTCGACGTCCTCTCGGGACGCCCCATGGCCCACGAGGCCCTGGTACGAGGGACGACCGACCCCTTGCGCTTCCCCGACGTCATCTTCGGGACCGCCGAACGGTGCGGGTACGTGTGGGATCTCGGTCGCTGCTTGCGGGAAATCCTGGCCGACGATCTGGCGAGCGATCTCGTCGCACCGGGGAAGGCGGGTGAAGGCCTGGTCTTCATGAACGTCCACCCCTCCGACCTCGAAGACCCAGTGTTCCTCGAGCAGGCCATCTCGGGCCCCCTCGCCCCCCACGCGTCGCGTATCGTCATCGAGTTGACCGAGCGCGCGGCCATCGCGGACTATCGGAGGGTCAAGGCCATCTTCTCGACCCTTCGTCGACACGGCTTCCGGCTCGCCATCGACGACCTCGGAGCGGGTTACGCGGGGCTTACCGCCCTTGCCGAACTCGAACCGGAGTTCATCAAGTTCGACATGGGCCTCGTGCGCGACCTGCACACCCAGCCCGTCAAGCGCCGCCTGATCCAGCGGATGAACGAGTTCGCCGGCGAGATCGGAGCCCAGACCATCTCCGAGGGCGTCGAATGCGTCCAAGAACGCGATGCCCTGCTCGAGATCGGCTGCCGCCACATGCAGGGTTACTACTTTGCGCGCCCAGCGCGCCCTCCTTCCCAGGTGCCGCCTTCGTGCTTCACCCCTGTACAGGCCGCGAAGACGGGCTCCTAGGCCGACCATCCCGCCCCCGGTTCCCCGGGGGAACTTCGTTTCATGGCGCAAAGTCACGCACCGCGCCCTTGACGGAGCGGGCCGATGGCCGCGACGATACCGGCCATGGTCCGCCCTTTCCTAGCCGCGAGTGCCGCCTGCGTCCTCCTCGTCGCCGCCCCGGCTTGCGAAGAAGCCGCCGACGACACGACGGGACTGAGCGGTGGGGGCAACTCCATGGGTGAGACGGCCTCCGGGACCGACACCGAGACGGACAGCGGTTCGAGCGGTTCGGGGAGCGGCTCGAGCGGCGCCTCGACCGGGCTCGGCAGCGACAGTGCGACCGGCTCGTCGACCGGCGGATCCTCGACCGGTGGGGCGAGCACGGGTAGCTCGACGAGCACGTCCACCTCGACCAGCACCAGCACCTCCGGCGGCGGCACGTGCGGCAACGGTCAGATCGATCCGTCGGAGCAGTGCGACGGCGCGAATCTCAATGGGTTCGATTGCACGGGCCTCGGCTATGCCGGGGGCACCCTGTCGTGCGATCCGGTCACGTGCACGTTCGACACCTCCATGTGCATGGCCGGCACCGGCGGCACGGGAGGCTAGGCCCGGGCGGCGCGTCTCGACGTGACCGAGCCTCGCCCGTTGCGGCCGTGCGCGCTCGCGGGGCCGTATCTTGCGTTCGTCGCGGCCGTGTCGGTGCTCTCGAGTCCGGGCCACCTGTGGTTTCCCGACGACGAGATCGTCTTCCAGACCACCGAGAGCCTGGTCGAGCGCGGCACGTTCGCCATCGAAGGGATCCCCAAGCGCACCGGTGAGCCCAAGGGTCGCCCCGACGGCACGTTCGGCTGGGCCCAAGGCACGGACGGGCGCCGCTACGGGTTCTTCGGGCACGGTCTCTCCTTCGTCGCGATGCCGTTCTACGTGGCGGGCCGACTCGCGGCCGACCACCTCGGACCCGCCGCGAGTCACCTTCCGCGATCCGACCACTACGTCTACCACCGTAGAAGCCACCGGGCGGACCTCACCCGCCTCTTCGTGAGCCTGACGAACGCCTTCGTCACCGCCCTCGTCGGTTGGACGAGCGCCGCCTTCTTCGCCGCCTGCAACGTCCGGTGGCCGGCGGCCGTGGTCGCGTCCCTGCTCGTGGTGTTCGGCACGGTGCTTTGGGCCTATGCCGGCACCTTCCTGAGCGAGCCCCTTTCGGCCCTCGCCCTCGTCGCGGCGGCCTGGGCCACGACCCGCATCCACGCCCTCGCCCCCGGCCGGCGCCGCACCCTCTGGGCCCTTGCTGCCGGCGCCATCGCGGGGGCGAGCGTGCACGTCCACGTCCTCAACGTGATCGCGGTTCCGTGCTTCCTCGGGTACTTCTGGTGGGGCGGGTCGCAGCGCCCCGATCGGGCCAGCGCCATCGCAAGCCACCTCGCCGGCGGACTCATGCTCCTGCTGCTCGGCCTCGACCACGCCGCGAGGTTCGGAGATCCGTTCGAAACCGGACGATACGACCACTACAGCCACTTCGTCTGGCCATGGCTGGCCCTCGTAGCCTTCCTGGTGGCGCCGGGGCGCTCGTTCTTCCTCTACGCCCCTGCGGTCACCGTGGGGCTCGCCGGACTTCGGCGGACCCTCGAGCGCGCGCGGGCACCGCTGGCCTTCGTAACCGCCGTGTTCGCAACGCGTCTGCTCTTCGCCGCCAGCCGCAGCGACTGGTGGGGCGGATGGAGCTTCGGTCCCCGGTACCTGGTGCCCACGATCCCGCTTTGCGCCCTGCCGCTCGCCCACCTCCTCGACGGGTGGCGAGACCTGCGACGCGGCCACCGCCGCACGATCGCAGGCGCCCTCGCGGTCTGCGTCCTGCTCGCGGCGATCCTCGCCGTCTTCAGCCCCTTCGAGCACATGCACGCCATCCTCGTCCGCGACGGACCAGGTCCCCCGACCTACCTCGAGCGCTCCCACTGGGAGCTGCGCGCCGCCCCGTTCGTCAACGTCTGGACCCTGCCCAGCCCGGACATCCTTCCCGTGGGCGCGCTGCGCCTTTGGCGAGTGGGCCACCGGGGCCCCGGATACGTGCTGCTCGCCGTGTTGGGGTTCGGGGCCGCCGCCTTCGCGATCCTCGTGGCGCGGTTGCGGCGGCTTGCGTCCGCGACCGCACCCGAGCATCCTGCGCGCCATGGCGCAGACCGCTGAAGCCCGCATCACGCCCCGCGCGGAGGACTACCCCAAGTGGTACCAGGACGTGGTCCGCGAGGCGGACCTGGCCGAGCCCGCCAAGGTGGTCAAGGGGTGCATGGTGATCAAGCCCCATGGCTATGCCATCTGGGAGAAGATCCAGCGCGAACTCGACAACCGGTTCCGGGCCACGGGGCACGAGAACGCCTACTTCCCCCTGCTCGTGCCCCAGTCCTTCATCCAGAAGGAGGCCGAGCACGTCGAGGGCTTCGCGCCGGAGCTTGCCGTGGTCACCCACGCGGGCGGTGAGGAACTCGAAGAGCCCTACGTCATCCGTCCCACGAGCGAGACGATCATCGGCCACTTCTTCGCCAAGTGGATCTCGAGCTACCGGGACCTCCCGCTCCTCCTCAACCAGTGGGCCAACGTGATGCGCTGGGAGCTTCGCACGCGCCTGTTCCTCCGGACCACCGAGTTTCTCTGGCAAGAGGGGCACACGGCCCACGCCACCCACGAGGAGGCCATGGAGGAGGTGCTGCGGATCCTCCACCTCTACGGCGACTTCGCCGAGGGCCACATGGCCATGCCCGTCGTGCGCGGGCGCAAGACCGCAAGCGAGAAGTTCGCCGGCGCCCTCGAAAGCTACTGCATCGAGGCCCACATGCAGGACGGCAAGGCCCTTCAGGCGGGTACGAGCCACGATCTGGGCCAGAACTTCGGCAAGGCCTTCGACGTGCGCTTCCAGAACGAAGCCGGTGAACTCGACTACGTGTGGCAGACCTCGTGGGGGGTGAGCACCCGGCTCATCGGCGGCCTGGTCATGACCCACTCGGACGACGACGGTCTCGTGCTGCCGCCGCGGCTTGCGCCGATCCACTGCGTCATCGTTCCGATCTACCGCAACGACGAGCAGCGGGCCCGGGTGCTCGAGGCCGCCGAGACCCTGCGCCGGGAGCTTTCCGCCATCGACCTGTCGGAGCCGGACGCGCGCTATCGCGACTTTCTCGAGGTCGTAATCGACGATCGGGACATGCGGCCCGGCGCCAAGTTCTACCACTGGGAGCGGCGTGGCGTGCCGTTGCGCATCGAACTCGGCCCCAAGGACCTGGAGAAGGATCAGGTGTGCACGAAGCTGCGGGTGGACACGCCCGTGCAATCGGGCAAGGCGTTCGTGCCGCGGGCCGAGTTCGTCGCAACCGCGCGCAAGCTCCTCGTGGACTTCCAAGACGCCCTGCTCGCCCGAGCGCGCGAATTTCAGGCCCGCGACACGGTCGTCATCGATACGTGGGACGACTTCGTGGCCGCCTTCGCCGGGGAGAAGAGCGTGTTCGCGTGGTGTCACTGGGACGGCACGCCCGAGACGGAGGCCGCGATCAAGGAGGCCACCAAGGCGACGATCCGCTGCATCCCCCTGCCGGGCCAGGGCCCCGACGACGGCCCCGGCACGTGCATCAAGAGCGGCCGTCCCTCGGCCGGCCGCGTGCTCATGGCCAAGGCCTATTGAGCGGAGGCACCTTTCGTGGCGGAAGAACGCAAGATCCCCATCACGCCTGCGGGCCGGCAGAAGATCCTCGACGAGATCGAGCACCTGTGGAAGGTCGAGCGCCCCAAGGTTACCCAGGAGGTGGCGGACGCCGCGGCCCTCGGCGACCGATCCGAGAATGCCGAGTACCAGTACGGCAAACGGCGCCTGCGCGAGATCGATCGCAGGTTGCAGTACCTGCGTAAGCGTCTCGAGAAGTTGACCGTCATCGATCCGCGCCAGGTCGCGGTCAAGGACCGCGTGGCCTTCGGAGCCACCGTGACCCTCGAGGACGAGGACGGCAACGAGGTGACGTATCAGATCGTCGGGCCCGACGAATCGGACGCCGACACGAACCGGATCAGCATCGACGCGCCGGTGGCGCGCGCACTCCTGGGCCGGCGTGAGGGCGACGAGGTCGAGGTGCGCAGGCCCCGCGGCACCGCCTATTTCACGATCCTGGCGATCCGGTACGAATAGGACGAAAACGGAGCGAGGGCCCCACGCAACCGCGCTGCGGCCACGGCGCCATGGTAGCCTCGAAGGCCATGGAACGGGGGACCTTCGCCATCGGCTGTCTCGCCCTCTCCCTTGCGTGGGGCGCACCGGCGACGGCCGACGCCGCCGCCTGCCGCTTCGGCTACCCGGTAGGCGTAAGTCCCGACAGCCCCTCACCCCACTGGAACGGTCACCCGGTCAAGGGCACCAACCTGCCGGAGTACGGGTACCATCTCGGCGGGGACTACTGGAACGGCAGCGGCTGCACGGCGTACATGGAGCCGGTCTACGCCGTCGCGGACGGCACCGTCGTGGAGATCGTCGACAACCTCGGCAGCTATCTCGACGTGGTGGTGATTCGGCACGAGGTTCCGGGGGTGGGCAACGTCTACTCCATGTACGGCCACATCGCACGGGACCCGTCCCTGGCCGAGGGACAGACCGTCTCGTTCCGCCAGCAGATCGGCTACATCGACGACGTCCTCCAGTACTTCTCACCGTGCCACCTGCACTTCGAGCTGCTGAGCGAGGTCGCGTACCAGCAGGGGCCGTTTTGCAACGGGTGCGAGAACGCCGGCTACCACGTCTCTCCCGGATACGACCAGAACAAGGGGGTGACCGACGGGGTGAACATGGTCGGCGATCCCTACATCGAGGTGAACGACGGTATCGACGGCAACTGGTGGTACTACACCGACGAGTTCATCGACGCGCGGCTCGACGCGACGTGCGGAACGTGCGGGGACGATACCTGCGATCCGGACGAGACGTACGAAAGCTGCCCCCAGGATTGTGACCCGTGCCAGTGGATCCCGCCCGAAGGCGCGATCCTCGACGAGTCGGGTGCCTGCTTCGACGCCCTCGGTGATCCCCAGTGGTGGTATCCCGAGCAGGGCGTGGGCTACGCGGACACCTTGCTCTACACCCACACCACCGACTCCCAGGTCGTGGACAACTACGGCATCTGGCACCTCTACTTCCAACAGGGAGGCGAGTATCGCCTGCGCGTCCACAGCGAACCGGGATGGGGACAGAGCAAGCAGGCGGCCTACCAGGTGACCCATGCCGGCGGCACCGACGTCGTCACCGTGGACCAGTCGAAGGGCCCGATCGTCGACCTCGGGGTGTTCACGTTCGCGGCCGGCGGCGGCCAGCAGGTGCGCCTCGACGACAACACCGGCGAACCCTGGGCCGACAAGGTCCAGCTCGTCTTCGACGCCCTCTACGTCGAACCCGTGGACGTGCCCGAGCCGACGACGGGCGGTACGAGTGCGACCGGCGGTGGCAGCGCAACGTCCACCTCGACCACCGGCGCTTCGGCCACGACCACCTCCGCGTCCGGCGGGGATTCGGCCGGCGCCACCGGTGCATCTGCGGGGGGCACGGGCACGGCTGCAAGCGGTGGAGCCCTTCCGCCCGCCTACGGCGACGACGGTGCCGGATGTGGATGCCGGACACCGCGCACCGGCGCCCCGGCGCTCGCGTGGCTATCGGTCCTGGCCGGTGGGCTGTTGCGAAGACGGCGCAACGCCCGACGCCACGGGTGAGCCCACCATCGGGCATGGGCGGGCGTCGAGGCCTCCACCGCCCGGTATCGCCGCCTCGAATGCAGCGAAGGCGAATCCATCGGGCCTGCGCACGCGGACGCGATGGGGGCCCGTGCAGCCCCGCGCTCGACGAACGGGGCGGCGCCCGCCCGCCTTCGTCCCCGGCCGAACGCCTTGCGCGTCGCCCGCCTTCCAAGCGCGGAGGGCCGAAAAGGGATCATCCGCCGAGGGCCGAAAGCTCGGCGTGCCCGTTCTGCTGGCCCGGTGGACAGAACGCCTCGTGTTGCGCCCCGCAGACGGGATCTTGCGGCCCCACGAGGTCCGAGCAGGCGTCGACGAACGACGTACCCGGCGAGCTGACGTTCAAGACGTCCGAAGGCTCGTCGACGTGCTCGAGCCCGAGGGTGTGCGCAAAGGCATGGGCGATCCGGGCGGCGATACCCGCGGCCGTGTCGACGCTACCGTTCTCGAACACCAGCGCCACGCTCTTCGGATTGCCGTCGCCGCAGTCGATGCCCGCCAGCTCGCCTACGCCCGGCCCATAGGGGGAGGTGTCGGCCGTCACCACCACCATGGCGTAGGGGCCCTCGTCGGGCCGGACGTCCGTCGCGCAGACTGGGTACGGCGCAAAGATGGCTTCGAACGCGGCGAAGACGTCCTCGGCCGGCACGGTGCCTGCGTACGGGGCGAACGTTCCGTCCGCGATGGACGACGTGTCGGTCGTCGCGTCGTCGGTACCCTCGGTCAAGGTGACACCGTCGAAGTTCACGAACACGGTCACGGCACACGCTACGCCGCCCGTCATGCCCGACGATCCGCCGGTGGTGGTCGCCGCACCGGTCGAGGCGGCCGTGGTGCCACCCGAGCCCGCGGTGCCGTCGGTCGTGCCGGTTGCCGTGGTGCCCGTCGTGCTCGACGCGCCCGTCATGGTCCCCGTCGAGGAGGACGACGTGCCGCCGGAGCCCGCGGTCGTGCTCGACGAGTTTTCGGTCCCGCTGCCTCCATCCGTGCCGCTGCCCGCGTCGTCACCGGAACAGGCGGCGATGGAGAAGAGCAAGAAGAACGTGGTACGTCGCATGGCGCGAGGATATGCGTGCGGCCGTGCCTACCGTACCGCCGCGTCCGCGCTCCGGCGAACGACGTAGGCGCATTGCCGCGGCGCCAGCCGGCGCGCCCGTTGGACCTGCGGCCCCTTCGTGCGGCGAACGGCCGGCCTTCCGTGTGCCGTCCTGCACTCAGAAGCGCCCCGCGACCACGAGGCCCGCGCCGCCGGCAAGCCCGAGGGGGCCGAGGCGAATACGCCGCTGGAGGGCATCCTCCCGCACGTAGCCGTCGGCGAAGGGACCGAGGGCGACACCGACGGCCGACATGACCTTGGCCGTGACGAAGTAGGTGTAGTGCAAAGCATAGTACGCAGGCATGTCGATCTCCGGCCCGCCCCACCATCCCCACCACCAGATCCCCCAGACGTGGAGCGCATCGGCGATGGCGAAGGCCGCCGAGGCCCCGAGCAACCCGAGCCCGACGCGGCGACGCACCCGCATCCGCCGCAGCTGCGCGGGACTCGGCGAGGGACCGACACGCCGGATCCTCCGCCCATGGAGCGAAAGGCCCGCCCCGAGCAGGGAGAGCCCGGCCCAGCGCATCTGCATCGCCGCCTGTCGTTGCGGCAGCAGGACGATCAGCACGAGATCGTCCTCTTCGCATTCCTCCGGGATGTAGTCCGGCGACCCTTCCCAGCAATAACGCAACGCATACCCCGCCATGCCCGCATAGATCCCCTCGACGCTCGCCAACCACGTCTCCGAGATGCCCAAGAGGGTGATCCCCGCCACCACGAGCCCCTTGCCGTCGCCCTTGTGCAACCGACGTGCGGACGGGTTCGTGTTCGCAGATAACGGCTCCATCGCCGTGCGGGCACCGTCACGGGCGAGGACCGGTGCAGGCGGGGCCGCGGCCAGCGAGAGGGTGAACGCGAGTACGGACCACGACATCGCCAGTGTTCGTCGCACGAACCGGCCGAATGGATCCATCGGCCGCGGCGTGCCGTTACGACGGAGCGCTCGGCCATGACGCCGAGCGAGGCCCCACGGCGCCTGCCGTCACGAGACGATGCCGCAAAGGACCAGCGCCGCATCCTCGCCCGCCTCGTCGCCGGTGACGCGAAGATCGATGGCGTAGGTCGTCGGTCCGTCCTCGCCGCAAAGCGTCTGGAGCACGTGGAGGGTGCCGTCCGGGCGGGCGTCGAAGTGGGTGAGGTGCGCGGCCCGGGCCGGCGGATCGAAGAAGACACGGCCGTGCTCGGCGACGAAGCCGTCGAGCATCCGCTCGAAGGCGTGGGGGTCCACGGGTCGATCCTCCTCGTCGACGAGGCCTCGGACGGCCTCTTCGAAGTCGCCCGCGGCGATCGCCTGCACGATCTGGCGCGCGCGTGCCCGCAAGAGGGCCTTGCGCTCGCGCTCGTCACGAGCCCGCCGCACGGCCGCGTCCTCCTCGTGGCCGCCGTCGCCCTCCGCCCCCGTGCCCATGGCCTCCCACTCCCGCAAGAGGCTCGCATCCACTCGCTCGAGCATGGCCCGCAAGAAGGCGCGGATCTCGACGACCCCTTCGGTGTCGTGCAGCGGCGGCACGATCCGCGCCAGGATCCGCCAGACCTGTCCGAGGTAGCGGTAGAGGACCCCTTCGGCCCGCGCAAGCCCGAATTCGGAGACGAACTGGGAGAACGAAAGGTGCCGTTCGTAGATCCACCGGGCGATCGACTTGGGACGGATCTCGACGTACTCGATCCAGGGATGGGCCTCGCGGAAGGTCTCGTAGGTGGCGTGGACCAACTCGGCGCAGGGGGCGGGGGCCTCGACCTTCTCGAGTTCGGCCATGCGCGTGTCGTAGTCGGCGCCCTCGGCGCGCAACTCGGCCATGCGCTCGTCCTTGAGGCGCGCGACCTGGGCGCGCAGGATCACCTCGGGCGTCTCGGCGATGGCCTCGGCCAGGGAGAGGACGGTGAGCGGCTGGTCCTCCGCCTGCGGATCCACCACCGCCAGGACGTCGAGCAGGTAGAGGGAGAGCGTGTGGAACAAGGACAGCTCCCGTCGCATCCCGGGGGCCACGCGAACGGCCGGCCCAGGGGACCACGGCACCTTCTCGAGTTGGACGACCCCTGCACGCACGAGGGAGCGGAAGAGCTGCGCCGCGTGCCGCTTGTGCCGCACGTGCAGGGTGGGACGCTCGTAGCTGTGCTCGATGAGTTCGAGGACGCGCCGGTAGCCCCCGTCTCGCCGCCCGTGGGCGACCTCCCGATCCAGGCAATCGACCACGATCCCATGGGTCAGGGCGAAGCGCGACTCGAGGGGCTCGGGCGTGCCCTCCACCAGCCGCCGAAAGGTCTGCTCGTCCCAATGGGCGTAGCCCCGTGTCGGGGGTTTCTTGCGCACCAGTTTGCGCAGCTTCTTCCGATCCCCGGCGGCCTTCCGTTCGAGGCGAAGGTTCTCGATGACGTGTTCGGGGGCCTGGACCACCACGAACCCCTCGTCGTCGTATCCCTTGCGTCCGGCACGGCCGGCGATCTGATGGAAGTCCCGCACGCTGACGATGCGGGTGCGCTTGCCGTCGAACTTGCACAGCTTGTTGAACAGCACCGTTCGGATCGGGACGTTGATCCCGACGCCGAGGGTGTCGGTGCCGCAGACCACCTTGAGCAGGCCCGCTTGGGCCAGTCGTTCCACGAGGCGCCGGTACTTGGGCAGCATCCCCGCGTTGTGGATCCCGACGCCGTGGGTCACGGCGCGACGGATCGCCTTGCCGGCCGGCGTATCGAAGCGTTGCCCCGCGATGGCTTCGGTGATGGCCTTGCGCTCGGCGCGGTCGAGCAAAGCGGCACTGGTGAGCGACTGGGCCCACTCGAAGCACTCCCGATGGGTGAAGCTCACCAGGTAGATCGGGGCCTTCCCCCCTTCGACCAGCTCCTGCACCGTCTCGACGAGCGGCGTCGTCGAGTACGAGAACGCGAGGGGGACGGGCCGGTCGCCCGATCGCACCACGCTCACCGCACGGCCGGTGCGGGCTTCGAGGCGGCGTTCGATCTCGGTGGTGTCCCCCAAGGTCGCCGACATGAGCAGGAACGCGACGTGGGGCATGGCCACGAGGGGGATCTGCCAGGCCATGCCCCGGTCGGGGTCCGCGAAGTAGTGAAATTCGTCGATGACCACGTCGTCGACGGGCGCCTGCTCGAAGCCGCGCAGGGCGATCCGCGCCAGGATCTCGGCCGTACAGCAGATCACGTCGGCCCGCGGGTTGACCTGGGCGTCCCCGGTCATCATGCCGACCCGTTCGGGCCCGAAGGTCTCGCACAGGGCGAAGAACTTCTCGTTGGCGAGGGCCTTGACCGGACTCGTGTAGAAGATCCGGCGCCCGAGGGCGAGGGCGCGATGGATCGCCGCCTCGGCCACCAGGGTCTTGCCCGAGCCGGTCGGCGTGTTCAAGAGGACGTGGTTTCCGGCGTAGAACTCGACGATGGCCTCCTCCTGGGCCGGGTAGAGTTCGATCCCGCGTCGCTCGCACACCTCGAGGAAACCCTCGAGGATCTCCGCCTCGTCCGGGGCGCGCGTTGCGGTGCTGCGGGCGGACGGCTCGTCGGACACGCGGCCATGATAGGCGGCGGACCGCTGCGGAGCACCCGCGCCGATAAACGAAGGGCGCCCGCGTTCGTCGGCGGGCGCCCGGCGAGGCGGCCACGACGGAAGACGCGGCCGCCGGGGGGACGGTGCTACTCGAGGTCGTACTGCTTGAGCTTGCGGTACAGCGTGGTCTTGCCGATGTGCAACAGGCGCGCGGCCTTGCGCTTGTTGCCGCGGGCGTAGGCCAGGGCGCGCTTGATCGCCTGTTTCTCGGCCTCCTCGAGGCAGAGCATGCGCTCGGGGGACTGCATCCGCACCTTCTGGGCGTCACGCATGCGCAGCTTGGCCGGCAGATCCCGCACCTCGATCTGATCGCTCGTACCGTTCTTGACGGCGTGGGTGATCACGTCTCGGAGTTCGTCGAGGTTGCCGGGCCAGCGGTAGCTGCGCAGGCAGTCGAGGGCCGCGTCGGAGATCCCACCGATGGGCCGACGCGAGGGCGTGTTCACCACGATGTTCATGGCGAGAAACTCGAGATCCTCGATGCGTTGAGCGAGCGGCGGGACGTCGATGCGGACCCCGCTCGCCCACCGCACGATCTGCGGATGCAGGCGCTCCCGGCCCTCGGGGGACTCGGGCTGGAGGTTCGTGGCGATGACGATCCGTCCGAGCCCGACGAGGCTCGGCAGTCGCGCCTGCTCCTCGAAGGACAGATCCTCGAGCCTGGCCAGGTAGGTGAATCCGCCGAGGGGGGGCAGCGGCCGCTGGGACTTGGCGTCGAGGATGTCGAGGACCGGAACCTCGCCGCCACCGAAGTGATGCAGGATGCGCGCGATGGTCTCCTTGCCCGAGCCGGGCGGTCCAACCAGGAGGACGGGAAGGTTCGTGCGTACGGCGCGGTAGATCATCGCCTGGACGCGGCGAGCGGCGGGGGAGTGACCCGGAAACGTCGGGGGGACCGTGGCGAGACGGCTCTCGGCGATGCCGTCGGACAATCGGTTGGCGAACTCTTGGGCGTGCATGTCTCTCCTTCGGAACCCCTATTCGTCGGCAGGCCCGCCTCGGCAAGGATTTTTCCTCGTCGTCCCGAATCCGTCCACCCGGCACGGACGACGGGGCCCGGCCGCGCATCCGGTCCGAGCACGGGCGCGACAGCCCGCCCTCGACCACCGGCCAGCCGGCCGGCTCAACGTGTGCGTTGGGCCCCGCGGCCGAGGCGCGGGCCGGACGGGGCGGCGCAGGACTCGGCGGCCGCCGGCGTTTCTGGGCAAGGCGCCCCGGGGCCGCGGGCACGCCTCAAGGAACCATGGCCGTCGACGATGGCCCGTGCGTGACCGTTTGGCCCTACCCCGAGCCCCTCGCGCCCCACGTTCGAGGGTTCGGACGGCAGATCGTCTGCCTCGGCGGCACCTTCGACGGTCTCCTTCGACTCGCCGGTGCGGCACCGGCGTGGTGCGCGACGCTCCACCATGCCCAGCTCCTCGCCGCGCGCGACGCCGAAGCGAAGGTCGCGCTGGCCATGTTCGCCGCCGAAGCGGCCGCGGTCACGGGGCGCCCGCTCCCTGCGCCCCCTCCCCGCGCGACGGCATTCGGACACGCCGAGGCCCAGGTTCCGGATCTTTCGCCGAGCCGGCTCCTGCTGGTGGACGTGACCGGGACGGGGTCGGTTTCGACCGCGGTGGTGGCGAGCCGGCTCTTGGGATGCGCCCTCGCGCCCGACGCTCCGGGCCGCCTTCCTCGGAGGATGCGGATACGGCTTTCTGCCCGGGTCGTTCCCGAAGCCCACCGCCGTCGCTGGCTCGACGGCCTAGCGTCGGTCGAGCCGGTCCCGGGGTCGAGTGCACCCGGCGCTGCCCTCGCGGCCATGCTCGCGGCGGCACTTCCGACCCCAACGTCCGTGGCGGGCGCCCCCCCGGTGCCGGACGACCTTTCGGGATCGGTCGACGCCCTCTTGTCGGCCCTCGCGGTACGCCTTTCCCTGCGCGAGTCGGGGGTGCTCCCTCCGGTGACCGACCTCGACGCGACGGACCTCGACCGCCCGAACGCCTCCACACCCACCGGCACGGGAACGCACCCGTAGGGCGCCGAACGCGAACGCACGCGTTCGCACGCGCACCGGTTGCGCTGTCGGCCAGATGATCTATGGTGCGCGCCGCAAACCACTCCAAGGGAGCGAGCCATGCCCATCGTGACGAATCCAGCACCCGATTTCGAGGCCGAAGCCGTCGTCGACGGCGACTTCAAGACGATCAAGCTCTCGGACTACCGGGGCAAGTGGGTCTATCTGTTCTTCTATCCCCTCGACTTCACCTTCGTCTGCCCGACGGAGATCATCGCCTTCTCCGAGGCGGCCAAGCAGTTCGAGGCCCTCGGTACCCAGATCCTCGGGTGCAGCATCGACAGCAAGTTCGTGCACCTGCAGTGGATCAAGACGCCGCGTGCCGAAGGCGGCCTCGGCGGGATCAACTTCCCCCTCATCTCGGACATCAACAAGGACATCTCGCGGGCCTACGACGTGCTCATCGATGCCGGCGTCGCCCTCCGCGGCTCCTTCATCATCGATCCGAACGGCATCGTGCGCCACGCCGGGATCAACGACCTGCCCGTGGGTCGCAGCGTCAAGGAGGCCCTGCGTCTGATCAAGGCCTTCCAGTACACCGACGAACACGGCGAGGTGTGCCCGGCCGACTGGGAGGACGGCGCGGACACCATCGTGCCGGACCCCGAGAAGGCCAAGGAGTACTTCTCCAAGCACGGCTGAGCCCGACGCTCACCGCCGAAGAGCGGGCGCTCCGGTCGCCATGGCGGCCAGGGCGCCCGTTCGCATAGGATCCCGCCGCCATGACCACTTCGCCCCTGCCCCCCGTGGACGACACGCCTACGGAGATCCTCGCCCGCCGCATCGAGGCGGCGTTCGAGGACCGCTCGCTGCTGGCCGATCCGACCCATGCGGACGCCGTGCGCCAGATGATCGCGCGCCTGGACGCGGGTACCGTCCGCGTGGCCGAGCCCGACGCCGACGGCCGCTGGACGGTCCACACCTACGCCAAGCAAGCCATCTTGCTCTACTTCGGGCTCTGCTCCATGCAGACCTACGAGGTCGGGCCCTTCGAGTACCACGACAAGATCCCGCTCAAGCGGGGCTTCGCCGAGGCGGGAGTGCGCGTCGTCCCCCCGGCGACGGTGCGCGTGGGCGCCCACCTCGAACCGGGCGTCGTACTCATGCCGTCCTACGTCAACATCGGGGCCCGGGTGGGCGCCCGGACGATGGTGGACACGTGGGCCACCGTGGGTAGTTGCGCGCAGATCGGTGCAGACGTTCACCTGTCGGGTGGCGTTGGGATCGGGGGCGTGCTCGAACCCCCGGGGGCGCGGCCGGTCGTCGTCGAGGACGGCTGCTTCCTCGGCTCACGGGCCATCGTGGTCGAAGGGGTCCACCTCGAGCGCGAGGTGGTCCTCGCGGCCAACGTGGTCCTCACCGCCTCCACCCCCATCATCGACGTGTCGGGGCCGACCCCCGTGGAGTACCGTGGCAAGGTGCCGGCCCGGTCGGTGGTCGTGCCGGGGACGCGCCCCAAGGACTTCCCCGCCGGCACCTACCACCTGGCCTGCGCCCTCGTCATCGGCAAGCGCAAGGCCAGTACGAACCTGCGCACGAGCCTCGAAGAGGCCCTGCGCGACTTCGCCGTCCCCGTGTGAGTTCCACACCCGCTCGGGCCCCCCACCCCCCCGTGAGGGCCGGGCCGGCGGGCGAAGGGCCGAAGGCGCTGCTACCCTCGAAGGAGCCGTGCTCGACGATCTCCGGCAGCTCGTGGACGAGTTCGACCTCGAGGCCCTCGTCAACCCGACGAGCCCCGAACAGTTCGTCTGGAACCTGGTGGTCCTGGCGATCCTGCTCGGCGTGCTGGTCGTCGCCTGGAAGGCCCTGGGCTTTCTCTTCGGAGGCGGGCGATGAGCGATCGCGCAGGCCGTGCCCGCCGCTTCCTGCGCCGGACGGCGCGGCACGGTGGCCGAGGCGCCGCGCCGGCGTCCTCCGGACCGCGGGAACCGGATTCGCGCGCGACCGAGACGGAGGCGGGTTGGAACGCGCCCGCGGTCGCGCCCGATCCGGTGGCCGGCCCGGCCGACACGCCCCCCCTCGCCGCGCGCGTGCTCGCCCTGTTCGGGGACCCGCGCATCGACGGCCTGACGGCGCGAACGGCGGCCGGGCTCCTCAGGGCGGATGCGGACGAGGTCGAGACGACCCTCGAGGCACTCGTCGCGCAGGGCACCCTCCACGCCGAAGGAGACGCGATCCGCCGTTACGTCGCTCCGCCGGCCACCAAGGAACGGCTCGAATCCATGTTCCGCGACACGGCCGTCTCCATGGGAGCGACGACGGCGCTGGCCGAACGCCCCGACGCCGACGCCCTGGCCCTCGTGGACGACGACGAGCCGCGCCTGCCCGTCACGGCGGGATTGCTCAGCCTCTTCCTGCCGGGCACCGGCCAGCTCCTCAACGGGGACGTGGGTCGTGCCTCCCTCGTCTTCGCCGTGTGGTCCCTGGCCTGGATCACCCACCTTTCACCCATCTGGTCCTTCGTGTGCCTCTACGCCGGCGCCGAGGCCTTCTTCACTGCGAAGATCCGCGGCATGGAGCGCCGGCTGGCGCGGGAGGCGGCAGCCAAGGCCCGCGGCGACGCCTTGGCCCGCTCCCTCCCCGCCAAGCCCACGTGACCAAGCGGGCCGACCGCCGGCCCGGCGCGAGGGGGGCGTCCTACCGGTCCGGTCCGGGGCCTTCGGCCTCGGGATGCGCCAAGACGACGGGCAACTCGCCCCCGTAAATCCAACGATAGGCGAAGAACCTGCCGAGGACGCGCTTGGTGTACCTTCGCGTCTCGTCGTAGGGGATCGTCTCCACGAAGAGGTCGAGGGGACGATCCGGCGCACTTCGTCTCCACCGGCGCACGGCCCCCGGTCCGGCGTTGTAGGCCGCGATGGCGAGCGGCAGGGCCGAGCGGCCCCCGAATCCCGTCATCTGGTCCGCCACGTAGTACGCCGCGAGTCGAAGGTTCGTGACGGGATCGTGTAGGTCGAGGGCCTGGGCATCGAGCCGGTGGCGTGCGGCGACGTGGGCGGCCGTCTTCGGCATGAGCTGCACGATGCCCCGCGCCCCCGCCCACGAGACGGCGTGGGGGTCGAAGCGGCTCTCGGTCTGGGCGAACGCGTAGAGAAGGTCAGGCGGGATCCGGGCTTGGCCCGCCGCGCCCTCGACCCAATCCCGGAAGGGGCGCGGGTGGGCCACCTCGAGCGCCGGGCGCCACGGTCCATCCGGCCGCCCGGCCTCGGCGAGCGAACTCGCAAGTCCTGCGACCACGCGCTGGGCCCGTGCGTGCGCGCCGATACGAGCGAGCACGAATGCGGCATCCCACCCCCGGATCCCCGCAGCCTCGAGGGCCTTGGCGGCCGCCTCGTGGGCCCCGAACACGGCGAGCAACTCGACCCGCGCGAGCAGGTCGGCCGGACCATCCGGTGGCACGGGTGCGGTCGCCCGGCTCGGCGCATCGAGCTTCTTCAGGGCCGCATCGCCCCGGCCGAGCGCGACGCAGCGCGAATACGCCAACAGGGGATAATAGCCGATGCGCTGCACGTCGAACACGGCCAGGTAGGCCGAGGCCGCGTCGGCCTCGCCAGCTGCTTCGGCGACGCGGGCCCGCAGGTAGGCCAAGGCCGCGCGGTCCTCCGGCCCGGCCGCGATGTCGGCACCGATGCCGTCGAGCACGTCGCGCGCACTCGCCACGTCGCCGCGATCGAGCGCGGTCACGACGAGGCGCCGCACGGCCTCGAAGGCCATGTCGCCGCCCGCACGGGCCGCACGACGCAGGGCCACCTCGGCGGCGTCGACGTTTCCGGCCTCGGCGTGGCTCTCGGCGGCCAGGATCCACGCGTCGTCCGCGAGGCGGTGGTCTCCGTGTCGTGTCGCGAGGGATTCGAACGCCCGCGCCGCCTTGCGGTAGGCCCCGTCGGCGTAGACACCACGGGCTGCCTGGTACGCCGAACGCACCCGCAGGTCGCGACCGTCTTCGTCGTCGGGACACACCCGCACGGCCCGCCGAAACCACGGGACGGCGTCCACGCGTTTGCGTCGCTTGAACAGGCTCGTGCCGGCCACGTAGGCGGCTTCACAACGAACGTCCGCTCCGACCTTGCGGTCCCGCGCGAGGGGGGCCGCCGCCGCGAAGGCGCGGGCGTAGGCGCGGCGGGCGAGGAGATCCCGGGCAAGGGCGAGTTGGATCCGGGTCTCGAACGTGCGGCGGGCTCGGCCGCGGCGGGCCGGGCCGAGGGTACGCTCGAGATCGTCGAGACGAGCCCTTGCCTTCTCGCCGAAGGCGCTGGCCGGGACGGCGAGCAGCACTTCCTCCCACGCCTTGCGGGCCCGTTCGAGATCCCCCGACGCTCCCCGTGCCTCGAGGGCTTCGGCCAGCAGCACCCGAATCTCGTGTCGGCGTCGCCCGAGATCGCCGCGATCGAGCAGCGCTTCGGCGGCGGCGACGGCGGCGGACGCGTCCCCCATCCGCAGGAGCAACCGCGCGCGCTCCGAACGGGCCTCCGCCTCGATCTCGGGCCCGAACGGCCCCGCCTCGAACGCCGCCCGTGCGCCGGCGAGGTCGCCGGCCTCGGCGCGCGCGCGGGCGAGGGCGAGCCGAACGTGATCCTCGATGGGCGCGAGGGACGGCGCGGCGACGGCGTGGGCGAGGAGCGCCGCAGCCTCGTCCGGGCGCTCCTCTTCGAGGGCCATCTGGCCGAGGAGGTATGCGGCCTGGGCCCGCAACGGCGGCGACGCCCCCGCATCGTCCCAGATCTCGCGCAACGGAGCGCCGTACGGCTTGCCGCGCAGCCGCAGATCGAGGGCGCGAACGCCCCGTGGGTCTTCGGCCAGGTGCCGCGGCGGGGTTGCCGGCTCCGTGCCCGCGCCGGCGGACTCGCCAGCCGGAACCTGGCCGACGTCGGGCTCGACGTCCACGGGCCGACCTACGTCACGGTGGCACGTCGCCAGGGCCACGAGCACGACGATGCGCCACGAGACCGCCCGCTTCCGCGAACAGCCACGCACACGGACACCCTCCGAGGTCATACGAGGCGTGTGGGATCGGCATTGGGATCGAACACGACGATGCGTGCCCGTCCCTCCGCCTTCGCCCGATAGAGCGCGGCATCTGCCGCACGCACGAGCTGGTCGGCCGACGGCTGGGGCAACTGGCCGAGGTCGGCCACGCCGAGCGAGGCGGTGATCTCGAGCTCGGCGTCGCCCACCGAAAACGGCTCCTTCGTGATGACGCCGAGGATACGCTCGGCTGCGAACAACGCCTTGCGTGCATCCACGTCGCGACAGATGAGCGCGAATTCCTCGCCACCATAACGGGCGAAGACGTCCTCCGAGCGGGTCGTCGCATGGACGCGTGCCGCGAACTCCCGCAAGAGTGCATCGCCCGCCGGATGCCCGTAGGTGTCGTTGACGCGCTTGAAATGATCGAGGTCGATCATCACCAGGGCCAGGGGCTTGCCGTGCCGCAGGGCGAACGCGACGTCGCTCTCGAGCCGGTTGTTGAAGTAGCTGCGGTTGAACACCCCCGTCACGCGGTCCCGAAGGGCCGACTCGTACAGGGTACGTTGGAAGTCCTCGTCGAGTTCGTCGTGGAACGTGAACTTGAGGACGCTCGATGCCCCAATCTGGATCTTGTCCCCCTCGACGAGCACGTGTTCGTCGATCCGCTCGCCGTTGGCGTACGTGCCGTTCGTCGACCCGGCGTCGAGCAGGACGTACTCGCCGTCTCGGTACTCGACGACGGCATGGGTGCGCGAGATCCCCTCGTCGTTGATCCGAACGTCGGCCTTGAGGCCGCGGCCGATGGTCACGCGCCCTCCCTCGAGCGGGAACATCTCCCCCATGCGGTCACCGGCGAGGACGACGACGAACGCGCGCTTACGCCCCGGCGTGCCGCGGGCCAGGCCGCCACCGCGACCGTCGAGGAGGATCGTCGTCTTGCTCATGGACCCGTCCACTTTATGGTGCGGGTCGCCCGGACGGCAACTTCCAACCGCGAACACCCCCCGAACCCGCGCGTCACCCCCCGGAGCACGCGCCCCGTTCCGGGCCGCTGCCGCCCACGATCCCGGCGCCGCCCCGAACCCGGCGGTCAGTCGAGGTCTTCGCCCGCCAACGCCCGTTCCATGCGGTCGGCGACCCACTGCGCGATGTTCGCAAGCAGTTCGCCGTCCTCGCCGAAACCGTCCGCGATCCGGTGGCACGCCTCCACCAGCTCGCCCACCCGGGTCCGCGCCCGTGCGCGCAGCCGGGGCTGGTCGCCGTCGAGCACGTCGTCGGCGTGCTGGAAGGCCACGCCGAAGGCCCGCCCCCATGCATCGAGGGATTCGACGACCCCGTCGTCGGCCCCGGCCATCAAGCCGCCCATGGCCGCGGCGGCGGCATAGAGCCCGCCGGTCTTGAGCAAGTGGATCCGTTCGAGGGTCTCGAGGTCCCCGACGTCCTGGCCGAGGGCGAGATCGAGGGCCTGCCCCCCGACCATGCCGTCGATCCCCGCCCAATGGGCGAGCCGCGCCACGGCTTCGGCCGCTCGCGCCTTGGGGCGGGTTCTCCCCGCCTCGGCCAACAGTCCGAAGGCTCGCGTCAAGAGGGCGTCCCCCACCAGGATCGCCGGCCCTTCCCCGAAGGCCACGTGCACGGTCGGCCGACCCCGACGCTCGGTATCGTCGTCCATCGCGGGCAGGTCGTCGTGGACGAGGGAGTAGGCATGGACCAACTCGATGGCACATGCCGCGGGCAGGCCGTCCTCGTCGCTGCCCCCGGCCGCGCGACATGCGGCGAGGGCCACGATGGGCCGCATGCGCTTGCCACCGCCGAGCACCGCGTAGCGCATCGCCTCGCGCAGGCGCATGGGGTCGTCGTCGGGGCGCGCGGGCAAGGCCGCGTCGAGGGCTTCGTCCACGCGGCCGCGCAGGCTCGCGGCCACGGCTTCGAATGCTTCGCTCATGGGTCTTCTTCCGTGTCGTCTTCGTCGGCGTCGGGATCGAAGGGCTCGCGGGATCCGTCCTCGAGCAGCAGCTCGATCCGTTGCTCGAGGGCGTCGAGGGCGGCGCGGCCCTGCCGGACGAGGGTCATGCCCTCCTCGAAGCGCTGCAACGCCGCCTCGAGGGGCAGCGACCCGTTCTCGAGTTCTTCGACCACCTCCTCGAGCCGATCGAGGAGCACGTCGATGGCCTCGGGGGCCTCGGCCGAGGCCCCCTCCTCGGCCGTACTCGTCCCTTCGGCCTCGGAGGCCTTGCGGTCCTTCGGCCCTCGGGCCTTCGACGTCCGACGGGAACGGGCCATGGGCGCGCAAGTATAGGCAGGCTCGCGGGGGGCGCCAAGGACCGCCACCTAGGTGCCGGCGGTCGCACGCGCACGGCTTGCGCGGGCCCGGAGCCCACGATAGCTTGGTGGGCGGCGTGCAGAGCCCCCCTACGGCATCGGACGTGGACGCCCTCATGGAGCAGTTCCACGCCTATCTCGGCAAGATGCGCCTGAAGTCCACGCGGCAACGGGACGTGATCGCGCGCACGTTCTTCGGTGCAGGCGGACACCTTACCATCGAGGACCTCCTCGGGCGGGTGCGCGAGCAGGATCCCAAGATCGGCTATGCGACGGTCTACCGCACCCTCAAGCTGCTGACCGAGTGCGGCCTGGCGGCGGAGCGCCGTTTCGGTGACGGACAGGCGAGCTACGAGACGGCAGGCGACACAGAACACCACGACCACCTCATCTGCATCGAGTGTGGCCACGTCCTCGAGTTCCACGACGAGGACATCGAACGCAGGCAAGAGCGCGTGGCCCGCAGCTTCGGGTTCAGCCTGGTCCGCCACCGGCACGAGTTGTACGGCCTGTGCGCCAAGGCCCGGGGCGTCAAGAACGGCTCGTGTCCGCGGGAGCAGGAAGGGGGCGACACGCCATGACCCCCGAGATCCAAACCGCCCTCGCCCTCGTGGCCGTGGCCGTGGCCGTGGCCTACCTCGCGTGGAGACGCGTCCACCGGCGCACTGCGTGCGATCGTTGCTGCGAACCCGTCGCGGCCCGGCCGCCTCGGCTGCGTCTTCCGGTCCATGGCCCGCCGCGTGGCTAGGTCGCGCCGCACCCTTCGCCGTGACCTCGTCGGCGGCCTTGCGGTGCTCATCGTGCTGGCGGCCGCGGCACTTTCGCTGGGCGCGCAGTACCTGACGGCACGCCGCCACGGATCCGCCGAACGTTCGCGCCTTGCGGCCCACACCCAGGGGATCGCCCAGAGCATCGCGCCGTTCCTCGACGCGGAGGGCCGCGGCGCGGACGCGGCGCCCGTCGAGCGCCTGCTCTACGCCGCCCTCGCGGAGGGCTCCGTGGCCGGGCTTCGACTCGTCCGCATCGCCGACGGCGCCGTGCTCGAGGAGGTCGGCGTGTTTCCGACGCAGGACGTCCCCGCACCTTCGGCCGAGGGCCCCGTTCGCGTCCACGACCTCACCGACGGGGCGTGGGTCTTCGATGCCCCCGTGCCCGTCTTCGGCCCGGCACGCAGCCCTCCCCGCGTCGTCCTTCGTCTGTCGGCCCGCCCCGCCTCGTGGACCCATCCAGACGCCCTGTTGCAGGTCTTCCTGCCCGCACTCGCCCTCGGCGGCGTGCTGGCGCTCATGGCCGGCCTGCTCGTCGAACGGGACGTACTGAGGCCGTTGGCCGCGGTACGCCGTGCCACGTCCCAATTGGCAGCCGGCGATCTTTCGACCCGGGCCCCCGAAGACGGTCCCGAGGAGATCCGGGCCGTCGCCGAGGACTTCAATCGCATGGCCGCGGCCCTTTCCGAGGTCGTCGAACGTCGGGCGGCCGAACGGGAACTCCTCCTGCGCAGCGAGAGCCTCGCCACCCTCGGCCGGATCGCAGCCGGCGTCGCCCACGAGGTGGGCAATCCCCTGGCCGCCATCGCCGGATATCTGGCCATGCTCCGAGACGACCTTCCCGAGAATCCGGGGGTCGACGGCCAGCGCGCCCTGGTGGAGCGTGCCCTCGGCCAGGTGGAACGGATCCAGGGGCTCGTGGGCCAGCTCCTGGCCTACGCCCGCAACGAAGGTGGCGAGCGCCGGAAGGGGGATCTCGCGGCCGAGCTCCGCCGCAACCTGGCCCTGCTCGCCCACGACCCGCGCCTCGAAGGCGCGAGCATCGAGGTCTGCGGGCCGGCGTCGGTCGAGCTCGAGACGGACTTCGCCGCCGTCGACCAGATCGTCCGCAACCTGGTGGTCAACGCGGCCCGTGCAGCCGCCGGCGCGGGTCGACCACCGCGGGTGGAGATCCATCTCGAGCACGCGGACGACCACGTCGTCCTCGAGGTGCGGGACAACGGTCCGGGTGTTCCCGACGAGCATCGGGAGCGGATCTTCGAGCCGTTCTTCTCCACGGCGTCGGCTGGCGAGGGCACGGGGCTCGGCCTTGCGATCTCTCGGGAGTTGGCCGCGGACCTCGGTGGACGGCTCGACCTGGTCGATCCCCCGGCGCACCTCTCCGACGAAAGCCCGGCAGGCGCGGCCCTTCGACTGACGCTTCCGTGTCGAACGAAGGCGAACCAAAGCGACGCGGGGTCCGCCCCGTAGGACGCACCCCGCGTTCTTGGTGTCGGAGACTCCGACGACTACCAGCGACCGCCGCCGCGGCGCGGACCGCCGCGACCACCGCCGCCGCCACCGCGACGACGATCCTCGGCCTCGTTGACCCGAAGGTTTCGGCCATCGAGTTCCGCACCGTTCATCTCACCGATGGCGGTGCGGGCGTCCTGCGCTTCCGCGAAGGTCACGAAGCCGAAGCCCCGCGAGCGACCGGTGTCCCGATCCGTGATCACCTTGGCCTCCGTGACGGGACCGAAGCGCTCGAAAGCGGCACGAAGTCCCTGGTCATCGGTCGCCCAGGCAAGGCCTCCGACAAATAGCTTGTTCGACATGATGTTCTCTTCTCTCTTCGGCGAAACGGATCCCTGACGAACGGATCCACTTCGCGCTCTCGTTTCTGCTTTTCGTTCTTTCTTTCGGGCGCAAGTCGTCTCCCGCGCAAGGTTCGCCAGGTCGTCCCCTCGAGGACACGGCAGGTCGGCGACTCGCACTCGACCTACGCACCATATCGGCCTTTCCCCGTGAGCGCAACGAACTTCTCCCTACGACCCAACCGCGCACTTTCCGCCCCAAGACCGCGCACCGAGCGCTCCCCGGCCAAACGCCGGGGAGGGTGCGCGAGGCCTTCGCCGAGCGCTTGCGCGGCGCGCCCGGCAGGGATTGAACTTCGAAGAAGTCTGAGCACTGCCGGCCTCCCCGGCCAAACGCCGGGGAGGGTGCGCGAGGCCTTCGCCGAGCG